>CAYOKH010000079.1:0-7886 GCA_964404505.1 uncultured Azoarcus sp.
ACATCGCCCGTGCCATAGACCTTGGTCAGGCCACGGGTGCGAAAGGTGACCTGCCGGGGCGTCGTCAGCATGCGAAAGGGACCAAACACTCTTTGCCATTTATACCGAACGAGCAGACTTCAGGCCATCCCGCGCTGCCTTGATCTCAATCAAGCATCCGTGCAGCGATGATGGGAGAATCGCCGAAGCGGAAGAGATCAGGGGAATCCCCTGGCGCTCGCCGTGGACTCGCAATGGTCGTAAAGCTGTCGCTCCAAGGCGGAGCTGGATGCCGGAGCTACCGGCGAAGAAATGTGAACAACGGAATGCGAGAATGGACGCACATGCAACCGACCGCCTCATGATGATGCACTGCATTGCCCTTTCAAAAGCGTCGGGAGACGCTGGCGAATATCCGTACGGCGCAGTCATCTGCCGCGACGGCGTCATCGTGGCGGAATCGATCAACATGGTTTCGCACGATGGTGATGTGACGCGGCATGCAGAAGTGGTCGCCATCTCGCAAGCGCAGAAGACGCTCCGCACCGTCAGCCTTGACGACTGCGAGATCTATGTGAACGCAGAGCCTTGCGCTATGTGCTCCCTCGCGATCCGCGAGACCCGAATCCGCCGAGTCGTCTACGGGTTGAGTTCTCCGCACATGGGCGGAGTGTCAAAGTGGAATATCCTTGGCGACACTGATATCTCGAGTGAGATACCTGAAGTGTTCGCCCCACCGCCAGAGATCGTCTCAGGCTACATGGCCGAAGAAGCGGAGGAGGCCTTGATAGAGTGGAACCCGATGATCGCTCGGATCATTGCAGCTCGCGGGCTCTTCGGCACGGCACCGCGCGTAATGGCGAAACACATGCAATCTGCGCCGACTCAAACTTCAAAGTTGCACCAACGGATCTTGGGACTCCTGCGCCGCAATTTCTTCGACCATTTCGGTCGTCGATAGGCCACAGATCAAACAATCGCGAGCCGAACGGCTGCGAAGCACCGGCTCCTTTATCCGAAAAGGGTCACTTACACGATGAGAACGATAACCAGAGCAAAGTAGATCGAGAGGCTCGCCACATCCTGAATGATCGTGCAGATCGGGCCGCTCCCCAGTGCAGGATCAAATCCGATACGCTGGAACGCCCAAGGCAAGCCAAAGCCCACGATTGCCGAAGTGAAGCCGCCTCCCAGAACCGCCAGGCCAATCGACCAGTGTTGACTGTAGTGTGAATAGCCCACCAACAGCGGATTGGTCTATCCGGCACAGGACCCTATAACAATCATGCCAAAGCAGGAAGCAAGCCAGCGGCGGGGCATTTTGCAGAAAGGCGTGAATTGCTGGCGAATTGAACGCGCAAGGCGCATGACAACACTTGTAGATGGATCGGAGTATTTCCGGGCCATGAAGGCTGCCATGGAGAATGCCCACAGGTCTATTCTGCTACTTGGATGGGATTTTGACCCTCGCGTTCGCTTTGAAGGCGATGACGGCGAAACGTTCCACGAGTTGATGCAGCGACTGCTAAACCAATCCACTATGCTTCAGGTCCACATCCTGATCTGGGACATGGTCCTTGTCTTTGCGCTGCAGCGGCGGGTGGGGCCGCAGAAGGCCGGACGCTGGCTATCCCACGATCGCCTGCATTATCGTCTCGACAGCAAAATTCCTCGGGGGGCAGCCCATCACCAGAAGATCCTCGTAATCGACGATTCAATCGCCTTTTGCGGCGGGTCTGATTTCACCCGAAATCGTTGGGACACTCCGGCGCATCTGCCGGCAGACCGTCGGCGACGGACCCGCGACGGCACAATCTATGGACCGCGCCACGACGTGGTCATGGCTGTAGACGGACCAGCGGCGGAGACGTTGGGAGATCTGGTGCGCGAGCGATGGGCTCGTGCAACTGGCGATCAGATTCAGTTGCCGGCCAAACGTGCAAGTGCTTGGCCGCAATACCTCGAGCCCGATGTCGAAGACGTTTCGGTAGCGATCGCTCGCACTGAACCGGTCATGGAAGGGTGGCCGGAAATCAGGGAAATCGAGGCTCTGTATCTGGCGGCTATCGCTTCCGCAAAACGGTGGGTCTACATAGAGAACCAATACTTTACGTCAGTCTCTATTGGATCAGCACTGGCCGGGCGGCTCAAGGAATCCAATGGCCCCGAAATCATCGTTATTTGTCCACTCCATAGCGGCGGGGTGTTTGACCGGCTCGCCATGGATCACGCCCGAAATGACCTCATTCACCGGCTGCGTCAGGCGGATCGTTACAAGCGCTTCAAAGCATTTGCTCCGATCGCCGATGAAGACGTGGCAATTATAGTTCATTCAAAGCTGATGATCGTTGATGACTGGTTGCTGAGGGTAGGTTCGGCCAACTTGAACAACCGATCCCTTGGCTTTGATACGGAGTGCGATCTGGCGATCGAGGCCGCTGGCTCGAGCGGTCCCGTCAACTCAGCGATATTGCGGGTGCTCGTGCGCCTGCTGGCCGAACACATGAACAGTTCCGTCAACCTTGTAGGGCAGCGTATCGTGAGGCGAGGCAGTGTCTTGGCCTGCATCGATGAACTCAATGCTAGGCAGAGTAGGCGCCTCCACGAACTCGTGGTCGACAGGCCTAGTTTTTTGGACCGCCTGTTTGGCACTATGCACCTCCTTGACCCATTAGCAACAGCCGACAACTGGCGCCCGTGGAGACGGGGGCTTACTCGTGGTGGGAGGTGATGATTTGGACCAACCTCCGCTGCCACTCTTTCTCTATCCCGTGCTCACTCCGAAAATCATCCCCACCCCAGCGGTGGCGGCCATCGCAAGCGCTCCCCAGAAGGTGACGCGAGTGGCTCCCTTGAGGATGCCTGCTCCACCGACTGATGCCCCAAGCCCACCCAGCACAGACAGCGCGACCAGAGTTGTGACTGCGACGAAGAGCGTGATCTGTGCCGCAGGCGCAAGCACTGCAATGATCAGCGGGATGACAGCCCCGACCGCGAAGGTCATCGCTGACACCAACGCTGCCTGGATCGGATGCGCACTCACCGTCTCCGAGATGCCAAGCTCGTCACGCGAATGGGCGCCAAGCGCGTCACTCTCGGTCAGCCGGATCGCAACCTGTCGGGCGAGTTCATCTTCGAGGCCGCGCGCAACATAGATGCGTGTCAGTTCGTCGAGCTCCGCCTCAGGCGTTTCCTTCAACTCGCGGGTCTCGCGGGCGATGTCGGCCTGTTCCGCATCGGTCTGTGAACTGACGGATACGTATTCGCCGGCAGCCATCGACATCGCTCCGGCAACAAGCCCGGCAAGCCCCGCAATCAGGATCTCGGGACGCCCGGATCCTGCCGCAGCGACCCCGACCACGAGGCTGGCAGTGGAGACGAGACCGTCGTTCGCTCCGAGAACAGCGGCGCGAAGCCAGCCGATGCGATGAACCATGTGAACTTCGGAATGGGAGAGTCTGCTCATCTGACGGGGCCTTCCGGGCTATGCGGCGGTGGATGTCGGTCGGGGCCGCCAGCCGGATGGTGCATCGGCATGGCCGCTCGCGATCTGTCCTGTTTGTCCCGGCACGATCCTGAGCGCCCGCAGTGCGTTCAGGATGACCGCCACGTCGATCAACTCCTGCAAGAGCGCGCCCTGCACGGGCGTCAGGTATCCGAATGCCGCGGCGGTCATGCCCAGTACCGACAAACCAATCCCGGCCACGACACTTTCGATGGCGATCCGGCGGGAACTTTGAGCGACTTCGATCCCCGGCAAGAGGCGATCCAGGTGATCGACCAGCAACACGACATCCGCCGCCTCGGCCGAGGCCGCCGCTCCCCGCGCGCCCATCGCGACCCCGATATCGGCGGCCGCCAGCGCAGGCGCATCGTTGACGCCATCGCCCACCATCATCACCGGGCCATTCTTGCGCTCCGTCAGAACCAGAAGCACCTTCTGATCGGGGGTCAGATCGGCCCGCACGGCGTCGAGCCCCAGCCCCTCGGTCACGGCCTCGGCCACGGCGCGGCGGTCACCTGTCGCCAGCAGGATGCGGGCGATCCCCAATCTGCGCAGTCCTGCCAGCAGTTCTGCCGTACCAGCGCGTAGCGCGTCGGCCATCACGAGGTGACCCACAAGTTTTCCGTCCACCCCAAGCGACACGACCACCGACCCCGCCTCCATGACCGCGCCTTCAGGTTCGGCAACACCGGCCTGCGAGGCAACGAAGCCTGCACCTCCCACGACGACCTTTCGTCCATCGACGGTTCCCGCAACGCCTTCCCCCGGCGTCTCGACAACGTTTTCAGGGATCGGCAAGGCGGTGACGCGCGCACGTGCCGCCGCGACGATCGCCTGTGCGATCGGGTGTTTCGATGCCTGGTCGAGTGCCGCGGCGAAATACAGAACTTCGTCCTCAGACATGTCGCCATGCCTGTCGATTGACACGATCTGTGGTCGCCCGTCAGTCAGTGTGCCGGTCTTGTCCAGGATCAGCGTCTTGATCCGGGCCAGCGCCTCAAGAGGTTTCGCCCCCTTGATCAGAACGCCGAAATGGGCCGCCCGTGACAGCCCGGCCACCAATGCCACCGGAACGGCGAGGATCAGCGGGCAGGGTGTCGCGACCACCAGAACCGCAACCGCGCGGATCGGATCTCCGGTGAACCACCACGCAGAGGTCGCCAGCGCTACTGTGACGGTCAGGAAAAGCAGCGAATAGCGGTCGGCCAGCCTGGCCATCGGCGCCTTGGACTTCTGCGCCGCCTCGACCAGCCTGACGATTCCGGCATAGGTGCTGTCGGCAGCCCGCCGCGTGACCCGAAGATCGAAGGCCTCGCCCCCGTTGGTCGAGCCGCTCATCACTTCCTGCCCATGCGCCAGCCGGACGGGCATCGACTCGCCCGTCAGCGCCGACTGATCGAGCATCGCGCGCTCGCTCTCGACCGTCCCGTCCACGGGTGCAACGTCGCCCTGCCGGATCAGAAGCAGGTCGCCCGGTGCGATGTCGTCCAGAGGCACTTCATCGAGCGCGCCGTTCCGGTGGCGTGTGGCCGTTCGGGGCACGCGAGACAAGAGATCGCTCATCTCTCGCCGGGCGCGACCTTGCGCAAAACTCTCGAGGAAGGTTCCGCCCGAATACATCAGCGCGACCACCGCCGCCGCCAGCGTTTCGCCGAACAGCAGCGCTGCCGACATTGACAGCGCCGCCACGATGTCAAGCCCGACCTCGCCCTTCCAGAGACTTCGAACGATCTCGACGCAAAGAGCTGCCAGGACGGGGATGACACCTGCCGTCCACATGATTCTGGCAAGGTCCGGTTGCCCAGCCAGCAAGAGGACAAGACCGGATACCAGACCAAGCAGCGCCAGGCCCAGCAGGGCGACGTTCAGGCGATCATGAAACAAAGGAGTCATAAGGTTCGTATCCCGGCGTCTAACCCACGTTCCCGGGGTCCGGACGGGTTTCGAACAGCCGTCCCACTCTCGTTTCGCGAAGATGATCGCCCTCGCGGTCGATGAAGAGGGCGTCCAATTCGTATTTACGCGCCAATTTCGTGCCCTCAATTTGACCCACATCAACGCGGCGGGAAGCGACCTTCGCCATTCTGCCGAGGTTGGCTTCAATTCAACAAAGGAGGATGAAGAAGATGGCTACGCGACATTGGCTTCCCTCGCTCTGGAATGACGAACGTCGGAGTGAGCCGCTCGGCCAGCTGCACCGCGAGATCGACAGGATGTTCGATGAATTCCTGGGTTCAGGCCGGCCCGCGACCGCCGGCAATGGCGGGATCGTCATGGCTCCGCGGATGGATATGGCCGAGACCGACGACAGCATCGAGATCACCGCAGAATTGCCCGGCGTCGAAGAGAAGGACCTCGATGTGTCGGTCGAGGGCGACGTCCTTATCATCAAGGGCGAGAAGAAATCCGAGTCCGAGGAGAAAAAGAAGGACTACCATGTGGTCGAGCGCAGCTACGGATCGTTCCGCAGGTCGATCCGCCTGCCGGGCGTCGTTGACCCGGAGAAGGTGAAGGCAGCCTTCGAGAAGGGTGTACTCAAGGTCACTTTGCCAAAGCCGCAAGAGGCCAAGCAGAAACGGCGGCGCATCGAAGTGAAGTCGGCCAAATAATGGCTCGAACGATGGCGCGGAGCAAGGGCGCCAACGCCGTCAGCGTCATCCGACTGTCGTCGGCAGCCTTAGAAAGATTCCCGGCCTCGAAGAGCCGATGAACTGCTTCGGGGCGCCGGCTTGACTGCGCCCCGCCAGAGACTGCCATGCGGGTCAAGGCTCGTGGCGATTACTCGTGGTCGGGCTTTCGCCCGTCATCGGGCTTCCGCCCGTTGCACTCGGTGCCTTACACTCCTCTTCAACCAACAGCTTCCGCAGCAATCTGCGTTCGGCTTCGTCGGTCGCGGAAGCAAGCCGCCTCCGGAACTTTTCCAGATTCTGACGACGCACGAAGTCACTCTCGGAACCGCCTCCCATGACCCTCCAGCGAGCTTTGGCCGCTGCATTGCGCGACCGAAAAAAAAGGCCGGCTGGAGATCGCAAACGGGGTCACTGATCCAATGCCAGCACCCAACGCCACGTTCGGGCGATTCAGCGAAGGCCAGTCAACAGGCCCCATAATACCTCCTGAGCGTATCATGCGTTCTCGGACCGTGCAACACGATACAGTATCGCCTCTGGATGATGAAAACGCTCGGTATTCCGAGGCGATGGTGTCTCAACAGACAGCTTGGAAGCGATTTCGAGATCCGTCGACGCCGGGTCGAAAGCTGCCTGGCGATGCTCCCATGATCTACATCAAGGTTTCCAATCAACAGCCGTACTGTCCTGCTATGTGGATTCTGTGGAGTTGGTGCAATGGACGGTCCGACCACGAACAAGCAGGGGCGTGAGCTGAGCCGTTCGCCGCCAACCTTGATCGTCGTCGACGACGACGCTGCGGTGCGCCATTCGCTGAAATTCGCAATGGAGATGGACGGCTTCGCAGTGTGGCTCTATGCCGATGCCCGCGCGTTGCTGGACGAGCCGAACCTGCCGACATACGGCTGTCTGCTCATCGACTATTATCTGCCCGATCTGGATGGCCTGCAACTTTTGGCCACGCTCAGAAGCCGGGGCGTGGTTCTGCCGGCATTTCTCGTGACGGGGCATCCCAGCCTCGCACTGCGCCGACGCGTCGAACAAGCCGGCATTCGACTCGTGGAGAAGCCGCTGATCGGCGACGGGCTCGCAGACATGATCCGCAACTCTCTCGAGCATGACGGCGAGTGAGGCCCATCAGCGCCCGACCACCTCACCCCCGGCGAGCAGAGCCATGCGCACGAGTTCGGACAGGCTTGACGCCTGCATCTTGGTCATCAGGTTGGCCCGGTAGATCTCGACCGTTCGAGGGCTGATGCCCAGATCGAAGGCGATGATCTTGTTGGGGTGCCCAGCGACCAACTCGTCCAGCACCTGCCGCTCCCGGCCCGAGAGAGCCATGATACGGCGGGCAAACTCGCGCCGTTCCGCCTCGCGACCGTCATCAGCGTTTTTCCGCTTCAGCGCCGCCTGCACTGCGGTCAGCAGCGCCTCGTCGTCGAACGGCTTCTCGAGGAAGTCCACCGCGCCGCTCCTGATCGCCTCCATGGCCAGCGGCACATCGCCATGACCCGTGATGACGATGACCGGCAAGGCAGCCTCCCTCTCCTGGAGGTGCTGCAGAAGCTGAATGCCGGACATCCCGGGCATGCGCACGTCGGTGATGACGCAGCCTGGCTCGATCTCGCCCATTCGGGCGAGGAAAGCCTTGGCGGAGTCGTAGGTGCGCGCGTGAAGGTCGGCACTCGCGAGCAGGAACTCGAGCGACTGCCTCACCGCCTCGTCGTCGTCGATCACATGGACCACGCCTTCATTCGGCATATTCGGCCTCT
>CAYOKH010000080.1:0-7349 GCA_964404505.1 uncultured Azoarcus sp.
CGAGCGGGATCGCGACGCGTTCGCCGGCGCGGTGGGCCTCGTTGCGCAAGGTCGTCCAGGGTAGGGTATTGAACGCGCGCACGAGGCGCACATCGGGCAGGAATTCAGCCGACGCGAGCCCGGCACCCTTGGCCCGCGCGGCGTGAGCCATCTCGCCGTCGCGATGCGGCTGCGGGTTGCCAGCGTCGAGCACGACCTTGCCGCGCAGTTCGTCAGCATAGTCGCGGCCGACCTGCGGCGTTGCGTGGTACGGCACTGCGATCAGCACGACCTCGCCGAAACTCGCCGCCTCCTGCGGGTATCCGGTGCTCGCGAGCGGTCCGAGACGCGCCGCGAGCGCTTCCAGCCGTTCGGGATGACGCGACGAAAGCAGCACTGCGTGGCCGGCCTTCGCCCACAGCTCCGCAAGCGTGCCGCCGATGCGGCCCGCCCCGATGATGCCGATCTTCACCGGGAACACCTCGGAAGCGAAGGCCCGGCGCACGAGCGGCATCGATGCGAGGCCAGCAACGGCGATCGTGGCTGCGCTGAGAAACCGGCGGCGGCCGGTGCGGCGGGCATCGGATTTCATCTGTTTGCTCCTTCAAGGACGTCGCGTTTCATGCATTGCGAGCGTCGCAGCGAGCGAAAAGATCCTCAACCCAACGCCGGCGCTCAGCTGACCGTCGTCGTAGCCCGCAACCGGCGTGCCATCCGTCGTTCCACCGCGCGGAAAGATGTGCGCGGTGGCGCCTTGGAGGGTGGCGGATATCGAGTTGCTCCTTGCGGTGGGCAGCGTCAGAACTCTGCCCATGCTGCAGAGCAGGATTCTCCATGGGCCCGCGACCGGTCGTGCCAAGTGCAAGCGGAAACCCAGGGACAGGCCCTGAACTCATTCACTCGACGTGAGCGGTCAAAGGCGTGTATGCCCGACCTGGCCCCGAGTTTCCGTCCGTCACGCGGCCAACCTGGCCAGAATCGCGTCCATGTCGTCCTTCGAGAAGGCGCGCAAGGTTTCCGTGCGCACATTGCCCGCAGCGCCGATCGCCAGGCCGAAGGCGGTGGCCGCCTCGTCGTCGGGCGCGTTGATGATCGCGACCACATCGTACTGGCCGAGCGTCCAGTAGATGCTTGTCAATTCGGCGCCGAACTTTCTTGCCAGTTCCTTGACTGCCTCGGCCCGCTTCGTCGTGTCCTTGACGTTGCGGATGCCCTGATCGGTAAAACTCGAGAGTGTAATGAATGTCGCCATGATTGCAGCCCTTTTGGCGTTGGGGGCCACCACAGGGGCATCGGTCAGCGTCGGCCCCGGGGGCGCTGACCAGATTTCGTCGTCGATGGAATCGCTCGTCGCGTGGCGATGCGCGACCCGGCTCGGAAACCAAACGTGCGGTCCCGAGTGTGCAGCCGGCATGTCGCAAGGCGACGTGCCGGCTGCGTTCCGCTCTGAAACTAGTTCACGCCCATCGTGCTGTCAAAGAGTCGCGTGCCCTGCCTTGGGCAAATTGTGCTTCAGTCGCGGGGGCGGATCCACCCCGCCTGCAGTCGATTCCCCTTCCGCTCACCAGCGCAGGTCGGCCGGTCAGGAGCAAGATGCAGCCGGCCACCCCTACAAGGTGGGGGCCTACCCGACCTGTCAGGGTGATGGCACCGTCGGCCGACGGATCGGATCCTTTGCCGATGGGCGACGGACAGATCGCGCCCGGCCGGAGGACTCCGCCCTGACGCGGATCGTCTGACGATCGGGCTTTCGCGCGGTCTCCGGTCCGTCTTCGAGCGCTTCCGGCCGGCCATTTACGCCCGTGTGTTCACAGAGCAAGGCGCGCTGCTTCTCGAGGTACTGCAACCAGGCTGACCATGCATACAGCTGGGCGCGCCCCAGGTCGGCCGGATAGCTCAAGCAGCTGTTTACCGCCGCAGGCAGGTCGTTCCAGGACAGCATGCGCACGGACAGCACGGTCTCGCTGGCCACGTTCGCCGCGTACGCCTCGTTCACGAACTGCCTGGCAGCGTCTTCTGCGCGCCGGCAGATGTCCGCTTTCCTGGAAACGGGTTCGACAACCAGGTCGGCGAACATCCCGGCGATATCGGATGCGGAAATCACGACTGCACCTCGTCGTCGATGGATACTCCGGGGAATCGGAAATGCGGGCCGAAGCGTCGCGGGGCCGCGCCCCTCGGTCCGATATCCGAACATGCTAATTATCAGTCAAGAGCGATCAATCCACCGCGAACTCGGTCACGCTTCACGTACCGTACCGGGTCGAGCTAGACTGACGTGCAGGACGGACTCCGGCTGCGTCGAAGGGAATCTGATCGTGAGACCGGTGACCCGATCTGCGGCACCGACCCCCAAAGGGAAGCCATGAAAACAATGGACAGTCTGTTGTCGCAGTCGCTGCGTCGCATTGAGTTGCGTGAGCACGAGGTCGGTGCGTGGGTCTATCTCAAGAGCCGATCCGAGCTGGAGCAGGAGCCTTGCACCCCGGGGGTCCTGTCCGGCGTGCCGGTCGGTGTCAAGGACATCTTTGACACCGTCGACATGCCGACAACCTGGGGGACCTCGTACCTGCGCGTCGGACGCTCTCCGATCGATTCGGCGGCCGTCGGACTGCTCAGACGGGCAGGTGCAGTCTTGCCGGGAAAAACGGTGAGCACCGAACTCGCCTATTTCACGCCGGGCAAGACGCGCAATCCCCATGATCTCGCGCGCACGCCGGGCGCATCGTCGAGCGGATCGGCGGCGGCGGTCGCGGACGGCATGGTTCCTCTTGCACTCGGTACGCAGACCGCGGGAAGCGTCATTCGTCCCGCCGCCTACTGTGGCGTCATCGGTTTCAAGCCGAGCTTCGACGTCGTCTCGACGTCCGGGGTCAAGGCCTTCAGCCGGTCGCTCGACACAGTCGGTTGGTTCTCACGCACGATTGGCGATGCCGCGATCTTGCTGAGCGTACTGGGAGGCCGATCCGCGGTGGATCTAGCGGCTGCCGATCTGCGTAACGTGCGCATTGCATTCGTACCGCACATCGATGGGCTGCCCTTGAGCGGCGACGTCGCGAAGGTGCTGAAGAACGTCTCGGAGCGCCTCTGCGAGCGGGTCTCGGTTCTTCAGGAAACCGATCTCGCCCGCTCCTACACGGAGCTCGTCGAGCTCCAGAAGACCGTGATGGCATATGAAGCTGCGAGGACCCTGGTCTACGAATATGACCATTTCCGGGAACGAATGGGTCGGGAACTGGTGACCATCGTCGAGTTTGGCAGCAGCATTAGCTGTGCAAGCTATTTCGACGCGCTGGAGCAGAAGGAAGCCATTGCTGCGGCACTCGAATCCGGTCTGTTCAGGGACTTCGATGCCGTCCTCGCACCCGCCGTTGTCGACGAGGCGCCACCCGCCAGTCAAGGCACGGGCGACCCGGTGTATTGCCGGGGGTGGACGCTGCTCGGCAACCCGTGCATGTCCCTGCCGTTGGGAACCGGGTCGCATTCCATGCCCATTGGCGTTCAATTGATCGGAAGGAAGAGGGACGACGAGTACCTGCTGGGTATCGCGAATGAAGTGATGGAGGCTTTCACGGACGAACAAGCGCTCCCGAACAACGAGCGCTGATTCACTTCGGTGACTCTCCGGCAAGGATTTCATCCGCCGGGCAAGGACCTGGTTGCCCAGGTGCAAACGTTGCGCCCCGGAGAGACCCCCTTCCGGCAGCCCGGAAACCGGCTACCCTGGCCAACCAAGCGCGTTCCCCGCACGCTGCGCTCGCCCGCAAGCTGTTACAGGTTGTCACGCCTTGCGCTGTTCCGGTGCGCCATGCGGAGTGTTATGCTCATTCTGATGCTGCAGTGCAGCATCAGTGGTTCTGCCCTCGCGGCAGGACATGTTCAGAACTCCGGGGCGTGGAAACATGCAGCTAGGCAAACGCAGTTCAACGGTTCTCAATCTCGCCCTCCAAGGGGGCGGGGCGCACGGCGCGTTCACCTGGGGTGTGCTCGACGCCCTGCTCGAGGACGGCGGGTTCGATTTCGATGGCGTCAGTGGCACCAGCGCCGGTGCGATGAACGCGGTCATGCTCGCGCACGGTCTGCTACAGGGCGGGCGTGAGGGCGCGCGTGAAGCCCTGGGCTCGTTTTGGGA
Source organism: uncultured Azoarcus sp. (assembly GCA_964404505.1). GTDB lineage: Bacteria > Pseudomonadota > Gammaproteobacteria > Burkholderiales > Rhodocyclaceae > DAOMNN01. Next base: position 4,112 of record CAYOKH010000080.1, read on the forward strand.
AGCAGTCGCCGGTCGGGCACCCTTCGACTTCACTTCGACCAGTACCAACGGCGACACCGCCGCGCTCTCGCCCGCGACCCGGATGATGCTGCACTGGGCGCGGTATTTTTCGCCTCATCAGCTCAATCCGTTCGACATCAACCCATTGCGCGACATCCTCGAGGGTCAGATCGACTTTGCCCGGCTGCGCCTGGAGAGCCCGCTCAAACTGTTCGTGGCCGCGACCCACGCCAATACGGGAAAGCTCCGACTTTTCGAGACTCGCGAACTGACGGTCGATACGGTGCTCGCCTCGGCCTGCCTGCCCACCATCAGCCGGGCGATCGAGGTCGACGGCGAACCTTACTGGGACGGAGGCTATTCGGCGAATCCGGCGGTGTTTCCGCTGTTCTACGAGTGCGAGGCCAACGACATCCTGCTGGTGCTTCTCGCCCCATTGCTGCACGGCGAAACGCCGCAGACCGCCGAAGATATCCGCAGCCGGACGCTCGACCTCGCCTTCAATGCCACCTTCCTGCGCGAGATGCGCATGTATGCGCACGCCCGCGAGTTCGCCGCGCGCACTCTGGTACCGCCGCTCGGGCGCCTTGAACTCAGGCTGAAGAATACGCTCTTCCATCTGATCGAGGCCCAGGACCTCATGAGCCGGCTTTCGGCCGAAACCAAGCTCGCCACGAGCCTGTCTTTCCTCGAGATGCTGAAGGATCAGGGCAGGAACAAGGCACAGGCATGGCTGCAGGCTCACCGTGGAGCGATCGGCCGGAGATCGACCGTGAATATTCGGGAACTGTTCTATTGAGGCCTTCCGACACGCGGTCGGGCGTTACCGCAGGGTTGCTCCAGGCTTGTCAGACATGGGCCGTAAGGCGGTTCCCTGTCGGGAGGGTCCGGAGCGCGCAGCGGAAGGAAGCGTCGCCTTGCGGCGAGCCTCCTTGTCTCGTTCACCTTTTTCAGCTTGGTCCGGCTCCGCTAAGGGACACCACAAGTCCGACTCCGATGATCACGCCGGAGACCATGAGCGTAATCAGGCAGAAGCCCATGATGTCCTTGGCGCGCAGGCCCGCAATCGCCAGCGCCGGCAGCGCCCAGAAGGGCTGGATCATGTTGGTCCATGCGTCGCCCCATGCCACCGCCATCGCAGTGCGCGACAGGTCCGCACCGAGTTCCATCGCCGCCGGAATCATGACAGGGGCCTGCACCGCCCATTGCCCGCCACCCGACAACACGAAGATGTTGACCAGGCCCGCGCTGACAAAGGTAAACAGCGGCAGTGTCACGTCATTGGAAATGGCCACGAACCCATTGGACAGTGTCACAGCCAGCCCGGAGCCAACCATCATACCCATGATTCCGGCATAAAACGGGAACTGGACGATGATGCCGCTCGCACCCTTGGCCGCCGCCTGCAGCGATATCAGAAATTGCATCGGACGTCCATGCAGAATGATCCCCAGAAAGAGGAAGATGAAATTGACGATGTTCAGGTTCAGACTGCCGCTCGCCGCGAAATCAGCGATTGCGTACCGTCGAACGACAACGTACCTTCGGCTCAGTCTGGAGCAGACGTTCAACACGCAGGAAATCGAGCTGTACGGCGTGTCGTGACGCTCGATTGACTTCACGCCCAACGCTCGAGGCCACGCCGCGGCCCGTCAGGGCCGTCGCGCCTGGGGCGAGCTGTTGGGCGGCGGCGTTCGCCACGGGCCAGTTGCTCGGCCCGCTGGTCGTCAGCGCAGTCGATGCGCTCGGGTGGCCGATCGATGTGGCGCTGATGCTGGCTGCGGCCTGCCTTGTCACCAGTACGCTGCTGCTCGGGTTTATTGCGCGATCCGCAGTTCATGCACAGGAGAAAGGAATATGAACGACATCGATACCCCGGTTCCCCAGGGCTTTGGCCGCGACTGCAGTGAGCGCCTGCCGCTGCCGCTGCGCGAGCAGATGGACGAGGCACAGCGCACTGCGGCCGATGCGCTGATCAGGGGTCCGCGCAAGGGGGTGAAGGGGCCCTTCATCCCCCTTCTCAGAAGTCCGGTCTTGCTCGAGCGCCTCGCGAAGGTCGGCGAGTATCTACGTTTCGACGCCGTCCTGCCGACGCGCGTGAATGAGTTCGTGACCCTCGTCGTTGCACGGCACACGTCCAACCAGTTCGAGTGGGCGATTCATTACCCGCTTGCGATCGCTGCGGGCACGGGCAGCGAAACCCTCGACGATCTTGCGCACGGAAGTTGGCCGCGCGACATGTCGTACGATGAATCGGCCGCCTATGATTTCGCTCACGAGCTGCTCGATCGGCACGGCGTGACCGATGTGACCTACGAGCGCGCGCTCCTGAACTGGGGCGAGCAGGGCGTGGTCGAACTGGCGGCACTGATCGGATACTTTGCGTGCGCCTGCTGGGTGATGAACGTCGCCCGGACACCGGCACCGGGTGCGCCGGACGTTCGCCCGCTATACGCATTTCCTGGGTGACCAGTGTATCAAGACCCCAGGACAGGCGGCTACCGACCATCAGCGCTGGTACGCCGAAAATCCCGAGGCTCACTGCCCTCTCGTCGCCCAGCTTCAACCTGAGTCAACGTGCCTTGCCGCTTGGGCAAATTGACATGACCTCGGTAAGTGCTAGTTTTCATGGAAGTGGTCCACGTTTCTTGGGCCTGGCGCAGGAGCTGGCGAGCCAGCCGAGCGCAACTTCCAAACGCAGGCTTCGTCTGCGAGACAGGCGCTTCTGCCACGCCAGGAGGCCGCCGGCTGGCACTGGGAGGCATGATGTTCACCACCAATCCATTCACCCCGCTGACGGCTTTCGTGTCCCCTGTCCTCATGCAGAGCTACATCGTCCTGATGGTGCTCGCGGTTGCTGTGGGAACCCTGTTCGATCTCGTTCATGACAGGAAACTCACCTTCTTCCTGCAGGAGCGGCAGCGGGCAAAGGCTGCCGCAAAGCTGGAACTCAGCGCGGCGGATGTCGCTGCCGTCGCGGCCCGGACCCTCGCACACGACATTGCAACGTTCGGCGAGTTCTGCAACCAGCGCAGAAGGATGTCCCATGCGCTGATGTTCTATGGCTTCACGCTCTACCTCGTCACGACCCTCGTGCTCGTATTCGTCTATCCAACCGACTCGCATCCGCCGGCTGTCCTTCCGATCCTTTGGAACGCCGGCGTCCTGATGACACTCGTTGGCGGGTACTGGTTTTCTTCTTTCTCAGGGTCAATGTCGTTCACGACGGCCAGCCGCC
>CAYOKH010000081.1:0-7298 GCA_964404505.1 uncultured Azoarcus sp.
GGGGTCAAGGTGTTCAACTGGGTGGCGACCATGTGGCGCGGCTCGATGACCTTCGAAACGCCCATGCTGTGGGCGACCGGCTTCATCTTCGTATTCACGATGGGCGGCTTTACCGGCCTGATCTGCGCGATGGCGCCGATCGACATCCAGATTCACGATACCTACTACGTCGTGGCGCATTTCCACTACGTGCTGGTTGCCGGCAGTCTGTTCGCGCTGTTTGGAGGGGCCTATTACTGGCTGCCGAAATGGACCGGAAGAATGCCGGACGAGCGCATCGGCAGGCTGCACTTCTGGAGTTCGCTGATCTTCTTCAACATCACCTTCTTCCCGATGCACTTCCTCGGTCTCGCCGGGATGCAACGTCGTGTCCCGGACTATGCGCTGCAGTTCGCCGACTTCAACATGATGGCCACCTTCGGGGCGGTCGGCTTCGGCCTCAGCCAACTCCTCTTCCTCGCGGTGGTGATCAAGGCAGCGCGTGGCGGCGGCGAGAAGGCCTCGGCCCGCGCATGGGACAGTGCCGAAGGGCTGGAATGGACCGTGCCGTCACCCGCGCCGCACCACACCTTCGAAGAAGCACCGGTGGTCAGGTGAGGGAGGCTGCGATCATGACCGACCCTCGCCGCGCGAAGAACATCCGGACCGGCCTGCTGCTGGCAGCGATCGCGTTCGGGTTCTTCCTGCTCGTCATTCTCAAACAGAGGTGGTTGCTCGCATGAGCGATGTTGCCGCTGACAACCGCAGGCTGCTCGTCCGCCTCGCGATCGGCGCGGTGGCGATGTTCGGCTTCGGTTTCCTGCTCGTGCCCTTCTACGAGAAGATCTGCGAGGTCACGGGTGTGAACAACATTTTGCAGCCGGATCGGGTGGTCAATACGCAGGTCGATACCTCGCGCCTGGTGACGGTGCAGTTCGATGGCAACATCCACCACGATCTTCCATGGAGCTTCCGTCCGCTCCAGGGCTCGATCCGCGTGCATCCCGGCGAGCTGACCACGATCGCGTACGAAGTTGCGAATACGCGCGACGCAGCGGTGACGGGCCAGGCCGTGCCGAGCTACGGGCCGCAGCGCGCGGGGCAGTATTTCATGAAGATGGAGTGTTTCTGCTTCACGCAGCAGACGCTCGAGGCCGGGGAGCGGCGCACGATGCCTGTTGCGTTCGTGCTCGACCCGGACCTTCCCGGCGACGTGAACACCATTACCGTGTCGTATACGTTCTTCGAGATTGCGGGGCGGCGCGCACAGACGGTCGCACGCAGTGATCCTCGGTCGTGACGGCCGGGAAGGATCGGCATGATCCGGGCGAGGGGGCCGGGAAGGGGAAGAGGGCAGGCTTCTGGGCGACGGTCAGGGCAGTGCTGTGGTCGTTCTTCGGCGTGCGGAGGTTGAACGACTACCGCGAGGATGCCTCTTCGCTGGATCCGAAGGCCGTGATCGTTGCAGGTGTGCTGGGAGGCGTGCTGTTCGTGCTTGCGATTGTTGCGCTCGTACACGTTGTTGTCGGGCTGTCAGAATAAGGGGGTGTATCGATGAACCAGGCGCTGGACAAATATTTCATTCCCGAGCCGTCGAAGTATCCGATCTTCGGTTCGATAGCGCTGCTGCTTTTCGGATCCGGCGCCGTGATGTGGCTGCACAAGGTCGGACCGGGTCCGCTGGTGTTCTTTCTCGGAGTCGCGATCCTCATCTACATGCTGTTCGGGTGGTTCGGCCAGGTCGTGAAGGAGTCCGAAAGCGGCAAGTACGGCAAGCGCGTGGATGCGTCCTTCCGCTGGTCGATGGGTTGGTTCATCTTCTCCGAGGTGATGTTTTTCGCCGCATTTTTCGGGGCCCTGTTCTATGTGCGGGTGCTGAGTGTTCCCTCGATCGGCAGCGGGGACAACCTGGCCCTGTTGTGGCCGGATTTCGTGCACGCCTGGCCGACTGCGGGGCCTCTCGCGGACGAGGTGTTCACGCCCATGGGCGCGTGGGGCATTCCTGCGCTCAATACGCTCATCCTGCTGAGCTCCGGTGCAACGATCACCTGGGCGCATTACGGCCTGCTCAGGAACGACCGCAGCCAGCTGAAGAAAGGTCTGCTGGCGACCATCGTGCTTGGCGCGACCTTCCTCGGTTTTCAGATTTACGAGTACTTTCACGCGTATGCCGACCTCAACCTGCGCCTCGATTCGGGAATCTACGGCTCGACCTTCTTCATGCTGACGGGTTTCCACGGTCTGCATGTGACGATCGGCGCAATCATGCTTACGGTGATGTACTTCCGGGTCCATGCAGGGCATTTCACCGCCGACCACCACTTCGCCTTCGAGGCGACGGCATGGTACTGGCACTTCGTCGACGTCGTATGGCTGATCCTTTTCGTGGTCGTCTATTGGCTGTAGCGGAGTATCGAACTGCCGGTGGCCTCGCCTGCGGCCCGGGTCAGAGCTTTCCGGTGATCAGGCCGCTGGCGAAGCCCGCCATGAGCAACAGGAACAATGTGATAGAAAGACCGACCCGCAATGCCAGCGCGCGCGCGGTGCGCTTACCGGTGCCCTTGTCCCTGACCAGGAACAGCAACGCCGAGCCGAGGCTGGCGACGATCAGTACCAGGAAGATTACGACGACGATACGCATGGCCGGCCTCCCACCCGAAGAATGTCGCCACGGGGGCCGGGTCGGGGCCCCTCGCAGGATTTGCATTTTCGCGCGAAACGCACCCGGCGTGGGCGATTTCGGGGGTGTGGCGTGACCGCGAAACGCCCGCACCCGCTTCCCCTTGTCGCGGGCCTGATCACGGGGATCGCAACCCTCATGCTCGGCAACTGGCAGGTGCAGCGTGCCGCAGAGAAGGGTGCGCTCCAGGAACTTATCGAAACCAGCGCAAAGGTCGCGCCGGTGCCGGCGGGTTCGCTCACGGAACCCCATGACTGGCTCCCTGTCACCCTGCGCGGCCGATGGCGAGAAGATGCGACGATATACCTGGACAATCGCGGCTACCAGGGGCGCCCCGGCTACCAGGTGCTGACGCCTCTGCGCCTCGATGACGGTGCCGGCTGGGTCCTGGTCAATCGCGGTTGGATTGCGCAGGGAGCGAACCGCAACGAGTTGCCGGGTGCGGCGGTCGAAGCCGGTGTGGTGAGCATTGCGGGCAACGTTCGCTGGCCGGAGCGCGATCCGTTCACCCTCGCGGCGCATGCGGGTGAGGGCAGGCTCTGGCAGTATGTCGATATCGCGGATTACCGCGCCTGGTCGGGTGTGGATGTTCGCGACTGGATCGTTTACCAGACGAGCGAGTCGGGCGACGGACTGTTGCGTGACTGGCCGCGGCCGGATGCCGGGATCGACCGCCACCGCGGATACGCTTTCCAGTGGTACGCACTCGCCGGGCTGTCGTTCGTGCTTACCGGCGTTTACATTTTCAGGAGTTTCGGAAGCAATGCGGCGCAGTGACAAGATTACCTTCGCTGCCCTGGTCGTCGTCTGCGTCGTGCCGGTGGTGGCCTCCTATCTCGCGTTCTTCGTCTGGCCGCCACAGGGGCGGATGAATTACGGCGAACTGATCCAGCCCGCACCCCTGCCCGACGCCGTGCTTGCCGGGGTGGATGGACAACCCGTGCTGGGACGCGATGCGCTGAAGGGCTACTGGACACTCGTGTATGTCGGCCCCGCGGCCTGCGGCGAGGCTTGTGAAGGGGCGCTTTACGCGATGCGGCAGGGCCGCCTCGCGCAGCGCAAGGAAATGACCCGCGTCGAGCGGTTGTGGCTGGTTACCGACGCAGGCACTCCGGATCCCGCGCTTCTGCAGGCTCACCATGCCCTTCGCGTTGTCCGTGCCGAACCCGCGTGGCTGGAAAGGCTGCCCGATGCGGGGCTGGGAGTGCACGTCTATCTGGTTGACCCGCTGGGGAACGTGATGATGCGCTTTCCGGGCCAGCCCGACGTCGCTCTCGTGATCCGCGACCTGCAGCGTCTGCTGAAGTTCTCCGGGGTCGGCTGAACTCGGGCCTTGAGCCGGCGGCACCGATCAATTATCTTTCCGGGCCCGGAGCGTTTTCCGGATGCCGCCCCGAGGAGCAAGCATGAGCGTGCAACTTGCAAGGAGGCTCGCAACCGGCCGTTCCGCCGCCGGACGGCGCTTGCACGCGTTCTACGTGCTGACCAAGCCGCGAGTGAATACCCTGATCGTATTCTGCGCGATCATCGGCATGTTTCTGGCGGTGCCGGGAGGATTGCCGGATGGGGCCCTGGTGCTCGCGGCCACCGTCGGAATCGCTTTCGTAGCGGGTGCAGCGGCGGCGATGAACTGTCTCATCGAGCACAGGATCGACGCACACATGGCCCGCACGCGTGCACGCCCGCTACCTCGCGGCGAACTGAGTGAGGCGGAAACCCTGGGTTTCATCTGCGTATTGGGCGGAGCCGGGCTGCTGATTCTTTACCAGCTCGTCAATCCGCTCACGATGTGGCTGACCCTGGCGACCTTCGTCGGCTATGCGCTGATCTATACGGTGTTTCTCAAACCCCGCACGTCACAGAACATCGTGATCGGCGGTGCGTCGGGTGCCATGCCGCCCGTGCTCGGCTGGGCCTCCATGACCGGCGAAGTCGGCGCGGACGCCCTGCTGCTGTTTCTCATCATCTTCGTGTGGACGCCGCCGCATTTCTGGGCGCTCGCCCTGTACCGCGTCGAAGACTATGCACGCGCGGGCCTGCCGATGCTGCCCGTGACCCACGGACAGGAGTACACACGCCTGTCCATCCTTCTGTACACGTGCCTGTTGTTCGCCGTCACACTGCTGCCGTTCGCCACGCGCATGAGCGGCTGGATCTACCTAGTTGCGGCAGTAAGCCTGGGGCTGGGCTTTCTGCGTCACGCGTGGCGCTTGTACCGGACCTACAGTGATGCGCTCGCCCGCCGCACGTTCCGGTTCTCGATCCTGTATCTGTTCTTGCTTTTTGCCGCCCTGCTGACCGATCATTACCTCAAGTTCTGATACGGCCCGACCTGATGCTGCGTCTCCTGATCGCTGCTGCCGCCCTCGCGGTTGCCGCCTGTTCCGCCCCTTCCGCACCCGAATTCCGCAACACCGACATCACCGGTGCGAACTATGGCAGGAGCTTCGCACTGACCGACCATAACGGAACGCCGCGGTCCCTGTCCGATTTCAGGGGAAAGGTCGTTACCCTGTTCTTCGGCTTCACCCAGTGTCCGGACGTGTGCCCGACGAGCCTCGCGACGATGAGCGAGGTGATGGTGCAACTCGGCGAGGATTCGGAGCGGGTCCAGGCCCTGTTCATTACCGTAGACCCAGAGCGCGACACGCAGGCGTTGCTGTCCCACTACGTCCCCGTATTCGACCCGCGTTTTCTCGGCCTGTACGGGACGATGGCGCAGACTGAAGAGGTCGCGAAGGAGTTCCGCGTGTTCTTTCGCAAGAGCGGGAACACCGACGGCATGAACTACTCCATCGACCACTCGGCCGGTACCTACGTATTCGATCCGGAGGGCAGGCTGCGGCTGTACGTGCGCCATGGCCGGAGCGCCGACGACATCGCCGCGGACATCCGGCTGCTGCTTGCGGGGTAATAGCGACTGAAATCAATGAAACAATGGGGTGTAACCCCGTTGATTTCCTGTCAGGCTGCCAGCAGCCCCCGCATCTTCTGCATCGCCTTTGCCTCAATCTGACGGATGCGTTCAGCCGAAACGCCGTATTCGGCGGCGAGTTCGTGCAGGGTTGCGCCGCTGTCCTCGGTGAGCCAGCGGCGACGCACGATTGCGCGGCTGCGCTCGTCCAGACTCTCCAGCGCATGGCGCAGTCCCTCGTCCTGCAGGCGCGCGCTCTCCGCCCGTTCCAGTACTTCGGACGGTTCGGCATGGGGGTCGCGCAGGTAGGCGATCGGCGCGAAGCGCTCGTCGTCCTCGTCGCTGCTTCCGTCCAGGGGCATGTCGCGCCCGCCCATCCGCGTCTCCATCTCGACGACTTCCTCGGGCTTGACCCCGAGTTGGGTCGCCACCGCCCTGACCTCATCGTGATTCAGGGTGCCGGTGTCGGACTTCATGCTGCGCAGGTTGAAGAACAGCTTGCGCTGCGCCTTGGTGGTCGCGATCTTGACCAGGCGCCAGTTGCGGATGATGTATTCGTGGATCTCGGCCTTTATCCAGTGGATCGCGAACGACACCAGCCGCACGCCGCGGGTCGGATCGAATCGCTTGACCGCCTTCATCAGGCCGATGTTGCCTTCCTGGATCAGGTCCGCATGCGGGAGGCCATAACCCAGATAGCCGCGCGCAATCGCGACGACCAGACGCAGGTGCGACATCACGAGCCTGCGCGCGGCGTCCACGTCGCCCGCGTCGCGCAGCCGCGTGGCCAGTTCAATCTCCTCCTGGGGGCTCAGCAGCGGGATGCGATTGACCGTCTGGATGTACTGGTCGATGCTGCCGACAGCGGAAGGTACCGGAAGTGACAAGGCTTGACTCATGTTTGACAATCCTCCTTTGCGCCATTTTAGCACTCTGTGCATGAGAGTGCTAAATCCCTCCCTGGTTCCGCGAAGCCGATTCGCGCCTGACGGCGCTCCCACAGCAGGTTGGCACGGCCTTGCCATCCGCGTGGGAGCGGCGTAAGCCGCGAAAAACGACCATGCGATGACCCTGGCAACTCCCCCGCATCATCGCCCACGGGAACTTTTAGATATAAGGCAACACTTATATGTACCCCAATACCAGGAGAACCAATAATGTTCGGACCCATCACCATCCCCTTCGGTGCACGCATGCTGTTCAACGTCATCAAGCTCAAGCCCGGCGTGGACATGGACGACGTCGAGGTCGCGCTCGGCGAGATGTGCAACGTCGTCAAGGATACCTACGGCGACGATGAGGGCGGATTCATTGCAGGCCAGGTGTTCCGCTTTTCGGGCTTCGTGTCCGAGGAGGGTTCGCTTGCCGAGGAGAACACGGACGAGCATCTCGCCATCGTGACGTACTGGAAGAGCTATGAGCAGCACGAGCGCTCGCACGCCGACGCCGTGTTCAAGCAGAAGTTCTCCGCGCTCGCCCAGATGTGTACGTCCACGAGCGAGCTGGGCTACGAGATGCTGTGGCAGGGCGAGCCGGAGCCCGCCGCCGGCGCGGTCGAGGGGACATCATCCCTGGGCGTGTGACGGCATGCAGCGGCGCAGCGACTCCGGATCGCCGGAGGCCGACGCTGTGTCGCCGCGCGCGCCAGTGCAGGCGCAGTGCTTCACTCCCTTCACTCCGGGTGAGGCTCTCGGACCCCCCATGTTGCGCGCACGCAACAGGAGA
>CAYOKH010000082.1:0-7295 GCA_964404505.1 uncultured Azoarcus sp.
GTCAAGTTTCCCGGAGTCGATACCATTCTCGGTCCGGAGATGAAATCGACCGGCGAGGTCATGGGTGTGGGGCGCAGTTTCGCCGAGGCTTTCGTGAAGTCGCAACTAGCCGCCGGCGTCCGCCTGCCGCGGTCAGGGACTGCGTTCATCAGCGTCAAGCCCTACGACAGGCCCGCGGCGGTCGAGGTCGCACGGGCGCTGACCGACCTCGGTTTTCGTCTTGTTGCGACCCGCGGCACGGCCTCCGCGGTCGAAGCCGCCGGATTGCCGGTCAAGGTCATCAACAAGGTCACGGAAGGCCGGCCGCACATCGTGGACATGATCAAGAACAACGAGATCTGCCTCGTGATCAATACGGTCGAGGAGAAGCGCCAGGCGATCATCGACTCGCGTTCGATCCGCACCAGTGCGCTCGCCGCGAGGGTCACTGTTTACACCACCATCGAGGGCGCGCGTGCAGCCTGCATGGGAATGCGCCATCTCGAGGGCCTCGAAGTCCATAGCCTGCAGTCGCTGCACGCAGAACTGAATGAAACAGCATGAACAAGACACCATTGACTGTTAACGGCGCGGAGAAACTGCGCGCCGAGCTTCACCGGCTCAAGACCGTCGAGCGGCCGGCAGTGATCAACGCAATCGCCGAGGCACGCTCGCACGGCGATCTGTCGGAGAATGCCGAGTACGATGCAGCCAAGGAGCGCCAGGGTTTCATCGAGGGACGGATCAAGGAGGTCGAGGGCAAGCTTGCCAATGCCCAGATCATCGATCCGAAGCTCCTCGATGCGGACGGACGCTGCGTGTTCGGTGCGACCGTCGAACTCGAGGACATGGAAGCAGGCGATCTGGTGACCTACCAGATCGTCGGGGATGATGAGGCGGACGTGAAGGGTGGAAAGATATCGGTCAGTTCGCCGATCGCGCGTGCACTGATCGGCAAGTACGCCGGCGACATTGCGGAAGTCCGGGCTCCGGGCGGAGTGCGCGAGTACGAGATCATCGACGTGCGCTATCTCTGACCCTCTGCCGCAGCGGTCTCGAGGTCATCGGGGAGGCTCCGGAAAGTTCGGGGAACCTCACCTGCCGCTTCGGTCTCCGGGTTTCCTGATGCCACGCCTGGCTCCGCGCGCTGCCAGTTGCCGCTTCTTGTCTGCGTTTGCCTGAACAAGGGCTGCCCGGCGTGCGCTCGCAGCGAAGGCCCGTGCCGATTTCGCCTGCGACGCGCGTTTCGCGCCGGCGCGCTTTTCAGACGGTGCAGTCGGGGTGACGGCGGGTTCCTCACGCCGCTTGCGCCACACGATCAGGATCGTCCCGATATGCTGGACCGGGGCGGCGTCGAGGGCGTCGCACAGTTGCGCAAGAAGTTGTTCGCGTTCGGGGCGTTCGACCCCGTGTACCTTGATCTTGATGAGTTCGTGCGCCTGCAGCGAGCGCTCGATCTCCTCGAGGACTGCGGACGACAAACCGTTGCCGGCGACGGTCACGACGGGGTTCAGGTGATGGGCGCTGGCGCGCAGTTCGCGCCGTTGCGTCGGGGCAAGCTCATTCATTGATTCTTCTCGACCTTTCGGGGCAAGGATTCTACTCCGATGAAGCGTACCAGGACCAGCAAAGCGTGGATGAGCGAGCACGTGAACGATGCATTCGTGCAACGTGCCAAGGCCGAGGGCTATCGGTCGCGCGCCGCCTACAAGTTGATCGAGATCGATGACAGGGACCATTTGCTTCGCCCGGGCATGAACGTGGTGGATCTCGGGGCGGCTCCCGGATCGTGGGCCCAGGTCGTGCAGCGCCGCCTCGGCGCAGGCGGGCGTGTTCTCGCGCTCGACCTGCTTCCATGCGAACCCCTGCCGGGGGTCGAATTCATCCAGGGGGACTTTGTCGAGGAGTCGGCGCTCGCTGAACTGGAGTCGCGACTTGGGGGCAGGGCCGTAGACCTGGTGCTCTCGGACATGTCGCCGAACATGTCGGGTATTGAACTGACCGATCAGGCACGATCGATTCATCTGGCCGAACTGGCGCTGGACTTCGCGGTCCGTCACCTCAGGCGCGATGGCAACTTTCTCGTCAAGGTGTTCCAGGGTCCCGGGTTCATGGAATTCCGGCAGGAGGTGCAGAAACACTTCAGGTCCCTGCTTGTGCGCAAGCCGAAGGCTTCTCGGGATCGCAGTCCGGAAGTCTATCTCCTGGGGGCAGGTTTCAGGGGCGTGAGTGCATGAATAAGGCGCCGGCGCCAGCACGCGTCTGCCTGCTGCAACCACGATCAATGCTTGAACGGACCGTGTGATGACTCTCGATATCGATGTTGTTTCCGACTTCGTCTGCCCGTGGTGTTTTCTCGGCAAGGTGCGCCTTGAGCAGGCAATTGCGCAGTTCGGCCGCGATCGTCCGGGCCGCGAACTGCGCGTCAACTGGCTTCCGTTCTTCCTCAACCCGGACACGCCGGCGCGGGGCGAGCCGTATCGACCGTTTCTTGAAGCAAAGTTCGGCGGGGTGAGTGGCGCCGACGAGGTTCTGCAGCGAGTCGCCCATGCCGCGGCACCGGATGGCCTGCAATTTGCCTTCGATCGCATCGTGACGCGCCCCAACACGCTTGCGGCACATCGTCTGGCCTACCGCGCACAATCTAAGGGTGACCGCCCCGAGCAGGTCAGGCGCCTGGTCGATATGCTGTTCGAAGGCTATTTTCAACAAGGCCGCGATATCGGCGACATCGAGACTCTGGCCGACATCGCTGCGGCCTGTGGCGACAGGCGCGAAGCGGTACGTGCTTACCTTGCTTCGAACGAGGACGCAGACGCGGTCAAACGGATGGCGCGCCAGATCCATCGCCAGGGCATCACCGGCGTGCCGTTCTTCATCATCGACCGCAGCCTCGGCGTATCGGGTGCGCAATCCGCGGCGGTAATCGGGGGGGCATTGCTGCAGGCTTCAGGCGGCGCGACCGCGTAGTCTCCGGGCTATCCCCATGCACATTGCGGGATCGCAAAGACCTTGGCGGGACCGATGAGGGCGGCATTGGTTATCATTGCGTAATTGATGCGGACTTCGCCACCGCAAGGTGCGTGTGATGATGGCGCGTGAGGTGCGAGGTGGGACGGAGTGTATGGAAATCGTGTCGACCAAAGTTGCAAGACTGCTGGGCAAGCTCGAGATCGGCCTGATCGAGCGGCGCCGCGAGATGCGTCTCGCGCTGCTTGCTGCGCTTGCCGGTGAACATACGCTGCTGATCGGTCCGCCGGGCACGGCCAAGAGCGAACTGGCACGGCGCCTGCACCACGCATTTCGCGATGGGCGCTACTTCGAACGCCTGCTGACACGCTTCTCGGTGCCGGAAGAACTGTTCGGACCGCTCTCGATCAGTGCGCTCGAGCAGGACCGTTATGAACGCCACACCGCGGGTTTCCTGCCCGATGCGTCGATCGCCTTCATCGACGAGGTCTTTCGCGCCAACAGTGCCATTCTGAACGCGCTTCTGACCCTGCTCAACGAGCGTGAGTTCGACAATGGCGCGGGTCGCATGCGCTGCCCGCTGATCAGCGTGATCGGCGCTACCAACGAGGTGCCTGACGACGAGGTGGCCGAAGCCTTCTTCGACCGTTTCCTGATGCGCCTGCCGGTGAGTCCGGTGAGTGCGGGCGGATTTCGGCAATTGCTCGACCTCGCCCCTGGCGGCGATGCGATCGATGTGGAGAATGCGCTGGATGCGTTCGAACTCGCTGCGCTCGCGCACGGTGCGACGGCTGTCCGATTGCCGGATGCCATCGCCGGCTTGCTGGTCGAGTTGCGCACGTGGCTCGGGGTCCTTGAGCACCCGATCTTCGTCTCGGATCGTCGCTGGGTGAAGATCGTCCGCTTGATGAAGATTGCCTGTGCCAGCGAGGGGCGTGATGCGATCTCCGACTGGGACCTGTGGCTGTTGCCGTGGTGCATGGCGGCCGAACAGAGCGGACAGGACATGGTGTCAGGGTGGCTCGCCAGTCGCCTCGGGGTCCGCGAGGCCTTCGCGCCGCCGCGCCTGACTCGGGTCGTGGACGCATTCGAAGCGCAGCTCGCGGTCGAGCGGGAGGCCAACGATCTGGACTACGACGAATCCGGCCGCCTGCGTTTTTCGGGCACCGATCTGTCTGGCAGCGTGGGCGACGCCAAGGGGGGAGCGCAGGCACTACGCATGACCTACGCGCGCAAACGGCGCTATGGACAATCCCACGTGAGCGCGCGGACGGCCCAGCTCGATTCGCTGCTCGAGCGCATCGACGCATACAAGGCGGAGCTTGTTCGGCGGCGCGAGGATCTTGCCGCCTACGTGGCCGGAAGCGTCTGGATGGATGAAGACTTCGCCGTGCGCATCGATGCAAACCTCGGCGGAACAGGCGCTGCCATCGATACTCTGCGCACGCGCGCACTTGCGGCGCGGACCGGTTTCGAGGCACTGCCGCGTCTGCCGGAGGACCCCGGTGTCGTTCCGGACCCCGTGATCCATGAACCGTTTTCGGCCTGACATGGACTCATGGTCAGCGATGCCGTGCCCTGCCCGGTGATGTTCGAAACGCTCGAGGCGCCGCTGGGGCCGCTCGAACGCCTTGCACGGCGCCTGTGGCTGGGCGGGCTGACGCATTCGCAGGGGCTGCTCGAACCCCGCCTCGCCGGCCTCGAACAGTGGCGCGACGCCTTGCTTGCCGGACAGTTGCCCGGCGACGGTGCCGTGCTTTGGCCCGATGCCCCGTGCTCGGACTTGCTGTGCGCACGGTTCCGCGAACTGGATCTTCCGGCGTGGTGCGCCCGAAATGTCGAACTCACCGACACCGTGCTGCAAAGCCTGTTGTTTCACCTCGATCTGATCGTCGACTACGTCGACCGCGGCGCGAGTCAGGCACAAGCGGTGACGATGGCACTGGATGCATTCGCCGCGGACTGGTCGACCCGTTGCGGCGACATGCGCGCCCTGGTCGATATTTTCGGGGATCTCGGGGACCTGCTGAAGAACGTGCGTTGGGACATGCTGCATGGCCTGCTGCGCAGCAGTGGGTGGCAGGAGGTGGTGCGCATCCGGGAACAGATCGCCCGGTTGCCCGAGCTTGCGCGCATCATTCGTCAACTGGGCCGGGTGCGGTGCGCGCAGGCTGTCGCGACGCCATCTCCCGCAAGGATGCAAGCCACGGAGCCGACCACGGCGCTGCATGAAATACGCCGTGC
The DNA here is from genome assembly GCA_964404505.1 of uncultured Azoarcus sp. Classification (GTDB taxonomy): domain Bacteria; phylum Pseudomonadota; class Gammaproteobacteria; order Burkholderiales; family Rhodocyclaceae; genus DAOMNN01. Next base: position 5,194 of record CAYOKH010000082.1, read on the forward strand.
GGTGACGGTTCCGGACATGCCCGGCGAGACGCGCGGAATCCACCGCTCGCAGCGGATCGCGCGCATGCTCCCGGCCGAGACGATGATGCTGGCTCACCCGCGCTTGCGTCTGGTGTGGCACGCCCGGCGTGCCGAGCGAACTCTCCTGACCTACGAGGAGGATGACCACATCGACGAGGTTCGCCTCGAACGCGGGCCCGTCATGCGTGCGGTTCACTCGGATCAGCGCGCGGAGTGCCTGGAGATGGGGCCGATGCTGATCTGCGTGGATACTTCCGGATCGATGCAGGGCGGTGCGGAGACCGTGGCGAAGGCAGTGGTGCTCGAAGCCGTGCGGGCAGCGCACGCGCAGCGGCGCGCCTGCCATGTGTTTGCATTCAGTGGCCCGGAGGAGGTCGTGGACATGCCGCTGACGCTCGATTCGGACGGACTCGAGCGTTTGACGCACTTCCTCGGCCAAAGCTTCTGCGGCGGCACCGACATCGGTGCACCGCTCGAGCGCGTGATCGCACGGCTGGAGCACCAGGACTGGCGTATGGCAGATCTCCTTGTCGCGTCTGACGGGGAGTTCGGCGCCACGCCGGCGCTGGCGCGTCGCCTGGCACGCGTGCGCAGCGAGGCCGGGTTGCGGGTTCAGGGGGTACTGATCGGTGACCGCGAAACCATCGGCTTGCTTGAACTCGCCGACGATATCCATTGGGTACGGGACTGGCGCCGCTTCGGCGGGTCGGAAAGCCCGTCGCCGGTGCATTCGAAGAGTCTGACCGCGGACTACTTCCCGGGGGCACTCAGGACGCCGGAGAACCGCGACGGTACGGTTTCAGGCGTCGCGGCGTCGCGGACGGTGCGTAGCGGGCGTCGTTCGCCCGACTGATGCGCGACTTGCTATGCTGTCTCACACTTTGGCAACCCGGTGAACGAGATGAGATTTGCAGCCGAACTGTTCAGCTCGCTGGAACGCTTCGCACGGACGGCCCCGCCGCCAAGGGTGAAGGCGCTTCACCTGCCGCCAGCCGAGTTGGCGGGCACCAAACAGGGTGAATTCTGTGCGGTCGAGCTCGAGGACGGATCGCTCGGTCTGTCGTATGTCCTGCTCGGCGACACGCTCGATCGCCTCGCCGCCTCACCCGACCGGTTCGGACTGGTCGGCTCCGATGCGCTCGACGCGGCTAGCCGTTATGTCTCTGGCACGGGCGTGGCGCGAACGGTGGGTTTCGCCGCCGCGAACGCACTGTCACGCTGCTTTTTCGACCGGGCCGGCTACGTGCCGGACAGCAGCGGCGACTCGATAGGGCAACTCGACCCTAGACCCGGTGATCATGTCGGGATGATCGGCCTGTTCACGCCGCTGATCGATCGTGTCGTCTCGGCCGGTGCCGACCTGACCATCGTGGAATTGAAGCCCGAGCTAGCGGGAAAGCACTCCCGCTACCGCGTAACGCTGGACCCCGAAGGGCTTGCCCCGTGCAACAAGGTGCTGTCGACCAGCACGATCCTGCTCAACGACACGCTGGAACGCATGCTTGCCTGCTGCACGGCCGCGACGACTTTCGCGATGATCGGCCCTGGCGCGGGTTGCATTCCGGATCCGCTCTTCAGCCGGGGCGTCACGCTGTTCGGCGGAAGCTGGATCATGGACGGGCGCGGTTTCGTGGATGCCCTCTCCAGCGGTGGATCATGGACGGCACATGCGCGCAAGTTCGCGATCGGGCGCGATCGCTATCCCGGTGCGGAAGCGCTTCTGGCGCGGTTGTCCTGACTCTTGCGCCCGGCTCGCGATAGTCGATCGAGTCCGACAGGCTGCCGGGGTCAGTCGAAATCCCGTTCCCGACCATGGTTCACACGGCCTTCGCGTTCCTCAGTGCTGCGATTTCCGCGTCGGTGTAGCCGAGTTGGCGCAGCACTTCTTCGGTGTGTGCGCCCAGTGACGGTCCGATCCATTCGGTTGCGCCAGGAGTTTCGGACAGTCGGGGAACGATTCCCGGCATGCGGCATTCGCGCCCGTCCGGCAAACGTGTCGCCTGGAGCATGTCGCGGGCGAGAAACTGCGGATCGGCAAACATGTCTGCGACCGAATAGACCGGAGTGGCCGGAACTTCGGC
>CAYOKH010000083.1:0-7106 GCA_964404505.1 uncultured Azoarcus sp.
CGGAACGGCGTCATCGCGATGCGCCGCGCCCACTCCGCGAGTCCGCCGGCGAGGCGCGTGTACAGCGCTTCGGCCTGGCCGACGATGGCGTTGACCTCGGGTACGAGTTCGAGCGCGTCTGCGAGAAAGCGGTCGATGCGCTCGAGCACGACGGTGTCGGGCTCGCCGTCGCGCAGCAGGCTTTCGATGATGCGACAGAGCTGATCGCGGCGGCTCGCGTCGACGATGCGCGCGGGGTCGATGCCGGCGCTGCCGGGCTGGCGCACCGTGTAGTCGGGGCAATAGAGCAGGATCTCGAGCTGTGGCTTGTGTCCGCCCAGGAAAGCTGCGAGGCGCGTACGAAGGTTGTCCGCGGCGCGCGCCATCTGGGCACTGACGTTCTTCTTCGCCCGCGTGTAGTTCTTGACCAGGCCCTCGGGGGTTTCGTCGAGGAAACCGGACTTCTGCTCGATCAGCAGCAACCTGCCGGTCGGGCCGACCACGACGAAGTCGATCTCGCCGAACAGCGCGTGATCACGATTGACCCGCGTCCAGTGCACCCCGTGGTAGACCGAGTAGTCGTCCGGAAGCGCAGCGGCGAGGGTGGCCAGCGTTTCGAGCTCGCGCGCCAGCGCGCCGCTGGCCGCGATCTGGCGCCATCCGTCGGGGTGTATGCGTGCCATGGGCGGGCGGGATTGTCGTCGACGTCCCCGATGGTATCGCGCTTTGCGGCCGCCCGCCCATCGGGATTCCGTCTCCGTGCAAAGGATACAGGGGCGTCGGCCTGACAAACCGCCCTTGACTTCGCTTCTCTTGCCTGTCGCATATCGTGCAGGCCAGTAACGCCATTTGGGGCAAACCGTCGGCAATCCGTGTATCCCGGATTCTGGTGCTCCCGTGCCCTGAAATCCGCATCACCTCAGGACGGCGGTCAGAACTATTCGTCTTGAAAGTGTCAGGCCGGAGCGGGTCCTGGGCGGAGGAAGCGGGAGTGACATTGGCAGGCTGTACCGGGCGTCGGCGATGCCCTCGATACGTACGGTAACGAACAGATAACGATACCGGGCAGGAGCAGCATATCTTGCAGGTTTGGTGCCGCGTGCATCGGCCAGGCCGGACTCGCGCTTTTCCCCGTTTCCGACTTCACATCAAGCCGGATGCAACGATCGTCGCATCCAACGGAGAACCGAACATGAGTACAAATGAAATGACCAACGCTGTGGAACGTACGCTGGAGAATGCAAGCGTCAATGTGCATCGGGCGATCGACAAGGCGTCGGAGTTCACCCGCCCGGCCGTCGAGGCGCTTGCGTCAGACGCTCACCACGCGGTGGACAAGATCGCCGGCTCGGCAACCAATGTCGCGCAATCGCTCGAAGTCAAAGGCGATGAGCTGCAGGCTCTGCAAGTGCGCCTCACCGAAAGCTGTCGTGCGCACTTGCGCGAGCATCCGATCGCCACGCTTGGAATGGCTGTTGCTGCAGGATACATGCTGAACTGGTGGCTCAAGAAGCGCTAGGCGACCTGGTGCAATGGACCCCAAGAGCCCGTCGCCCGACGATGACACGCAGCTCGGCCCGCCCGTACCTGCCCCCGGGTTGATCGAAAACCTCGAGGCGCTATGGGAGGATCTGCGCGGCACTGCGCACGACCACTTCCAGCTTGCCGCGCTGGAGGCCCGGCGCGCAGTGCTGAGTCTCGTATGGATGGCGGTATATGGTGCGGTGGTCGGCATGCTTGTCGCGGCGACGTGGCTGGCCGCCGTCGGTGCGATCGTGCTTTGGCTGATCGAAGGCGGGCTTGGCGCCAGCGCTGCGGTGCTGGTGGGCGCGGTGCTGAATCTGCTTGGCGCCTTCGGATTTGCGCTCCTGATTCGGCGCAGGAGTCGGCTGCTGCACTTCCCGTCAACCGTCCGGAGCTTCGCTCCCGACACCACCCATGCGGCACCGGAACGCACCGAGGCGGCACAATGTCCATGACTGCCGATGTTCAAGCCCGAAGGTCGGATGATGCGTCGCTCGATCAGAAGATTCGCATGGTCGAACAACGCCTGATGCGGCGCCGGGCTTCGTCGCGCTTGCGCCTTGCCACATTCAGATGGCAGTTGCGCGACAGGATGACGTCGCCGCTGGCGCTGCTGTTGGCAACCGGCATCGGATTCGCGATGGGTGGCTCAAAAGGGTCCGGATCCGTGCAATACGCCGCCGCCGAAGCACCGCCCGGCGCGGGCGTCGCCCAGTTCCTTTCGACGATGCTGTCGACGGTGTCGCTGGCAGGATCGTTCATGACCTTGTTGCAGAGATTCAAGGCCGACAAGACACCTCCGCCCTCGGCCTAGCCGATCCGCCGTCGGCCGACGCTATGTACGAGAACGCACAGACCGTCGCAACCGCTTCGGCGGCGTGGTGCAGTTGAGCGGATTTGTCCGTTCACAGGCCAACATCAACAAGACCGTGCAGCTGGCCCGTGGCGTCGCAGGCGTGAAATCGGTCAGGAACGACATGATCGTCAGGTAAGCCTGGGCAGTAACAGCAGCTTCAACCTGTTCATGCGCGAAACTGCCTCGCAGCAAACGCCCACACCATGCGCGACGCGTCGGGCCCGCGCGCGTCGCTGAACGCGCCACTGGCTGCGCCGCCGCTCCACGCATGCCCGAGCGAGCCGACCTCGACCATCGTGGCCACCGTTCTCGCGCCACACTTGAAGTCCGTCACGGTCATCGGATAACGCTTGCCGCGCTGCAGGCTGCGTGCCGCGCACATGCGTGCCCCGGCCGCATCGGCCCACGCCCGTACCGCTGCATGTCCGTTGCTGGCGGCCACCACGGTATCCCTTTCGCCATGAATCACCAGCAAGGGCGGCCATGATTCGGCCATCGACGCCGGTGTAGCCTTCAGCCGCCCCGCGTCACGGCGTCCATGCATCGCACCGACCGCCGACAGCGTAGAATGCGCCGTTCCGGGCGGAACGCCGGAATGCATCATCACCGCCTTGAAGCGTTCCGGGTGGCGCGAAACCAGCAAAGCCGCCATGCTGGCGCCGGCCGACAGGCCCGCCACCGCGACGCGCTCACGATCCACCGGGTAAAGCAGGCAGACTTGGTCGATCGCCTTCATGATCAGCGCGACTTCGCCAAACGCGCGCCCCGCCGTGGTATCGAACCAGTTCCAGCAACCCTGTGCATTGGCCAGGCGGTCCTGCTCGGGGTAGAGCACCAGAAAGCGCTCGCGCGAGGCGATCCGGTTCATGCGGGTGCTCACTGCAAAGCCTCGGGCATCCTGGCCGCAGCCGTGCAGCATCGCCAGCAGGGGAAGACGCTCACCCGCGCGGATGCCGGGCGGCCGGTAGAGGCGGTAGCGTCGCACGCCTGCAGCCCCGACCGCGATCCCGCGTATCCAGTCACCCGGACCGGGCGGAGGCTTGTTCGTGTCCGCGCTCGGCTTGAGTGCCTTGCTCACGGCACGGCTGCCCGCGCGTACCGAGTTCCGGGTTATCGTCCTCAGCCCGCGCGAAATGATTCGGCTCCATGCGGTCGTGCGCTTTCGCTTGACCATCCTACGCACTCCGTTGTTTGACGGTGACCTCGCGCACGATGCGTTCGCATGCGTCGCCATCGGGTGAGTTGCGCACGCATTGCCGAACCGGTCGTGCATGCAGGTCTTCAATCCTTGTCCAGATTCAGCTCGATCGGGCGATGCTGCCGATCAGATGGTTTTCTTCTCGCTGACCGACAGCGACAGCGAACCCACCTGCGCTTCATGGGTCTCCTTCGATCGGCGATGCGTGCTGGTTGCGCGCCGTCGAGGTCGGCGTTCCTGGCAATGCCCGGCCGATCGGACTCAACGTCCTGCAACGAACCGCACCGTTCATTTTTTCGTTCGAGCCGCCCCGATCTGAGGCATTGCGACGGGGCGATCGATGCCGTTGCGATCGATCTGGCCACGCCCCAAGAATGAACCCCGGCGTCGGGGCTTGACCGCCGGGGTTGCACTGCGCCGTCATACGGCGCATCGTCGCGAATGTTCGCGTCGCATGGTCAATCGAACACGCGGTTTATTGGGGCGCCTTCGGCGTCTCCGGTGTTGCCTCAGGCTTGTAGGCGTCTGTTTGCGGCGTCATGGGTGCTGCCCCCGGCTTGACGGCCTCCTTGCCCTTCTCGAATGCCGAGAATTCGACGATCGACCCGCTGATCGGCGTGTCGCCTTTCACTTCGACGTATTTGTCAGCGTCCGGCGCATCATCCTTCAGCGCCGCGATTTCTTCCTTGGTGGCGCTCATCTGCAACTTGTCGTCCATCGGCCTGAGCTCATCGAGCGATACCACGATGTCGCGTGCTCCCATGCCGAGGAAGCCGCCCGCAGAGATCACCGCAAGGGCGCTCTTGCGGTCCGGGGCGAGTACGATTTGCTTGACGTCTCCAATCTTGTCGCCCGTGCTATCGACCACCTCGACGCCGTCCAGGTCGTCAGCGGACCGCGTGTACAGCGGGTTGTCACCGACCGACGTTCCGGCGGTGGTCCTGCTTCCAGCGGCCATGCTTCCGGCGGCGGTGCTACGTTCGGCAGCGGTGCTACGTCCAGCGGCGCTACGTTCGGCAGCGGTGCTACTTCCAGCGGCGCTACGTTCGGCAGCGGTGCTGCTTCCGGCGGCGTCGCCACTTGTGGCGGTGGTGCCGTGGTCTGCTGCGCCCATTCGCGGTGTTACATCCGCTTGTCCGGCTTTCAGCGGATCGCCGCCCATTCGCGGAGTATCACGCATCGCTTGTGCGGCTGTCGACTGAGCGCGCTCGGGTTGTCCGATCTCCGCTCTGGCCTGGGTTTGCGCATCATATTCCGGTGTCTTGGCTGCTGCCTCCGGCTTGACGGCCTCCTTGCCTTTCTCGAATGCCGAGAATTCGACGATCGACCCGCTGATCGGCGTGTCGCCTTTCACTTCGGCGTATTTGTCAGCGTCCGGTTCCGCATCCTTCAGCGACGCGATTTCTGCCTTGGTGACGTTCAACTGCAACTTGTCGTCCATCGGCTTGAGCTCATCGAGCGATACCATGATGTCGCGCGCTCCCATGCCGAGGAAGCCGCCCGCAGAGATCACCGCAAGTGCGCTCTTGCGGTCCGGGGCGAGTACGATCTGCTTGACGTCTCCGATCTTGTCGCCCGTGCTATCGACCACCTCCACTCCGTCGAGATCGTCGGCGGACCGCGTGTACAGCGGGTTGTCGCCGATCGACGATCCGGCGGTGGCGCTACCATAGGTTGCTGCGCCCACCCGCGGCGTATCACTCACCGGTTGTGCGGCTGTCGGCTGATCGCGCTCGGGTTGCCCGAGCTCGGCCTTGGTCGGGGCTGGGGTATACGCACCCTCTTTCGGGGTGTCGCTGGCTGCCCATGTGGGTCCGGCAAGCAGTGCAGCGATTGCGCCGGCGATCACCGTCGTACGAATTTTCAGTTTCATGTTGTGCTCCTGTGGATGTCTGTAGAGCCGAATGGTGTCCGTATCCAGACCCATCTGACGAGCATCAGGCCGTGGCCTACTGCAAAACCAGTGTGGACGCCATCAAGTTTCTCGTATGTACGGTGACCCACTGAGCACGATGCCGTCCGGTAACTGATGACGCTCGCCCCCCGGGTTGCTACCCTGCGGTTCGCCAAGGCACTGGGGAAATCAACGACGTCGTTTTGGTTTGGCCTTGGGCGATGCCGGCGCTGTCCCGCCGAGCAGGGCCTTCATGTTGTCGTTGGTGGCCTTGGTCACCGCTGCACTGATCTGGCGCTTGGCCTGCGCGGTCGCGTGGCCGCGCATGGTGCCGGCCATCCAGTTTGCCCAGCTCAGCCACATGCTCATGAACGGGTTATTTTTCAGCCATGGATTTGACATGTCGGGTTTCCTTCAGCCGCGGGCGGGTAGGAGATCGGCCTTGCGCGCCGCCATCCGGGCGCCGAGTTCGACCAAGTCTAGTGAAGTGGTCTTGGCCTTTGCGAACATCTCGGTCTGCTCTTCCTTGACGTGGTGTTTGACGTATTCGGACAGCACCTTGACCTTGGCGTCGTAGACCTCACCGTCGGGTTCGACCCCTTCGATCTGTGCGATCAAGTCCTTGACGCTGGCATGCTCGACCGTGGCTTCCGGCACCAGACGTTTGTCCTTGAGTGCCGCCTTGACGGCCGGGTAGAAGATCTCTTCCTCGATCTGCGCATGCACGCTCAATTCGGTACAAATCTCGGCGACGAGCGCCTTCTTTTTCTTGCTGGAATTCGTTTTTTCGTAATCTGCAAACAAACCGCTGACCTTTCGATGGTCAGCCCTAAGCAACGCGATGGCGTCCTTTGCGGCAGGGTGGGTCTTCGGTGTGGAGGTGGTCTTGGTGGCAGTCGTCATGGCAGTCCTAAGGTGAATTGCAGGTTTGGAAGTGTCATGCCCGATAACATCGGCAACATGTTGCACGGTAGTGTCCCGGCGAAGCCGAGTCTGTGGGATGACGCACATAACCGTGGCCGTCATTTGTGGTCGTTCGAACTGGCGTAGTATGGTCATGGTCACCTCTCTAAGCTGAGGTGCCGTGGAGGCGCAGACTGACAATCACGCTAGGCCCAGACTGGCGAGCGGCCCTGCGCCAGGCCGGAAAGGCAGCGACAGCCTCGACCTATCAGGGAGAGACCCTGAACTTCAAAACGCCGGCAGCCTTCTTCGGAAGGTTGACCGAACGGCGCTGCCATCCTGCAGGCCTTGCAGCAGGACGGCGCCACGGTCGGGGTTCGCGAACTTGCACGCCGACTCGGACGTGACATGAAACGTGTGCACGAGGATGGGATGCGGCAGAACTCGTTACTCTGGGGCTGATCGAACGCACGGAGGCCGGCGCCTTGCGCTGTCCGTTTAGCGACATTCATGTCGATATGCACATGGCTGCGGCAGCCTGATCGGGCGGGTCGACAGGGCGGGATTACGCCCGCCCTGTCGTTTGGGGAGGACGGGTTGCGCCGGCAGCGCGGTTGATCGGGGGTGATGCGATGCGCCGGACGCTTCAGGGCGCCAGCTGCGCCATGACGAACAGGCCCAGGACGAGCAACGGGATGAACACCGCAAGGAAAACAGCGAGACGCATCCCCAGCAAATCCGGCAGCATGATG
>CAYOKH010000084.1:0-6657 GCA_964404505.1 uncultured Azoarcus sp.
GATCCCTCCCGTCGGGGCGGCTGATGTAGGAGCGGCTTCAGCCGCGAATCCCGTACGAGCGGCTTCAGCCGCGACCCCCGGTCGCGCCTCCTCGCTTGCCGTCCGCGCTGCACTGCACGCAAACCACGCACACGAACCGTGCCCGTGAACCAGTCAGCCTCCCCGCTTGTGTCCCTCTCGGTGCCATTTGCAGGCTAATCGCCTGATTTCACGGCAAAACCTGTCTTCATGGGGACGCGAAGCGTTTCACGCGACGGTATCGGATGGGCCGAGGGCCACCGCGCAGCCCGGTCGCGCAAGCCCGACGCATGACTGCCTGAAGACATAGAGGAGCGAAAAAGGAGGAATTCGTGACATGTGAATGATTGGTATTCGGCGAGTCGCGCGGTCTGATGGCTGCCCGTGGGGCCCGTTCGACGGGCTGACATTCAGAAGGACACGATCATGAACATGCAGACTCCGACTTTCGCCGCCTGGAGAGCCTTGCCCGCGGTCGTTGCGCTCGCCCTGATCCCGTTGCTGGGCGGCTGCGGGGGCAGTGGCGATTCTGCGGGTGCCAGTCTGCCCCAGCCAGTTGGAAAGACGCCGCTGCCGACCAGCAACCCCGACACGGGAGGCGGCATGTGGTGGGGCGGTTTGAGCCGGGGCGGCGAGCGCGTCAATCAGGCGATGTGTCTCCTGCTCGAAGCGGGGGAACTGGCCTGTGTCCTGATGGACACCTCGGATGTCTATGTGGCGCCCTTGTACATCAACAATCGAATCGTTGGCGCAATACACGGGGCCGTTCAGGTTGCGCGCGCCACGCAGGCCAGCGGCTCGGGAAAGATCTATGCGACGCCCGGGAATGTGCTCACGGACGGCAGTTCCACAGTCGCGGATTTCACCATCACCGGCGGGTCGCTCAACGATGGCAACCTGGGGAACAACACCCTGCTCGAACTGACATTCACCAGTCTTGGGGAAGAATACTCATTCAATGGCTATTTCGACCACATCTATGCGGTGTACGGTCAACACACGTTGATCTGGCCCGCCGACGGCGTGTACACCGATTTCGACATCTACGGAGATCCGGCTTCGCTTTCGATCGACCCGGATGGCAAGTTGTTCATGCAAAGCGCGTCCGGTTGCTCAGGCAACGGGACGATGACCCGCGTAGGCCCGCCTTCCGCTCCCAACGTGAAAGCATTCAACGCTCACAATGTGGCGCTGACGGTCAGCAATTGCCCTGGCCTTGATGGCGGGTACGAGGGACTGGCCACCCTGATCGACTTCGCCTGGGTCAACGGCACCGACCATCTCGTCATCGCCGTATTCAACGACACGTCCGCGCTCGTCGCCGAGGCCGTGAAGTGAGACTACGGCCTGGATCGGCGATCGGCGCTATCGCGCTCCGCACTGATACGTGACAGTCGCAACGAATGTACGCGGGTCTGCCGGCCGTGTCCTGATCCTTCCGCTGCCGCTGACGAACCCGGACGCGAACTTTTCGCGGCCGCCGAAGACCGCAATTCTGCAGGAGTAGAATCATGGCCGATCTGAACACAACCCAGATCGCACACAAATTGTTGGGCCCTTGCAGGCCGGTATATCATCAGCACCTCATCACTCGCGGGAACCAGCCGCGTCTGAAGATCGACAAGCTCGGGGCAGGCGATTTCATCTTTGTCGACTCGGTGCCCGCAGGTCAGAACCCGGCACATACTTACGAGCGGAAAGGGCTGCTGACATCGGTGGAGCGGCCCGCGACCGCGACCACCAACCTGGGTCACTGGGCCGCGGTGAGCGGGCAGAGTTTCACGATGCCCGGGCAATTCGTTCTGACTGGTTCATTCATCGAACCGCAGAAAGTGTCACTGATTCCAGATCAGCCAGCGCCCCAGGGTACGTACGCGCCGTCTCTGCTCCTGAGTTTCGGCACGACATTGACGGGCGCGACGAGCCAGTTCCGAGTCACAGGCCAGCGTCTGAACGCACCGGGAATACTGGCGCCGGCAAACCGGCCCGATATTGCGCCAGACCTCTCCAACAGGGTCACAGACCCTCAGAATGCGTCACCTTTTACGCTCATTCTGCATGTCGAACGTCGCGATACTGACAGTCAAGGCAACGCGATGCTCTTCGTCGGCGCTGAAAAAGCCGATTCGTTTCACTTTACATTCGGTAATGGTCTCACCTCGAGTACCGCTTTCAGCAACATCCGCGTCGGAATCGGCACGGCTGGCGGTGCAGATTACAGAGCGTCCGTTTATGTCACCGAGTTCGAGATCTGGGTGCCGAACCCGAATCGTTAGTCGATCGAGAGCAAGGGTCGAATGGTGTTATCGGGCGCCGAATCGATAGATGACTGTCGCGCCGAATGTACGCGGGTCTGCCGGCAGTGCCCGGACAATCCCATTACCGGTTGCCACTGCGCGCGCCATGTATTTCTCGTCCATGAGGTTCTTGCACCAGAGCGAGAATTCAAGTGGTGAAGGGATCCGTCGCGTCGACCATCGCGCATTCATGACATGCAGGTCGTCCTGGCGTGCCAAGGGATTCCCCCCGTAGAACACATCATCGCGCCACGAATAGTCCACATGCAGGATGGATGCAAGGCCGCGAAAATCGAGCGGCACATCGACCGCGGCCGAGATGGTCCATGCCGGGGTATTGGGGAATTCCGAGCCGACAGTGACGTCAATGACATTCGGATCGATGCGCGTGTATCTTGCGTTGGTGTGGCCGACTCCGAGCGCCACGACCGCGCGACGCAGATCGGCCGTGACTTCCAGTTCTCCACCCTCGATCCTTGCAGCCCCTGCATTCACGTTGACCAGCTGCGGGCGCTGTACATTGTCGAACACGACTTGCGTCAATTGTATGTCCTGATAGTCACTGCGAAAGACCGCGAGATTCATGCGCAACCTGCCGCCGAACAGCTCGGACTTCAGCCCGAGCTCACGCGCGTACACCGCCTCCGGACCGAAAGGCAATGCGGCCAAGACATCCGTGACACGGAAATTGTAGCCTCCGGCCCGGTACCCGCGGCCGTATTTCGCATACACCATGAGCTCGCCGAGCGGTGCATAGTCGATCGACAGGTTGAAGGGCACGTAATCGAACTCGCGGGCTGGCAATGTCGCCCGGCAGATCTCCAGCGAATCACGAATCGAAGGGGCCAGGCTGCAGATCTGGACTCCCTGGTCCCAAACCGAATTGAACGAAGTCAGCTGGCGTGTGTCCAGCACGTGACGCGCTCCGGCCTGCAGCCGGAGGGTCGGCGACAAGTGTGTCCCGACCTGCAGATAGGCAGAGCGCGAGGTGTTGCGGACATTGCCGCTGTTACTGGTCTCGAAAGTCTGCAGCGGCGCCAGCTGGTGGGACAGAGAAACTCTCTCCGCCCGCTCGTTGAAATAATAGAGGCCGCCGATCCAGTCGAGGCGCCCGTCCAACGCCTGGCCGAACCACTGGAGCTCGAGACTTCCCTGCCGTTCCTGCTGTTCCTGCCGCAGTTGCGTGGCGATATCGTAGGGTGTGCCGTCGAGATCCAACTCACCAATGACTTGGTCGAGATTCCTGAACGAGGCGATCCCTTTCAGCGTGTGCGACGCAATCGGATAGGTGAACGTCCCGGCAACCCCTCTGACGCGGCTGTCGAAGCTGCCGGCGTGCGAGGCATGGGTACGCCTCGTCAGCGGTTTCAGGTAGTTCTCCAGCGAATCCTCGGGATTTCCGCTCGCGGCCGGCAACAAGGTTGCCGGCGGCATCGCGGCCAGCAGCGTGATCCACTGGGTGCCCCCTGAGGTGCCGCTGTAGTCGAACGCGAAATTGAGATCCCACCTGTCTTCGGGCGACAGGCGGAATTGGGCACGAACGAAATCGGTATTGTCGTCACTCAGGTCCCGGTCGAGCACGATGGTGCGCGCGTAGCCGCTGCGCTCCGTATGCTGCGCCGCCAGCCTTACGGCGGCGATGTCCCCGAACACGGGTGCATTGAGCACGCCGGTGATCGCCAGCCTGTCATAGTTGCCGGCGAGAAGCTCCGTATAGCCACCGAACTGCTTGCCGGGCTTGTTCGGCACGACGTTGATCGCGCCGCCGATGGTATTGCGGCCGAACAGCGTGCCCTGCGGCCCGCGCAGGATTTCGACGCGCTCGACGTCGATGAAGTTGAGATTCGCGCCACTGACGCGGGCGACATAGCTGCCGTCCAGGAACACGCCGACGGCTGGATCGACGGTCGGCACATTGGTAAGTTCGACCTGGCCACGCATGGTAATCGCAAGCCTCTGTGAACTCGCCTGCGTGGGCACAACCTCCAGGTTGGGCGCAAAGTGCCGCAGGCCGGCAACGTCACTCAGCTGTCGCGCCTTCAGCTCTTCCTCTGCGAGCGCCGTGATCGCAATGGGCACCGACTGCGCGTTCTCTTCCCGTCGCTGTGCGGTGACGACAATCTCCTCAATGATGCCGGTCGCGGTGACAGCGGACGCAGCAAAGGCCCCGCCACCGTGCCAGTGGCTGGCGGACAGACACACCGCCAACCATGCCAGCCTGCGCATCACCAGTCAGGACCCGGTTCGGTCTGTTCCACCAGCTGGTGAATTCGCTCGAACCTGGGATCATCCCGCAACCATTCGTAGACTGGATGATTCAATCTGAATAGTCCGCCCATGAAGTACATACTCGCAGACGCAGCGGCTCTCTCGAGCCATTGCAATGCACCGTCTCTGTCCTGCTGCAAGCCCACATGAACGATGGCAATCAGAAAGGCTGCATCAATGGCCTCGGCCTGCGGTTGCAGTTCCTCGAGGGCCGCAGACGCCTCGACCACTTCGCCGGTCCGGGCAGCGACATAGCCTCGACCGGCCAGAGCCAGTGGGCTGCCCGGAGAGATCTGCTCGGCTCGCGCAAACGCCTTGTTCGCGTCGTCATACTGCCCGAAGGCGGCGCAGGCCCATCCCAGCCGGAGGTGCGCATTGAATTGCCACGGCTCGATCTCGACAGCCCGTCGCATGAGCTTCATGCCCTCTTCGACCTGGCCGTTGGCTGCCAGCTCCAAGCCAAGCCGCCCCATGAAATTGGGTGACAGAGGATCGAGCCGCAGGGCTTCACGATACTGCTCGACCGCTTCGCCGCTGCGCCGTCTGCTAGAGAGAAAATTGGCGTAGCCATGCCTCGTGTCGGCCGAAACCGGGTCCAGCCTCAGCGCGAGCAGGTATTCCCGCTCGATCTCCAGGTCCGTTTCCACGCTGCGCGGGAACAGGTTCCTCAGCGCTCCGGCCATCGCCGAATGCGCGTCCGCCAGCCCGGCATCGAGATCGACGGCCCGGCGTGCGGCAGCCATTGCCGGGGACCGGGCGTCCTCGGCCGGCATCGCCTTGACCAGCGATTGGCCGCCAAGCAAGGTGTACGCTCTGGCCACGCCGGCATGGGCCGCGGCGAACTCCGGATCCAGCTCTATAGCCCTATGGAAATAACCAAGGGCCTGGCTCACCGACTGCCGATTGCGCTGGTTTAACAGGTGGCGTCCCTGCAGGTATAGGTCATACGCTTCGATATTGTCCGAGCGTGCCACCGAGGCCTGCCCGGTCCGCTTGCCACCGATCCCGGCCATGATCTCGTCGCTGATGCCGTCCGCCAGCTCACGCTGCAGCAGGAATATGTCCTGCATGGATCGCTGGTAGCTTTGTGCCCAGACGTAGCTTTCATCTGCAGCGCGAACCAGCTGGACATCGACGCGTACCGTATTCCCGCGCCGGACGATCGATCCTTCGATGACTGCGTTTACCTGCAATTCGGCTGCTATTTCCGCGATGGACTTTTCGGCATCACGGTACCTGGCAGCCGCCCGGTGCGAAACCACACGCAGGGACTCGTTCTGCGCAAGCCTCGTCATCAATGCTTCCGTCATGCCGGCCGCGAAATAGTCGTGCTCGCCCTCCTCGGAGAGGTTCTTGAACGGCAGCACGGCGATCGACCGGATCGGCATTTCACCCGCGTCTCCTTCGTCCCGATCGAACACCGCGAGTGTTCCGAGAACTGCGATGGCGAGCAGCGCGGCGCCCACTGCGAGCCAGCGCGGCGACCGCCATGTCCGAGCCTCAGCCGGCGGCGCCGGAGCACGTGGTTGCTCCGTGGCTTGCAATTCCGTTTCCGCTGCCGCCGGGAGTGGCGGCTGCGCAGCAAGTGCCGGAGCCACACCGGCCGGCGCCTCGATTGGCTCGATCGGGTGGATGAATCGATATCCGACCCGGTGAAGGGTTTCTATGAATCGGGGCTTATCGGCCGAATCCCCGAGGACTTCGCGCAGTTTGGCTATCGAGTTGTTGAGGCCATGGTCGAAATCAACATACACGTTCGCCGGCCAGATCCGGACACGAAACTCCTCGCGGGCGACAACCTCGCCGGCACGTTCCAAAAGCAACTGGAGGACGCGGAACGGCTGGATTTGCAGCCGGATGCGCGTGCCGTTACGGACGAGCTCGAGGGCCTCGGGACGCATCTCGAATTCTGCGAACCGGAACACGCTGTGTTGGGTGGAGGGCACGCTTGGGAACCCTGTTGGCATGACCGGACCGAGTATAGCCACAGCGTCGCGCGGAATGTGTGGGCTACCGGCTGGCGAAGGCCTCGCGCGTCAGGTTGCGCGGGCCCTCCGGACCCATCCAGATGTTG
>CAYOKH010000085.1:0-6649 GCA_964404505.1 uncultured Azoarcus sp.
TCGCGAAGGGTATCAGCGTGAGAAGGACAAGGTAGTTGAGAGTATTCTTGAACGAAGCCACATCGGGTGAGCCGCCTAACACGGCGCTGCAGCTGACGTGGCAAAGTGTCACGCTCCTTGTGCACGCAATGGCCGCGCCACTTCGCCACGCAGCTGAGCTTGGTCGTTAGCGGGCATGAACCAACCTTCACACCACCTGCCTCTTTTGCTCTTACTCGCTCTCAATACATCCGGCTGCTTCTTGGAGCGTCCCGAATCTTCCTACTCATCGTTCGCTGACGCCAAGCTGAAGGGTGTGGTAGACAGAGACTGGATCCCTGCATGGCTACCTGCCAGCACAACGGACATCCGTGAACTGCATGACCTTGACACAAACGAGAGCATGCTGGCTTTTCGCCTGGACCCCAAGCAAGGCTGGCCGCTCCCTGACCACTGTCCGCAGACTTCTGTTAGCTATCCACCAGACCACCGGGACGGCGGCGTGTGAGAATCAGTCCGCGTAACTGAATCGAGGACGAATTCAATGGACCTGCTCCTGTCATGGCTTATCCTGTCGTTCGCGGTGTGGATCACCGCAGCCGTCCTGCCAGGCTTTCACGTCAAGAGCTTCGGCAGTGCGCTCCTCGTCGCCGCCATTTTCGGCATTTTGAATTTTCTACTCGGCTGGCTGCTGTTCGCGATCTTCACCGTAGCGACCCTTGGGATCGCCTGGCTCCTGGCCTTCATCACGCGCTGGATCATCAACGCCATCCTGCTGATATTGACGGCCCGCCTGACCAACCATCTCAGCATCGACAGCTTCGCCTGGGCGCTCGGCGGCGCGCTAATGATGTCGTTGATCGGCACGGTCGGGCAGATGCTGCTCCGCGCCGCCATGTAACCCGCGTCAGAGCTTCAGCACGTACATCCGCAACGGCATCCACACGCCCATCAGAACCATGATCAGGTTCTCGGTCAACGAAACGAATCCGAGCGGCACGTTCGAGTCGCCGCCGACGCAGGCGCACTTGAGTTCGCGCTGGTCTATGTAGACGGCCTTGAAGACAGAAAACGCGCCGATGGTGCCGATGAACAACGCGATGGGTGCAGCCAGCCAGACCAGGGCGCCGGCCACCATGAGGATGCCCGCCAGCGTCTCGGCAAACGGATAGACGTAGGCGTAGCGCACCTTGCGCTGGGCAAGCAGATCGTAGTTGAGGAACATGTTGCTGAAGCTCTCCAAATCCTTGAGCTTCTGCAGGCCCAGCAGGCACATGGCAAATGCGACAAACCATTCGAGCGTGCGCAGGTTGAGCAGCGAATCCGTCGCTGTCCAGCTGGTCGCCAGCGCCAGCAAAAAAGCAGTCGAGAAGATTGCGATGACCGGACGGTAGCTGGTTGCGTCGGGGTCCGGCACGGGCTTGCCAAAATACACCAGCAGATCGTCATATCCGCCGATCCGCTCGTCGCCGATAAAGACCTGCGGCGTGGTGTCAACTTCATGCTTGTCCTTGAAGGCGTCGGTTTCCTCGCGCGTGGTGAGCCAGCGATCATCAACCTCCCATCCTTCCCGCTCCAGCAACTCCTTGCTCTTGAGCCCGAAGGGGCAGACGTGGTCACTCATGACCATCCGGTAAAGGGTGGCCGTGCGTCCCGGGCGGTTGTTGCGAGATTGATTCATCTGGCCCTCTGAATCCTTACGCCTTTCGCTGACTTCTAGCGTGCCTTGATGCGCCTGCGCAAACCCATGCCGACCAGACCCAGGCCTCGCTCGCTGCGCGCAGTTTAGTGCGCTCGCGCCAGATAGTCGCGGGTGACCAGCGCCTGCATGGAACTGGCGAGCTTCATGTCCATATCCTTCAGTGCGGAACGGTCGGCGCCCAGGCGTTCCAGCGTCGTTTCCAGTTCCATACTGTTGCGGCGCGACACTTCCTGGTCGTCGCGGAGGACCTGTTGCACGGCGGGGTAATCCTCGAAGTCGTCGATATCGTAGTCACTCCTCATAAATTTATGCCGTATTTGGGTCACGGCCGGCTGATTTTCGAATGCTAGACAGCGAGGCGCTGCCCGGTCGGTGCCATTCCCCACATAGCCCGAGAGGCCGTCTGTGAATCTCAGAACGGAACCGTGCAAGCCGTGAGCCAGCCCCGACGTACTCAATCGGGCGGAGCGAGCCGCCAGACTGAAACTGCTGTTGGCGCCGATTCTTCGTCCGGCGGTAAGTTGCGGGCCGACCGTTCACGGCCTAGTATCAACGGCAGATCGCTCATGGGTAGATGAGCCCCGCTCATGTCGTCCACGGATGGCGTCGCCGGAAACTGGATGCGTGCGAGGGAGAGTCCATGGAAGATACACCTGCGCCGCGTCGCTCATTGTCGTGCTGAACGGCTTGAGCGCGGTTGACGCGTCCAGCCTGACCGAAGGATGGGCTGTTCGTCTCGGGCCCCCTCGAGACACTGGGCCGCGGGCTGCGGTAGCCCTGCTGATCCTTCTCGTCCTGAGCGGCGGATGCAATCGGGCCGACCATCACGATCCGGTGGCGTCCGAGCCCTCGTTGCAGGCGCAACAGGCCCGGGTTTCGCCGCAGCAACTGGCCTCTCTATTCGAAGAATTGAACAGTGGCTCCGATTCGGCCGGCAGGGCCGATCTCCCGGAGCTGAGCGCGTTCTCCCGTGCTGATCCCAACTGGCCAACGCTGGCCTACCTCCTGGGCGAGTCCCATCTCCAGCGGGAGAACGTCGTCAGCGCACGCCATGACTTCAGCGAGCTTGCCAGCTGGGCCGCAGGCACTCGGACGGGGGAGGGTCTCGACGGCTGGGGAGGCAGCGGTCTCGCGGCAGTAGCACTCTGGCGCTGGCTGCAGATTCTCGACGAGCACGGCGGCGACCCGCAGGACTTTGACCGTGCCCTCGCGGTCGCCACTGAGCTGCGTTCCTCGCGTCTCTTCGGGGGCATGGTCGGCAAGGGCCTGCTGCCAGCAATGCCGCTCCTCGAGGAGGATATCGCGCGGCGGCTCACCCGGGTCGCCACCAAGGCCGGGCGTCCAGAGGCGATGACCCTGCTGCTGTACTTCGTGAGCATCAATTCGACCGGGACGCTCGAAGCCGCTGACGAGGCTGTGATCGAGCACATGATCGCATCGGGCAGTCTGACGAGGGAGCGTCTGGACCTGTTCCGATACCAGCGGCTCCTCAATCGCGTGACGGTGCACGCGCAGAAACTGGATGCGGCCGAGCAGCTAGGTCGGCTGTGGCAGAACGAGAGCGCACCGCGCGACGTTCGTGCCGAAGCCAGTTACGAATGGGGCAACTTCCACCGCCTGTCAAGGCAGCGAAAGCAGGAGGTGATCGCCGCCCTTACCGCCGCCTACGAACTGTCCGGTGGCAAGGGGCCCGTCGCCGAAAAGGCGCTTTATCGCAGGGGCATGGTCCAGGGCAGTGTCGCCCCCCGGCGCATGGATTTATTCCATGAGGATATGCGGCGCCTCATGGAAGAGCACCCGAGAAGCCGCTTGGCCGACGATGCGCTCTACCAGATTGCTACCGAGCAACTGTTCGGGGAGCCGCCGGATCCGGATGGGGCGTTCGCTTCATTCGAGCGGCTACGGCAATTCGAGGGTCCGAACGACTGGGTGGATTCAGCGCATTTCATCCCAGCCCTCGGACACTTCGAGCGTGCGACCGAATCCGATCTGCATGCGGCAGACCGGATCCTGGCTGATTATCTGGACAGATTCCCCGAAGGAGTATTTCGCCATCGCAGTCTGTTCTGGCGTGGCCGAATCGCCGAGCGAACCGGCCAACGCACCGCTGCACAAAACCTGTTCGCGCAGGTGATCGACGAAGTGCCATTCGACTACTACGGCTTGCGCGCAAGACTGCATCGCGAGTTCGGCGCCGAGGCTCAGCTTTTGCCGTTGCCGCCACCGGGCTCCGACAGCTTCGCCGCGCTACAGGACGCCTATAAGCATAGCCACGTCGACGACGAGATCACCGCGCGGACTCCGTATCACGATCGTCTCCGCTCGGCCGAGGCGAGCGGTCTCTATATGCGCGCGATGGCGACCATCGATGGCATCGGTCCGCGGTTCCGTAATCGCGTAGACAATATTCCGTTGCAGGAACTGGATGAAGATGGCCTGATCCCGGCCATCGCTCTCCTGCTGTCGCTCCGACAGGACACACTCGCCGCCCTGGATGCCGAGCCCACGACGGACAATCAACTGCGGCTGGCTGGATTCTCCGGGCATCGGCTCGGCGATTGGCCCAATGCCATGCTGATCATCTACGGCGGAACCACGGCCGCGGGTACGGCCTCCACGTTGCGCCTCCAGACGGACCCGCGCTACCTGGCCACAAGCTATCCCGGCACCGACAGGATGCCGGCGCTGCGCGAGCCCCTGATCGAGGCGGCGTGGCCGATTGACGCATCGACGGCCTTGACCGAGAGCCTGATGTACGCGGTGATCCGCCGCGAAAGCGGCTACTTCCCCGGCGCCATCTCCCCCGTCGGTGCGATCGGCCTCTTCCAGGTGATGCCCGCGACTTTCAACAACAGGCGAAATTGCTGGCGTTGGCCGGAAGGCGCGCCCACGCCAACGCCCGAGGCCTATCTGTTCAATCCGGAACGGAACATTAGCTTCTGGGCTTGCTGGATAAGGACTGAATTCAATCCCGAATCGCGCGCTGACATTGCCCCGTTGATCATGGCCCACAACGCTGGCATCGGAAACCTGCGGCAGTGGCGGCAAGCGTGGCACGGCCGCGCCATGGAGCGGGATCTCGAGCTCCAGATCGAGTCGCTCCGCTTCCGAGCGACCCAGAACTTCGTGCGACGAGTACTCACGGACACCGCGATCGCCGAGTCATCAGGCCTGTTCAGCGACGACCGCGCGAGCGGCGGGAAGACGCCATGAGTACCCCGGAAAAAGAAGCTGTCGAGGCGCCCAGGAAAAAGGACGTGCTCGATTTCCTGACGGGAAAGATCGGGAAGATCGCCGCACTGATCCTTGCCTTGACGCTGGTAGTGACCAATCTCGAGATGCTCGTCAGCAAAGCGCAGGTTTTTGTGAAGAAACACTTCTCGGAGGAAGTCATTTCAGTCGACCTGCCTCCGCTGGAGCCGTCATGCGTGGAGATCTACAAAGTGGACTTCCCGGAAGAGATCGCCTATTCGGAGTGGGATGACCACTTCATCAGCGTCACCGGTCGCAACAACTGCAACAAGGATCTCGGGCTCTACCTGACCTTCACGCATCGCGTCGGCACGGAGCCGCCACGCGTCGTGCTGCGAAGTCCCTTCGCCGATTCCTACCCCGAGTGCACGGGCGCCGCGGCCCTGAGTCTCCCGAAGTGCTGGGACCAGAACAATAACATCAAGATCGTCGAGGGTCGCGGGCGGTGGAATGCTCCCTTGCCGCCCGCTTCCAGGCTCGGCAGTTTCGCAACGGAACGCCTCATGTTCAGGCTGGAAGTGTACGACCTCGATGCGCCGAACTCTGAGGCCGTCTGGAAGAACACGGTTGCAATCACCATCAGGGATGATACGGGCGGGCAGTAGGTGCGCGCCTGAGCGGCATGAAGGATCCACGCGACTTGTCAAACCGGCAGGCCTCGCCGGGCAATCACTTCGACGGTCTCGCCTTCCACCGGATCCGGCCATCGTCAGCGATGACGCATAGTCCGCGCAGGAGCGATAGGGCCGAACGCCGAGGGCCGAGGATTGCCCCTCGCGCGGCACTTCAATAGAATGCGCCGCGACTCTCTCGCTTCCGGAGGCCGTCCGTGAACTCCGTAGTCTGCATCGCCCAGGTTCCCGACACAGAAGCCCGAATCAACATTGGCGCCGACGGAAAGTCGATCGACGAGGCCAACGTCAAGTTCGTCGTATCGCCGTACGACGAGTTCGCGCTCGAAGAAGCGGTCATGCTGAAGGAGTCGAAAGGGGGCGACGTCACAGTCATCTGCTTCGGGCCCGATCGCGTGCTGTCCGCACTCAGGGAGTGCGTGGCGCGCGGCGCGACGAAAGCGATCCACGTCAACGGCGATTCCGGCGCGGCCGATTCGCTCGGCATCGCAAAGGTGCTCGCCGCGGCAATCCGGACCGTTCCGCACGACGTCGTCTTCTTCGGAATGAGGGGCGTCGGCATCGACAACTCGCTCGTCGGGCCGATGGTCGCGGAGCTTCTCGGCTACCCGCAGGTGAACGTCGTGACGGCGCTCGAGGTCAGCGACGGCAGCCTGAAAGCACACCGGGAAATCGAGGACGCTGAAGAAGTGATCGAAGCCCCGCTGCCGGCCGTGGTCACGGCGCAGAAGGGACTCAACGAGCCGCGCTACGCATCGTTCAAGGGCATCATGGCCGCGAAGAAGGCGCCGATCGACGCGAAGACGGTCGCGGAGCTCGGTCTCGACGAGGCTGACGTATTCGGTGCACGCGTAACGACCGTGTCGCTGGAACTGCCGCCCGCGAAGGCGCCGGGCCGGAAGATTGAGGGTGTCGACGCCGCGACGGCGGCTGCCGAGATCGTCAAGTACATCAGGGATGAGGTTAAGGCATTCTGACGCGCGGATGCCGGAGTAAGAGCCATGGCGGACGTACTCGTAGTTTGCGAATGGAAGAACGGAACGCTGAAGAAGGCCTCGCGTGAGGCACTCTCGATCGGAAAGAC
>CAYOKH010000086.1:0-6568 GCA_964404505.1 uncultured Azoarcus sp.
TGCGTGACGCGTGTGTAGCACTCTAGCGTTGCAACGGACCGAGACGCAAGCGCCGTGCTGCGTGAAGCTCGCTGACCGAAGGTGCCGTCCACGTTGGGGCGATATTCAAGCCATGCAATCCCGTCGACGAACTTGACAGTGCGCAATCGCACGCGCCTCTCTCTGCAACGTTCGCGTAGGGGACACCCACGAACGTCGACCGGGGAGTACTTTCCCCCTGGGAGCAAGGCTGGCCGGCGCCCTGCACCGCCTGCCGCCCCCGTTCCGCTCGGCCTCTGGTTGACTTAAAGATGCGACAAGTGCTGTACTTGAATCGACGTCGACCAAGGACACTTTGCGTCAGGGAGGCAACTCTTGCTCGCGTCGTGCGGTCACGTCCGTGATTGCACTGGTTGCATCGGGCATCGCCCCATTGGCGACACGCCCGGGACAAATCAAGAGGAGTGAGAGATGATCTGCAGAAGTCTGATGAGCACCAGACTTGCCGCGGCCGCTGTAGCGATCGCCGGCGCGGCGGCGATGAGTGCTGGCCAAATGGCACTCGCCCAACCCCTACCGCTCGTCAACCAAGGCGCTGTCAACCCGAACTCATGGGTGTATGGACCCCGCAACGATGGCCCAACGCCCGAGATAATCTGGAATCCGGTAAAGGCGAAGATGCTCCGTTGCGACAGGGTCATTGGACGTACCGTCGGTTCGTTCAGCATTACGAACTACTGCAACCAGGCGAGCCAAAGCAACGCCGACTTCACTTGGACGGAGATGCAACATTCCGGGACGAGCTGGTCCGAAGCCTGGCAGATGTGGGCCGCACGCGCGTCGCAGTGCCCGGATGCGCACGCCATGCCGGGGGCGCGGGTTGCGTACGCCGACGAGCGGGAGATCCAAAAGGCGCTCGACGGGGGCGCCATGGTGCTGGTCGTGCCGACGGTGGACACCGAGGAGGAGGCCAAGGAGATCGTGAAGTGGGCCTACTTCCCGCCGGTAGGCAAGCATAGCCAGGGCGGAGGTCAGTTCAACGCCGTCATAGGCAGCCTCGTCGGTCCGCCCATCCCCGGTGGATACCGCCCCACGTTCAACCACAATCTCGTTGTCATCGCCATGATCGAGACTATCGAAGGCGTGAAGAACGCGGACAAGATCGCCGCGGTTCCGGGGATCGACGCGATCATGGTTGCTGCGACTGACCTGCGCAACTTTTCCGGCTATCAGATCGGGGACGAAGATTACGAGAAGCTGGTGACCCAGATCCACGATGCCGCGATGAAGCACGGAAAGTGTCTGTGCGGCCCATTGAGTTTCCAGGACCGCCCCGGCTTCAGTTGCTTCCAGCAATGACGGCAAGCTAGAGGCGGCGACCACACCAACGAGGGCGGGTTGCGTCCCGCGCGCCCAGCGCGGGACGCAACCCGTCGTTTCTTCGTCAAGCCTCAATATCCAGAGTACCGCCCCCTTCCCGATAGCCTGCGTTCGGCGTAGGCTGCAATCCAGAATTCTCACCCGGGGAGGAAAAGATGAGCGTTCGCACGTTCCGCGCAATTGCTGTCTTCTGTGCAGCATCTACGTTCTCCGTCCTGTTGTCGTCCACTTCCGCAATTGCACAGCAGCAGGTTCCGTTCGCAGGCGATCGCGTCGTCACTGTCATGACGCGGAATGTCTATCATGGGGTAGACGCCGAGTTCGCGGCGGTGCCGACCGCCACCGATTTCCCCGACCTACTCCAGAAGGTCGCCGAGGTGTACCAGGGGTATTTCACGAGAAACTTTCCCGAGCGGGCTATGGCTCTCGCCGCTGAGATCGAGGCAGAGCGGCCGGATCTGGTCGCGCTCCAGGAGGCCATCCTGGTGCGGACACAGGTTCCCCCGGACGGCCCGACGACACCGGCGAGTACTGTGGCCCTCGACTACCTCGAGATTCTTCTGGACGCTCTGGCTGCACGGGGGCTGCACTACGAGGTCGCCGTGCAGTCGTTCAACTCCAATCATGAGCTGCCGAGCGCACTGGGTTTCGATGTCCGCCAAACCGATCGCGTGGTGATCTTGGCGCGGACGGACTTGACGACAGCCGATCTCAAGGTCTCTAACGCGCAGGGCGGTATCTTCGCCACTAACTGCACGATCCCGACCAATTTCATCGGGCCGGTAACGATCTCCCGCGGATGGGTGGCAGTCGACGTGGCAATCCGGGGAAAGGCGTTCCGATTTATTAACACGCACCTGGACGCGGCCTGTCTGCCGTTTACGTCTGCGATCCAGCAAGCGCAGGCAGCAGAGCTGCTGGCCGGTCCCGCCGCCACTGATCTTCCGGTTGTCCTCGCTGGCGATCTCAACTCGCCGGGCGACGGCACGGGTGCGACGTACAACAACTTGATCGGAGCGGGCTTCGTCGACGCTGCGGTCGAAGCGGGCGTTGGGAGCATCCCAACCTGCTGTCAGGCCCCTGATCTGCTGAACCCGGCGTCAATACTCGACCGGCGTAGCGATTACGTCCTTTCCCGCACCGGGTTCACGGTGCTTGCTGCAGATATCGTTGGAGACGACTCGGAAGATCGAACCACATCGGGCCTGTGGCCGTCCGACCATGCCGGCGTTGTCGTCAGGTTTCAGCTTCCAGCGCGCAGTCCGACGCGATAGTGCGCACGCGATAGTACGACTCAGTGCCAAGGTCGGCGCGAGCCACGTCGAGCGCGCGGCTGTAAGGGTGGCCGTCGCAGCCGCCACGCTGGAGACTCACGAGATCGCGGGTCACGCGCATCCGCTTCGAAGAACCCATGTTCGGGACCGATGGTGGCTGATTCCATCGACGTCGGCCTCTCCGCAACCGTGGAGATTGATAGACAACCCGGCCACCACGGGACATGCCGTCATTACCAATGTGGTGGTCGATCGATATCACCGTCTCGGGATGGCCGTGCCCGCCCCTCCAGGAGAGGCTCCTCCACCGCTACGTTTCCGGCAATCGCATTAGTGGTGGTGAGTTGCCCGATGGCGTGATGGCGGCTGCCCTTCACGCGAATGGGCAGCCAGACCTGGCCAGGGAGATACATGTCGCAGCACTGCGGCGCCAGCGCATCGGGGAGGCATTAGACAGCGTTGAGCGGGAAATCGAAACCATCGTCGCCGCCGAGCGAAAGGCGTCGCACTGATGTGGGGGGCGTCCCCATCCGCAGCCTGACGCGCTGCTCGCGGTGCTCTTCGAGATCCGGGCCGCTTGCGTGCCGGGCTCGCCAGTCGCAGCCAGGCAGCCAAGATCGATCATGGCGAGAGCTCGCCCCCGACCCGAAACACGCCGCAACCGCGCCCATTTCGCGACACGGAGGCGAAGGAATTCCCTAGCCTTGACTGACTATACTTTTTCCCCCTTTTCTATCTTCCAGACCGGGTCGATGCGGTGGATCTCCTTCCTGAGCGGTGGGTCGCCGCTGGTCGTCGCGTTGTAGGCGGCGCAACCGCTCGGGAGCTCGATCGTTGCGAATTCGCTCCTCAGCGCGGGCAGGTCGAGCTTGTGCGTGTAGACCGTGAAGCCGCCCTCGAGCACGGTCGTGACGGCGCCGTCGCCGAACGGCGAGAAGGTGTGGACCGTTGCGCCGTGGGTGTCGCGCACGACGACCATCGGCGCCGGCACCACTTCGGAGGGTTTGCAGCTCGGCCAATGCACGATGGTTGCCAGCAGGACTGGCGTATTGCTCTCGATCGGCCCGATCAGAAACCCTCGCGGAGGTGCGCCCGATTGCGGCTCGGCCGCCACACTGTTCTGGCTGCCGAACGTCGCATCGCCGAGCCTGATCGACACCACCGACTTGCAGTGTTGCCCCTGCTGGACATCGCTTAGTTCGTGCGTGACGCTGACGATGTAGAACTCGCCGTCAAACGCGCCGGTGCCGTTCAGGGCGCTGGTGTCGAAAGAGGCAAACGCCTCGCCAAAGGTCCGGTCCGACAGCAGGACGCGCCCCTGCGGATCGAGCGCATCGAAGCTCGTGCTGACCGGCGCACAGTTCGCCGCTGCCGCAGCGCCGATCGGCACCAGCTGCACAGAAATCTTTGTCTCCGTCGGCGCGTCGACTTGGCGGGCGAGCAGTATATGTTCGCGCACGGTCGTCGGCTGCGGATTGGCCAAGGCCGTTGGCGCGTTGACCTGCATCAGGCCCATCGCGGCAGAGAAAGCGATCAACAGGCTTCGCATTCCGACGCTCCTTTTCAAAAGGTAGGAAATCCAACACAACTACTCGCCGACGGGATAGAGCATGTACCAGAGATCGCGGCCGCAAAAAGGTTACGCCTGCTCCACGGATTCCGCTAGAGGCTAGTGTAGTGCGTCAAACAGATTGCAACTTATTGAGTCGTGCGCGCGCTTTGGCGACCTTGGCAAGGAAGTCCAAGGCACGCGCGGTCCAGATGAACGGCTTGGGATTGCGATTGTGATCTTCCACATAGGCTTGGATGGTGCTGATGAGTTCGGCCACGTTTGGGAACACGCCGCGTTCGATCGCGTTGTGGCTCAGATCGCGGAAGAAGCGCTCGACCATGTTCAGCCAGGACGCGCTGGTCGGGGTGAAGTGCATATGGAACCGCGGGTGGCGCTTGAGCCAGGACTTGACCTTCGGATGCTTATGGGTGGCGTAGGTGTCGGCGATCAGATGCATCGCGACGAGCCGCAGCATCACCAGGCACCGGAGAAGGAGCACCACGTCGAGCCGGCCGCCGACGAGCCGGTGACGGCGCGCCGCTCGCGCAAGGTCGCGAAGGCTGCGGCGTGAAGGAAAACACCGCTCGAGCCCGGGCTCTCCTTTCCCCGGGTTGTAGGGCGACTGGGCGTCTCGCTCGAGCGGTCCGAGCGCCCGCGGCAGGCCCATCAAACTGCGCGGCGGGCACCCATCAACCATTCGCCCCGAACCTCGCTGCGATCTTGCGGGGCGTCAGCTGGGGCCCTCGGTCCCAGTATTCGGCGAGTACACCGAGAGCCGGTGGCGACCTAACTCCGCGCACGGCCGGCACCTTCACTTGAGATGAGGTAGGCAATGGCAAACATTCTCGGTCGCCTCGGCGCACTGGACATTTCGATCGGCGCTGACGTCACCGCGTTCAGCGCGGCGCTCGATGAGGGCCGTCCGCAAAGCGTACAAGTTCGGCGCCGACCTGTAGCTTCAGTGCCTTCTCATGGCGTAGAGCAGCCGGGCCCGCTACCGCAATCCACGAGGTAGCCGGATATCGAACCGGAAAATTGTCCAGTGCCCGCAGCCGTCAATGCACCAGCTATCTGCACCGTTGTGCCAGGGCCCGCATAAAGTCGGGCTGACAGCGTTCCGGCATTTACGTCAAAGGCACCAAAGGTTCCGACGAACGCCGTAGGCATTGTCACGCGGCCATTAGCACCACCCCCTAAGGCAAATGACACAGTCGAGTACAACCGAGCGCCAATTGTACCCACGCTGCTCACTCCAACCGTCTCAACCACTAACACCTTCCCGTCCGGAACCGTAAAACGTAAGAAGCAATTCAGCGTAGCCGGTATGTCGCATGAATCGCTCGCAACAACGGCTTGTCGAGCAGGATTCTCTACATCCCTAATGTTCATCGTACCGTCAACAGTGACGTTTCCGGTGACTGGCAACGGCGTGTTAGTCACTGTGACATTCAAGGCGTTTGGCATGCCTGTGGGATTGCCTTGCGCGTAAATAAGAGCCGGAGAAAAGACAGTTGCGAGTGCGAGAGACGATAGAGCAGCTTTCAGCTTGATCACTTGGAACCTCCCGTTTTTTGGCGCCGGAACTCGGCGCGAAAAGCCTATACCTGCACGGCAGTCTCCGCTACAGGCTGCGAATTGTCTAGCGAGGTGCTCGTGCTGACCGTCGTCCTTCCGCGCGCGCCAGCTACGCTGTAAGTTTCTTCGACAGTGCCTTTGCCTGATTTGGCTGGGTAGAGCACCCAAGGAAGTCGGGGGCGCGAACCCCAGAGCCTACCTCTGCCTGGCGTCAAGGTTGAGTAAGTCCCTACGCCTCCCATACGCGTCGACCTTACCGTCAACGATCCGCACAATATAGGGGGTAGTCATGCCGGAGTCTTCGCGGCGCTCGCGCTCCCCTACTTGCAGCTTCTAAGCTTCGTGGCCGCGCTCGCGTAAACTGTAATCGTCATCTCGCAATCCTTTAGGGCTCGATGCATTCCGTTGGAGTCGAGATTCCCAGCCTTTGCGAGCGAGCTGAGCTTATAGCTCTTCAGTCCTGGGTAGGCTCGCTTGGTCATCTTCAACGCGCAGGACACCTCGTTCGTTAGCCGCCGACCAAGCTTGAGCGCGGCCCGATCCAAGAACGCCATATCGAACTCGGCATTGAAGAACACAATGCGGTGATCGCCTACGAATTCGAGAAATTCCTCTACAGCCGTCTCGATTGATTTCCCATCCTTCTCGACCATCTCCTGCGTGATGCCGGTGATCTCGATAATCTTCTTCTTCGGCACCTTCTTTGATGGCTTTACCAAGGATGTCCAGTAATCGTGATTAGTGGAGTCGCGGTTCACCCTAACTGCCGCGATCTCGATAATCTCGTGCTTGTCAGGATCGAGCCAGT
>CAYOKH010000087.1:0-6387 GCA_964404505.1 uncultured Azoarcus sp.
TTTGGCCTCAACCCTTGAAAGCTGCGACTTTCACGAACCCCAAGTGTGACACTTAATCCCGATCCAGCATTGAGGTCAGCGACTGTTGTCACACCTGCTTCACAGAAAACTTGAACGCTTCCCCTCGGCGAAGGCTACCACACATCAGCGGCAGTGGCGTTCGAAGTGACCTTTGGTTCAACGAATCTAGCTGACAGAAGCCGCACCTTGCACTTGCGTCGCTGCACTTGCGTCGCAACCGCATTGGAGAGCCTTGTTCAACGCTTCCAGAGCCGAACTTTGCTAACCAAGCGCTAATAGGAGGGCGCACGTCACGTCCACTGGATCACGTCTCACGGCCACTTTCGCCGCGCGTGCAACACGCGTAGGATCTCTATGACGTCGACACGCTCCCGAACGACCATGATGTAGTTCGGCTGCACGACCGCTTCGCGCGTGCCGTGCGCCCGACCGAGCTTGTAGAGCTTCGGCCGTTCGGCGCAGGCCTCGGCCTTCGCCTCGAACTCGTTGTCGAGATCGATCGCTGCTGCGGGGTTCTCTGTCGCAATGTACTCCATGATTCGCTCGCGATCCTCGAGCGCTTTCGGATTCCAGATCAGCTTCATCCAGCGCGTTTCCGAAGCTCGGCCTTCCTTGCTGCAAACTTCGCTCGCGCCTCTTCGTGTGGCACGCTCGGCCTCAGATCGTCAAGTGCTGTTTGCACCTGCTCCCGAAACCATTCGCCGTATTCGGCCGCTTCGTGTGCACGCCTCAAGCGTTCCGATGCGTCGGCTCGCTTGCGCACGGTAGTCGCTTCGGGCGTGTAGCTCGAGGCATCGACGCTGTCGATCATTACGATATCGAAATGCTTGCGCAGGTAATCCACGCAGCTGTCGAGCGTGCGCCAGGCCCGCGGCCGATCTTCGCGCTGCGTGCCCAGCGGCTTCTCCTGCATGCCGATCTTGAGCATCACCGCCCATCCTCCCGGCTGGCCGATGATCGAAGCACCGCGAATCCCGCCGACGTCGACAAGATGTCGTGCCGTCTTGCTGTCGATGGTGTGCGTACCCATGGGTCACCTCATGATATTCGATGTGTAGGCGTATTTTACTAATAAATGCGTCGTCACATAGTTAATAAAAGTCGAACTCATCGGAGAGCATTTCAGACGCACGCCGTGAACTGGCGGGGATTTCCCCGCTGACAGAATCAATGGGATGAATGCACCGTCCGAGTGGAAGCGCTGATCAACCACTCTGAATCCTCCAGGGGTTTCCTAGACACCTTTTTGCCTCACAATGAGGAGCACTGGAGGTGTCGATGGAAATGAGCAGAGCATAGGCGCGCTAACTGGAAGATTTCAAGGTCGAGGCATGCGGTTGACTGGACACACCGAAAGCGCAGCCGTGGGTGACATGGTTCGCTGTGGGTTACATAAGGGGTGCAAGACGACCAGAAAGCAAAAAGCCCGGTCTTTTGGACCGGGCTAAGTGCTTGATATGTTTGGTTGCGGGGGCAGGATTTGAACCTGCGACCTTCGGGTTATGAGCCCGACGAGCTGCCAGACTGCTCCACCCCGCGTCTGGAGTTCGACACTATAGTCGGACGCCGAGGCGTTGTCAAAAATTTTGTCCGCGACTTGTGCGAGGCGGCGCGTCGGTGAGGCGGGATCCGGTTACCGGGGCAGGTTCAATTGTCCCGGATCATTGATCGTGTGCAAACAAGGTGCTAATAGGATGGGCAGCCAATCGGGCGCTCGTCGCCGGCGAGTGTGTCAGTACCTGAAACTGGGAGCGCGCAGTGAACCTCATGCAAGCGTTGGGGCCGTTCTGGATCATCGGCATCGTGGTCAATCTGACGTTGACCGGCTTGGCTGCCTGGTGGGTGATACGCATGATGCGACCCCGCAAGCCGCCGCAGGAAGAAGGTTCCGCGGCCGCGAAACCCGGTGGAGACAGCTGAGACCCTCATGCGGACCCTCCTGGTCGCCGCCGTCGCGACGAGGTTTGGCCGGACCGCCTCTCATACGACAGGGAACACGATCACGCAATGGATATCGTCACTCAGGGCCTGCTCGGGGCTGCTGCCGCGCAGAGCGCAAGCAATCGCCGGAACGTGCGGATTGCCGCCGTTACAGGTTCTCTGGCCGCAATGCTCGCAGATACCGACGTCTTCATCCGCAGTGACGCCGACCCGTTGCTGGTGCTCGAGTATCACCGGCACTTCAGCCATTCGCTCATCTTCATTCCCTTCGGCGCCCTGATTGCGTCACTGTTGCTGTGGCCGATTCTGCGGCGCCACTTGCAGTGGGCGCACATTTACGGCTACGCGTTCCTGGGTTATGCCACGGCGGGCCTCCTCGATGCGTGTACGAGCTACGGCACGCGACTGCTGTGGCCCTTCAGCGATGCGGCGATCGCCTGGAGCATCATCTCGGTGGTCGACCCGGTCTTCAGCCTGATTCTCGTCGCCGCCCTGATTCTCGCCTGGCGTCTGCGCAATCGGCGCTGGGCGTGGTTGGGGATGGGTCTTGCCCTTGCGTACCTGCTGGCAGGCGCGGTGCAGCATCAGCGGGCTCTGGCGGTGGCGGAGCAGCTTGCAGCCGAGCGCGAATTGACGCCGCAGCGGGTGCTGGTGAAGCCGACCATGGGGAATCTGGTCCTGTGGCGGGCGATTGCGGTGGTCGATGACGAGGCGTACATCGATGCCGTGCGCGTGGGGCCATTTGCCGGCACCAAGGTCTATCCGGGCGCGGTCGTGCCGATCATCGATCCGGATGCATGGGGGCATCTGCCGCGGGATTCGGTGGCTCATCGCGAACTCCGACGGTTTCACCGGTATTCGGATAGACTCCTCGGCGCCCACCCCGTCGACCCCAACTTCATCGGCGATCTGCGCTATGCGATGGTGCCGACCGGAACGGCGCCGCTGTGGGGCATCGTGCTCGATCCGCACGATCCGGATGCCGCGATCGATTTCGAAGCAAGGCGTGAGCTCACGCCCGAGATGCGCCAGCATTTCGGGCAGATGCTGAGGGGCAGGTGAACTCCCGCGAGGTACTTGTCCAGCGTCAATTCAGAGACTGAATGAACTGGCTAGACTGCGGCCATGAATCGTCGAATTGCTACCCGTTTCGTCCCGGTCCTTTCGGCGCAGGGTATGGAATGGCACATTGATGCCGGAGACCCATGCCGATTGTTCACATCGGGGAGGCCCGCCAATCGTTTTGCGTTAGGATTAGCCGTGAGCTTCCAGTACCCGTCAAGTGCCACATCTGCCCGGTTGCGCCGGGAGCAGTGCGAATGGCTCGCCCGCACGGGCCTGTCCGTGCCCGCCCGACGCTCTGCATGCGAGGTGACGCCATGAGGAATTCTGACTGCCTGTCGGAGAACGGCGGCGATCGAACGCCGGGTTCGGCCGATGCCCCCGGCAGCGGCGCGAATCCGGATCACGACAGGATCTGCCGCCTGCTCGCTCACGTACCCTTGCTCAACGGACTGAGCAACGATGAGGTCGCACGCTTTGCGCGCGGTGTTCGCGAGCAGAAGTTCGATCGGGGCGAGGTGCTGTTTCACCGTGGCGATCCGTGTCACGGTTTCCATCTGCTGCTGTCCGGCCAGGTCAAGCTGGCATTCACTTCATCCGATGGCCACGAGAAGGTGATCGAGATCGTTCGCCCGGGCCAGACTTTTGGCGAGGCGGTGATGTTCATGGACAAGCCGTACGTCGTCATGGCGCAGGCGCTCTGCGATTGCGGGGCACTGCATATCGCCAAGTCCGTGGTGTTCGAAGAGATGAACCGCGATCCGGTTTTCTGTCGCACCATCATCGCAGGCCTGTCGCAGCGCCTGCATCACCTCATCGCGGACGTGGAGACCTATTCGCTGCGCTCCGGTCGTGACCGCATCATCGGTTACCTGCTGCGCGAGGAGGAACTGGACGGTGGGGACCGGACTTCCGCGGGACGGGTGACGATTCGTCTACCGACCAGCAAGGGCACGATCGCGTCGCGCCTCAACCTGACGCAGGAGCACTTTTCGCGGATATTGCACGAGTTGATCGAATCGGGCCTGATCGAAGTCGAAGGCCGCACGATTCACATCATCGACATCGAAAAGCTGCGCATGAGCCTGACCTGACGGCAGCCGGCGAACCCCGCTCGCGGCTCCCTGCCATTTCGTTCGCCCGCTCACCGCGGGACGTGTCTCGGGTCCGCCTTCGCGTGTCGAGAACGACATTCGTCGCGACAACTCCCGGCCTCGCTCAGCGCAAGCACGATTGCGCCGCCGCCGATGAATCGGGAATACTGTCTTCGTGCTGCGTCCGAGTCGCCATTGGATGTGCGGGACCGGGCCCTCAGTGACTCGTACCCTCTTCGCGGGTGATCTTGTTCCACACGTTGTATTTGCCCACCGGTTTGCGCATCGGAATGCGTTTCACCTCTTCCAGCGTTTCGGCGTCGAAGACGATGATGGCGCCATCGAACTCCCACAGGCTCGCCAGGGCGTAGCGGCCGTCGCGAGTGAATTCGATGTGCGCGAGGGTCTGCCCCGGCGGGGCCTTCAGTTCCTTGACGACCTCCAGGGTCTGCTTGTCGATGACCTGCAGGTGGTTCTTGTACTCCGGACTCATCATCGAATCGACGAAGGCGTAGCGGCTGTTCTCGTGACTGCGCAGGAAGAAACCCGGCCCGCGCGTGGGAATGCGCTTGACGACACTGAAGTCCTTCATGTCGATGACCGTGACTTCCGCCGCCTGGAGGTTGGTGCTGGCCATGACGCGGCGACCCTGCCATTCCCAGGTGATACCCGATCCGAGGTGCGGCATGCCGTCCAGCGGCAGGTCCGCGATGCGCATGCGCGCGTCCAGGCTCACCACTTGCCCGATGCCGTCGCGCGACGCGCCCATGAGAAGGGAGTAGTCCTGGGTGAAGAAGAAGTCGTCAAGCACGCCGGTGAGCACCGTCCTGCGCGGGTTGAGGTATCCCGGAATGAAGCTGCCTTCGCGCAGCTTGT
Organism: uncultured Azoarcus sp.; assembly: GCA_964404505.1. Taxonomy (GTDB): domain Bacteria; phylum Pseudomonadota; class Gammaproteobacteria; order Burkholderiales; family Rhodocyclaceae; genus DAOMNN01. Next base: position 4,995 of record CAYOKH010000087.1, read on the forward strand.
AGTCATGGATGAACCCGGTCGGGATATCCTCGGCATTCGGATCGAAGCTGATCTCCCATACCTCGGGGACGTCCTTGAGTGCGGCCACGAAGGAGTTGCGCGGCGTTGCCTCATAGACCGCCGATACCCGTGATGTCCGCTTGCCGTCTTGGTCGGCCACTTGCAGCGACTTGAGCAGATTGAGGTCGCCGTCGAGCAGCACCAGGGTGTGGGGGAGGTAGTTGGCGACCGCGACGTAGTCTCCGTCGGGGGAAGCCGCGACGTTACGGGTGTTGATCCCGGCACGGATTTCGGCCACGACGGTGAGATTCCACAGGTCGTACTTGGTCACCCAGCCGTCACGCGAACCGAAGAAGACATATCGTCCTCCGGCCGCGAACTTGGGCCCCCCGTGAAGCGCGAAGCGGCTCTGGAAGCGGTGGATGGGTTCGAGCTTGTCGCCGTCCAGGACCGACACGTGATGGTCTCCGGTCTCGACGACGAGGAACAGATTGAGCGGGTCTGCGTCGAATACCGGCTTGTCGGACAGGGTCGCCGGGTCGACGTGCTGGATGCGCGAGGCGCGAATGTCGTCTTCGGTCCATTTCGGCGCCGGCACCACCGGCGTGTAGATCAGGTCTGCGATCGCCGCGATCTGTTCGCCCTGCAGCACCTCGCCGAAGGGGGGCATCTGGGTGGCGGTGAGACCGTCGCGGATCGCGTTCAGGGCTTCGGTCTTGCGCAGGCGCGCGAGGTTCTCCGGCAGCAGGGCCGGACCCATCCCGCCGAGGCGGTCGACGCCATGGCATTCGGCGCAATGCCGCACGTAGAGGGTATACGTATCTTCGCCGGCATGGGCCGTCGGTATGGACCACGCCAGCGTCGCCGCCGACGCGAGCGCGATGCTCGCGATCATGCTGCGCGGGGTCGGTAGCTTCTGTGTCCGGAGCGTGCCACGTGTCATGTCGTTGCCCTGTGCTCGAAAACTGGTTCAGGCGGACCTGCGCCGTGGAACGAACGGAATGACCTTGACCCGTTCGTTGCCGTAGTCCACTGCGCTCACGCCGATCTCGTCGTCGCCGAGATAGCAGGCCGGATCCTCGGCCCAGGTGTCCCCGGTGATCTGCTGCGCGCGCACGCGCGAGCTGCCGTTGCAGATCTCGAGATACCGGCATTTGCCACAGCGCCCGGTCAGCGTGCGGGGATGCTGCTTGAGCCCGGCCATGAGGGGGTTGGACAGGTCGTTCCAGATCTCGGAGAAGGGACGGTCGCGCACGTTGCCCAGCGGGACGTGCCACCACATGGTGTCGGGGTGCACCACGCCGAGGTTGTCGATATTGGCGACATTCACCCCGCTTGCGTTGCCGCCCCACTGGCGCAGCTTGGCTTCGATGTGAGGGGCCCGGTCGGGGAA
>CAYOKH010000088.1:0-6367 GCA_964404505.1 uncultured Azoarcus sp.
ATTACGATCTCCGCCTCGAAGAAGAGGGCGTTCTGCGCAGCTGGGCCCTGCCCAAGGGCCCGAGCCTGAAGCGCGGCGAGAAGCGCTTGGCGATCGAGGTCGAGGATCATCCCATCGAATACGGCGGGTTCGAAGGCACCATTCCCAAGGGCCAGTATGGCGGCGGAACCGTCATGCTCTGGGATGCCGGCGGCTGGGTGGTGACCGGCAAGCACACTGCCGACCGAATCGATTTCCGGCTCGAAGGAAGCAAGTTACAGGGTGCGTGGACCCTGGTGCGTAGCGGCCCCAGGCCCGGCAGGCCGGCCAACAACTGGCTGTTGATCAAGCGCGGTACCGATGACGTCAGTGCTGCGCAGGCCCACGACCGCAGCATCCAAAGCGGCAGAGACATGAACCAGATCGCTCGCGGCGTCGCCTGCGATCGGCCGGCGATCGCGCCGACCGACGGCGTTCCAGTCAGGCCTGTCAACATTCCCGGTGCCCGACGTCGGGCCCTACCCAAGAGCTTCGCACCGCAGCTCGCCACGGTAGCGGAGGTAGCGCCCGACGGCGACGACTGGGTGCACGAGATCAAGTTCGACGGTTACCGGATGATCGTTCGCCTGGCTCGACGCAAAGTCCAGTTGCTTTCACGCAATGGCCACGACTGGACGGGACGCTTCGCGGCGCAGGCAGAGCAGCTCGGAGCGCTCGCCGCGACGGCGGCCATTCTCGACGGCGAGATGACTGCAATGGGACCCGATGGCGCCTCAAGCTTTAGTGAACTGCAACGCCTGATCAAGTCGAAAGACACCGGCTCGCTGGTCCTGCAGCTCTTCGACCTCATGTACCTGGATGGCTTCGATCTGACGGCGGCAACGCTCCTCGATCGCAAGGCTGCATTGCGACGGCTGCTCCACCAGAGCGGGCTCGGGGTCACGGGGTCGACCCTGCAGTTCTCCGATCACGTGGTGGGGCATGGGCGCGAACTGTTGGAACAGGCCTGTGAGCTCGGCCTTGAAGGTACCGTGGCGAAGCGCGCCGATGCGCGTTACAGCAGCCGGCGCAGCAAGGCGTGGCTGAAGATCAAGTGTTCGCGGGATGGTGAATTCGTCGTTGGCGGATTCACCCGGCCGTCCGGCTCGCGCAAGGGATTCGGCGCTTTGCTGCTTGGCAGCTGGGACGGCCCATCGCTGCACTACCAGGGTCGTGTCGGGACCGGCTTCAGCTCGCGGCAGCTCCAGCGCCTGCATGCCGTGCTTCGCAAGGCCCGCCAGCAGGAATCGCCCTTCGCCGACGCTGTGCCCGATGCGCGCGGTGTCACCTGGGTTGCGCCGCAGCTCGTCGTCGAGGTCGCTTTCAGCGAACGTACACCAGAGGGGCGCCTGCGCCATTCGACGTTTCGCGGCGTGCGCGAGGACCGCAACCCGACGGCAATCGCCACGCCCGTAGCCACCTCGAAGGCGGCGCGCCCTGCCCCGCCCCGCGTACCGGTTCGTGGGCGACACGATGAAGTGGTCGAAGGTATCCGGATCACCCATCCCGAGCGCGTGGTCTATGCGGATCCTGGGCTTACCAAGCTCGAAATCGCGCGCTTCTATGCGGACATCCAGGACTGGCTGCTGCCGCTGCTCGCCAATCGCCTGCTTTCCCTGGTCCGTTGCCCGGATGGCAGCCAGCAGGCCTGCTTTTTCCAAAAGCATCTGCTCGCGAGCCAGGCGAGAAACGTACCGCGGCAGGGCTTTCAACAGAGCAAGGGCGTCAAACCGTATGCCTACGTCCAGTCGATTGCGCATGTCATCGCACTGGTGCAATCGGGAGCGCTTGAGTTCCACCCTTTCGGCAGCCAGATCACGAATCCGGAGCATCCGGACCTGATGGTGTTCGACCTCGATCCATCGCCCGGGGTGCGGTGGCAGGACGTTCTTGTGACCACACGAGAGCTGCGCGAACGCCTCGAAGCGCTCGGTTTCTCGGCGTTCGTACGCACGACCGGCGGCAAGGGCCTGCACGTGGTCGTGCCGCTGCGTCCGACGACGGACTGGGAGGGGGTCAAGGCCTTCGCGAAGGCAGTTTCCGAACGGCATGCAGCCGACGCTCCGTCGCGGCTGACGACCCTGCTTTCCAAGGTGAAGCGGCGCGACAAGATTTTCATCGACTATCTGCGCAATGGACGCGGCGCCACTGCGATCGCCAGCTACTCGACCCGGGCCAGACCCGGGGCGCCGGTGGCGGTACCGGTGCGCTGGGACGAACTTAAAACATCGCTGCGTCCGGATCGGTACTCGGTCGCCAACCTGCGCCGGCGCCTCGCAGCCCTCAAGGAAGATCCGTGGGGTGATTTCTACGATGCACGCGTCGCGATCACACCCCGCATGCGCAAGGCCGTGGGGCTGTGACGACGCACAAGAGAGAAAAGGTCACGGGCACGGCGGCGGGTTGGTGGCTGGCGCCGGGGCCGGCGCTCTGTCCCTGGTGTGAGCAGCCCCACCATATCGAAGCGATGCTCTATTGCAGCGCCTGCGACGCCCTGGTCTGTGCTGTCTGCGTGGTCGTCAGCATGGAGCGCGATCCCCACTGCCCCGTCTGTCACGGAAAATCCGGGGAACTGTGATGGCGGCACGCGCGATCTGGAAAGCGGTGATCCGGTGCGGCAAGCTCCAGGTGCCTGTGAAGCTGTATTCCGCAATCGAGGATCGGAACATCCGCTTCCGCATCCTCAGTCGCAAGGATAGCCAGCCTGTCAGCCAGGCCATGGTCAACCCGGAGACCGGCGAGATCGTGTCACACGCCGAAACGCGGCGGGCCTATGTGGCCGAAAATGGCGACCGCGCCATCCTCGAGAAGGCCGAACTCGACGCCCTGGAACCTGAACCGTCGCGGGACATCGAACTCATCGCGTTTCTGCCCCCCGAGCAGATCGATCATCGCTGGTACGACAGGCCGTACTACCTCGGACCTGACGGAAACAGCGCGGCCTACTTCGCGTTCGCCGCAGCCATCGAGGACAGTGACCTGGAGGGCCTCGCGCGCTGGGTAATGCGGGGCAAGGCGTACATCGGCGCGTTGCGCCTTCACCTGGGTTATCCGGTGCTGATGTCGCTGCGGCATGCAGAAGAAGTCGTCAGCGTGTCGAATCTCGAGGCGCCTGGCGGCGCTGCGCTGAACCCCAAGGAGCTCGACATGGCGAGACAGTTGGTTGGCATGCTTGAAGCGGAACTGGACCTGTCCAGCTATCGAGATGCGTATCGCGATCGCGTGCTGAAGCTGGTCGAGGCGAAGGCCAAAGGTGGGCGACGCCTCAAGCTTGTCAAGACTTCGCCGAAGAAGCCCAGCGACGACCTGGGCCGCGCATTGCAGGCGAGCCTGAAGGCCATGCGCAAGAGCGCGTGAGATCGGTCGATGGCAAAAGAACCTGCCGACGAGCAAGCCGAGACCTCGAAGCCGTTCTGGTCGGGTATTGTGACTTTTGGCCTCGTGAGCGTCCCCGTGAGCCTGTTCCCGGCGAACCGCGGCACAACGCTGCGCCTGCGGATGGTCGATGCCCAGGGCAGTTTCCTCGAGCGCCGCTTCTTCGGCGCGGACGACGACAAGGCGCTCGATGCCGAAGACCTCGTGCGTGGCTACGAAGTGGAGAAGGATCGCTTCGTCACCGTCGAGGACGATGAGCTCGAGGCACTCGATCCCGAGAAGTCCCGTGAAATTGACCTCGCGCAGTTCGTTGACCTGCACGCGCTGAGCCCGCTCTACTTCGAGCGGGCCTACTTTCTGGTCCCCGATGGCGGCACCACGAAGGCCTATCGTCTGCTCGCCGAAACCCTCGCCGAGGAAGAGCGTGCAGGCATTGCGACATTCGTGATGCGGGGCAAGGAATACCTGTGTGCGATTATTGCGGAGCATGGCATCCTGCGCGCGGCGACGTTGCGTTTTGCCGACGAAGTGCGCAGCCCGGAAGCAATAGGATTGCCGCCCAGGGTTTCGGCGGATGCCGCAAAAGTGGCTCAATACTCCAAAGCCATCAAGGCCCTGAAGGTGAAGACACTGGATCGCACCGAGCTCGAGGATCGACGGAGTGCCCGCATCGTCAATCTTGCCGAGAAGAAGCTGCGATCCGGCACCGATGTCCTGCTGGCCACCGCGGACGCCGAGGAAGTCGAGGAAAGCTCAACAAACGTGATAGATCTGATGGAAGTGTTGAAAGAGCGATTGCAGGGCAAGCTCCGCGCCCGTGCGGCTCCCGAGAGCGGCACGGGCCAGCGTCCCGGTGTCCGTATCGACAAGCTAGCATCGAAAGGCAAGGCGGAGCTTTATGAGATGGCGCAGTCGATGGACCTCGCCGGACGAAGTACGATGTCGAAGGCAGAACTGGTCGACGCGCTGGCACGTCAACGCCCCTAGGTTGAAGGCCGACCATCAGGTCCCGACCGGCCCACGCATCGACTCGATGATCATGTCGATCGTGTCCGCCCAGGCCTTCTCGACCTGCGGAGTGTGCCTCTCACCGAGAACCCCGCGTACCGACTCGAGAAACGCCTGGCGAAAGGCCGGGTAGTACTCGGCCGCGACGCCGTAACCATCATGTCGCCGTCCGAGATCCCGCAGGCCGAGCGTCATGATCTCGGGGCGGCTCATCGCGTGCACCAGAAACTGCATCATATGGGCGAGCATCTGGCCCTGGCTCTCCATGTCGCCGCGGAAGAGCCTTTCGGCCGAAGGCGCCAGCGCGAACAAGCGTCGATACAGATCCTGCGTGAACCGCTGCTGATGTTGCAGGAGAATGCCAATGGTCGACTGCACCAGCAAAGCGGAGTCCGGCGCGGCAAAGCCGACCGCTTCCACGAGCTGGAACGGGCCGTGCTTTCCCTTCAGTACGGCCTGTGTTCTGCGTGCCTTCACCGGCGCCTGAGGCACTTGATTGAACAAGGCCTCCGATAGCAAGAATTTCGTACCGAGCGTCTTGTTAGTATCCTGGATGCGACTGGCGACGTTGATCGCGTCACCGACCACCGTGAACTGCCGGTGATCCGGGTGCCCCATCATGCCGGCGACGAGCGGACCGTAATGTGCCCCGATGCCAACTTCAAGCGTCGTGCCGAACTCTTCCGACAGCTCCGCATTGAGTTCGTTCAGAGCGTCGAGCATGCCCAGGCCAGCACGAATCGTGTCGAGACAATTCTTCTCGGGCGAATCGCCGCCAATACCGAACAGCCCGACGACCTGGTCGCCGACATGCTGATAGATGACACCGTTGTTGACCAGGATCGCATCGCCGACCGCCTTGAAGTAGCGATTGAGAATGTGCACCACGTCGTAGGCGAGCTGCGCTTCGACAAAGGGCGTGAAGTCGCGGATGTCGCAGACCAGGATCGCCAGCGTTCGCTCCTGCGAAGGCGCGATCGACGCTTCTTCCACCTGCAGGCACGAGACATCCGCCGGGCTCTTGACCAGCCGTTCCAGGGTCACATCCCCGTTGACGCGCGTCTGGCAGGCCAGGCGCGTGAACCCGTCCCAGCGAAGCGCCCCGGCTACCTCGGCCTCGCGCGGCGTCCGCGCCGAAACGTTCTGGATGCCGTCACAGATGCGGACGCGACACGTCGTGCAGCGCGCGTTTCCCCCGCATTCCCGAACGTGCGAGATCTTGTGCGCGATCGAGACGTCGAGAATGGTCATGGCGGGATCGGCGACCTGCACCGCCCTGTCTTCGCCCAGGTATACGATCGTCGTCATGTGTGGCTCGGCAGTCGAACGGAATCCGGGAGATCAGGAGACTTTGGGTCGTGCCGCGGATCGAGGGCACAGACAGGGCTGACGCAAGTCTAGGCTCGACCGCAATAAAACGGAAGATCGTGCATGCGCAGCCCCGCTTTCGCATGACAGGGCAATCTTCGGCACGTTTCGCTGCCGATGTACTAGACTCAAGGCCAGCCAGGGGGAGGCAACTGCATGCGCAGGTTCCTTGTCTTCACGGCAGCCTTGCTGGCCGTCGTCGTGCTGGTTCCGGCCGGGTACGTCGGCCTCACGTTGCTGCGCGCACACGGGGGGTTGCCGCAACTCGACGGTGACGCCTCGATGACCGGGTTACGCGCCCCGGTGGAAGTTCTCCGTGACCCGCATGGTATTCCCCATGTATTCGCGGAAAGCGAGCCCGACGCATACTTTGCGCAGGGCTTCCTTCATGCCCAGGATCGCCTCTGGCAGATGATGCTGACCCGCCAGACCATGGCGGGACGTCAGGCGGAATGGCTCGGACCACTCGGGGTGTCCAGTGACCGGCTGCACCGCAACCGCGGCTACGCGGCGGCGCTGGACCGCTACTGGGCCGAATTTCCGGCCGACGAAAAGCCGTTGCTCGAGGCCTACGCCGCCGGCGTGAACGCCTACCTCG
>CAYOKH010000089.1:0-6337 GCA_964404505.1 uncultured Azoarcus sp.
AAGCCCGAACCGAAACCGGAGCCGAAGCCTGAGCCGAAGCCTGAGCCGAAGCCTGAGCCGAAGCCCGAGCCGGAACCGAAACCCGAGGCCAGGCCGGTTGATCCTCCGCGCGACCCGCACCTCGAGGAGATGCTGACGCGCGAACTCGAGCGCACGCAGGTGGAGCGCCTCATGCGCGACGATGCGGCACGGGTGGCATCGGCCCGATCACAGGTCGGACTGCAGGACTACCAGAACCGCATCCGCATCAAGGTTCGAGGCAATCTGGTGCGCCCGCCCGGCCTGCAGGGGAACCCGGAAGCGGTGTTCCTGGTTGCACAGCTCCCCGACGGTACGGTCACGAACGTGCGTCTGAACCGCTCGTCCGGCATCAGCTCGCTCGACGACGCGATCGAGCGTGCCATCTGGCGCTCCAGCCCCTTGCCCCTTCCGGCGACCCCGGAACTTTTCCGGCCCGAGCTTGAACTCAGATTCAGGCCGCTCGAGGAATAGCACGCCGTGATGAGCGGCTTCGCCGACTTTCTCACTCCGTTACGAACTGTAAGCGGACGCAGATTCACGTGCCCGCTTCACGCCGTCCGTTATAATCGCACGTTGTCAAGCGCCGCCGCCCTCGCCCATGACCAGACTTATTGACACCTTCCGCACGCTGCTCGTCGCCTTATTCCTGGCAGGCCTGTCACTGGCGGCCCACGCCCAGTTGTCGATCGAAATCACCGGGGCCGGCGCGACCCGGTTTCCGGTAGCGATTCCGGTTTTCGAGAACGAGGGGTCGCTGCAGCGCAGCGTGTCCGACGTGGTGCGCGACGATCTCGAGCGCAGCGGCCTGTTCAGCCTGGTCAATCTGGGAATGATGGCTCTGTCGGAGTCGGCGGTGCCGGACCTCTCCGGCCTCCGCGCGCGCGGCGCCGATGCGGTGTTGACAGGAAGTGTCGTGCCACTTGCGGATGGTCGATTCGACATCCGTGTGCGTCTGTTCGACACCCAGAAGCAGGCCGAACTGGGGGCGATGGCGATGCGTGTGGCACCGGCGCACCATCGTGCCACAGGGCATCGCATCGCCGACTTCGTGTATGAGAAGCTTACCGGCCTTCCCGGCTATTTCTCGACGCGAATTGCGTACGTCGTCAAGAGCGGCCCGCGTTACGAGCTCCAGATCGCCGACGCCGACGGCGAGAACCCGCAGATTGCGCTCGTGTCGCGCGAACCCATCATTTCGCCCGCATGGGCTCCGGATGGACAGCGACTTGCGTACGTCTCCTTCGAGGCGAAGAAACCCGTGATCTACGTGCACGATCTGCCGAGCGGACAGCGCCATGTCGTGGCGAACTTCCGCGGTTCGAATTCCGCGCCGGCATGGGCGCCCGACGGTCGCCAGCTGGCTGTGGTCCTGACCCGGGACGGACCATCGCAGCTCTACGTGATCAATTCCGACGGTACGGGGGTGCGGCGCATCACCACTTCGTCCGGCATCGATACCGAGCCGGCCTGGTCTCCCGATGGCCAGTGGATCTACTTCACGTCGGACAGGGGCGGCAGCGCGCAGATCTATCGCGTTGCGATCGGCGGCGGCAGCCCGGAACGCGTGACGTTCCAGGGCAACTACAACGTCACCCCGCGCCCGTCACCCGACGGCAGGAGCCTGGTATTCGTCACGCGCAACGAGGGCCGGTTCCAGGTCGCGACGATGGATCTTGCCAGCCGCCAGACGACGATTCTGACCGACTCGTCACGCGATGAGTCACCGAGTTTCGCGCCCAACGGGCGCATGATCCTGTATGCGTCCGAGAGTGGGGGCCGCGGCGTGCTTGCCGCGGTATCGTCAGACGGTCGCGTGAAGCAACGCCTCTCCATTCAGGCCGCCGACGTGCGCGAACCTGCGTGGGGGCCGATTCCGCAGCATTAGTACCGAGTCCTTGCCGTACGAGTTGCACAATCCCTAACCTGGAATGGAAACCCACATGAAAAAGCTTCTTTTGCCGGCTCTTCTCTCAGTTCTGCTGGTAGCCTGCGGTGGCACCGGCGGCCCGCAACAGACCGCTGCATCGGTCGAGGATCGCGCCGGCGCAGGCGCAGGCGTGGCGACAGTGACTGCTCCGGGCGTCACCGGCACCGGAATCGCCGCTCTCACCGACCCTGCCAGCATCCTGTCCCGACGCAGTGTCTATTTCGACTTCGACAGCTTCGTCATTCGCTCCGAGTTCATGTCGCTGGTAGAGGCGCATGGGCGATTCCTCGCCCAGAATCCCGAGATGCGCATGATGATTCAGGGCAACACGGATGAGCGCGGCAGCCGCGAGTACAACCTCGCGCTCGGCCAGAAGCGCGCCGAAGCTCTCAAGCAGGCCCTGATGCTGCTGGGTGCGCGTGAATCCCAGATCGAGGCGGTGAGCCTGGGCGAGGAGAAGCCCCGTTGCACTGAGCGGACCGAGCCCTGCTTTGCCGAGAATCGTCGTTCTGACATGCTCTATACAGGCGAATTCTGATGAAGATGCGGCTCCCGGTTGCTTTCGTTGTCGCGGTTCTTGCCGTCCCGAGTGCTCACGCCCAGCTTTTCGGTGGTGACCAGACAAGACGGCAGATCTCCGAACTGCGCCAGGAAGTCGACGCCCGCCTGGATGCAAGCAGTCGGGGGCAGCTGGAACTTTCGAATCAGAATGAGGTGCTCAAAGCGGAAGTGGCCAGCCTTCGCGGCCAGCTCGAGGTACTGACACACGAGCTCGAATCGCTCAAGCAGCGCCAGCGCGACTTCTATGTCGATCTGGACGAGCGGGTTCGCCGCATGGAAGAACACGGTGCCGTGCCGCCTTCGGACCCTGCCGCGGAATCTGCAGACTACGAATCGGCCCTGAATCTCCTCAAGGAAGGCAAGCACGGGGAGTCCCTGGTTGCGTTCGAGCAGTTCATCGCTCGATACCCGCGCAGCGGCTTCCTTCCCGGCGCCAACTTCTGGGCGGGCAACGCCGCCCTGCAGGCAAAGGAAGTCGTTGCCGCGAGAAACTACTTCAATACCGCCATCACGAACTGGCCGGAGGATTCCATCGCACCCGATGCGATGCTGGGACTCGCCAACAGCCAGCAACTCATGGGCGAAGCGCGCGCCTCCCAGGACACCCTGAGGCAAATCCTGCAACGCTACCCCGACAGTTCGGCAGCCCAGGTGGCGAGGCAGCGCCTTAACCAGTAAGGATGGCTCCGGCCGTCGTCCGGAGGAATGGCACGAATCGAAGCAACTGTCAGAGACGTCCCGATCGGAACGACTGTCCCGCCTGGTCGCAGCGCCGGTGCCGAAGCCGGCGCGGGACACCAAGTCGCGATCCGACCATCGAGCGGATCCATATGAAGCCGAATCATGCAACCTGCCGCCGTCCGCGCTGAAACGCTGCGGATCACCGAGGTTTTCGCCTCGATACAGGGCGAGTCGACACGCACCGGCCTGCCGACCGTATTCGTGCGCCTGACCGGCTGCCCGCTGCGCTGCACATGGTGCGACACCGCATACGCCTTTCATGGCGGGGAGCGCCGCAGCGTGAAGTCCGTGCTCGCAGAGGTCGCAAGCCATGGCATCAAGCATGTCTGCGTTACCGGCGGCGAACCGCTCGCCCAGAAGAACTGCCATGTCCTGCTCAAGGCCTTGTGCGATGCCGGCCATTCGGTTTCGCTCGAGACGAGCGGAGCGATCGACATCGCTGAGGTCGACCCGCGCGTGTCGCGGGTCATGGATCTCAAGGCGCCCGCTTCCGGGGAAAGCACGCGCAACCGCATTGAGAACATTCCTTATCTGACCGAGCGCGACGAGGTCAAGATCGTCCTGCAGGATGCCGCCGACTACGAATGGGCCCGGGCGCAGATCACATGCCATGGACTTGCCGACCGGTGCCCGGTCCTGCTCTCGCCGGTGCAGGGCACCCTCGACCCCGCCACCCTCGCGGAATGGATCGTTCGTGACCGCCTGCCGGTCCGGTTTCAGCTTCAGCTCCACAAACTGCTCTGGAACGATGCGCGCGGTCGCTGAGGGCCCCCGCGACGGGCGTCGCCCGCACGCTCCGTTTCACATCCGATCGAGGTCATCGACATGTCCCGACCAAAGCCGGCAGTGATCCTGCTCTCCGGAGGGCTCGACTCCGCCACCTGCCTGGCAATCGCCCGCGCTGCCGGATTCGCCTGCCATACGCTATCGGTCGCTTACGGACAGCGCCACGCCGCCGAACTCACGGCCTCCAAGCGCGTGGCCGAGGCTCTCGGTGCACACGAGCATCGCATTGCCAGTGTCAGTCTCGGGCAGTTCGGCGGATCGGCCCTCACCGATCCGTCGATCAGCGTACCGGTGGAGGGCGCCACCGGCGGCATTCCCGTCACCTATGTTCCGGCGCGCAACACCATCATGCTGTCGCTCGCACTTGCGTGGGCCGAAGTACTCGATGCGGGAGACATCTTCATCGGGGTCAATGCCGTGGATTACTCCGGCTACCCCGACTGCCGTCCGGAATTCATCCGTGCGTTCGAAACGATGGCGAACCTGGCCACCCGCACGGCCGTCGAGGGCAGACGGCTCACGGTACACGCTCCCTTGATCAATTTGTCCAAGGCGGAAATCATTCGCCGCGGCATCGAGCTCGGAGTCGACTACGCAAGAACCGTCTCCTGCTACCAGGCCGACAAGACCGGGCGCGCATGTGGCGTATGCGACGCGTGCAGACTGCGTCGGGCGGGGTTCGAGGCTGCCGGCATCGCAGACCCGACCGCATACCAGGCGTCACGCGCCTGAATTCGAGTCACCGTCCGTGCCAACGCGGAATTGCGCCAGCCAGCCCCGGCATCGTTGCGCTCGAACACGAAACCACGCAGGCCACATGCGTGCACCGAGGCGCGCACGCGCGGCAAGTACGCGATCGGCCGCCGCTCAACTTGACGCAAGTCCTCCCATTACATAGAATTTCGGTCTTTCCGCGTGGGTCGTTAGCTCAGTTGGTAGAGCAGCGGACTTTTAATCCGTTGGTCGCAGGTTCGAGCCCTGCACGGCCTACCACACCAGCATCGGTACGCCGTTTCCTGTTGCTCAGGGAAGTGGCAGGCATCGCGGAACTGGGGGTATAGCTCAGTTGGTAGAGCAGTTGACTCTTAATCAATTGGTCCTAGGTTCGAGTCCTAGTGCCCCCACCAAATAATCAAGCACTTAGGCCAGATTCTAGGCAAGCTGGAGTTGTGTGCGTCAAGTTGTGCAAATTGGGTTTCAGGTAATTGGTTGATCTCTCATGCGTCATGGTCGGTGCGCAGGGCGTAGCCCGAAGCGCCGACCATGACGGGCGGCCCATTCATGCGGCCAGTCGCAGCAGCTCCTTCTTCTGTTCAGCCAACAGGCTCATGTTCAGGTAGCGGTTGTCCTCGAGCCATGTCTCGTGGGTCTCAACACACAGTGCCCGGACCAGCCGCAGGCAGGACTCGGCGTTCGGGAAGATCCGCACCACCCGTGTGCGCCGCTTGATCTCCTCATTGAGCCGCTCGAGCATGTTCGTGCTCTTCAGGTGCTTGTGGTGCGCCCGAGGCAGTCGGTAAAAGCTCAGCGTCTCGCCGATGCTGTTCTCGACCCAGTCGACCAGTTTCGGATATTTGCTCTGCCATTTCCCGATCCAGGCGGCCAGGTCACGGTTGGCTTCCTGCAAGTCTCGCCGGTCGTAGATCCAGCGCAACTCCTGCAGGCAGTCGTCGTCGGCTTTGCGGGGGAGATAGTCGAGCGCGTTGCGCAAAAAATGCACGTAGCAGCGCTGCCACGCGGCCTCGGTCAGCACTTCGCCGATCGCCTTCTTGAGCCCCGCATGATCATCCGAGACCACGAACTCCACCCCCGACAAACCGCGCTCCTTGAGCCGCAGCAGAAACTCCTTCCAACTGCTCTGACTCTCCCGGTTGGCCGTCTCCACCGCCAGCACCTGGCGCTGCCCTTCCCAGTTGATGCCGATGCCCACCTGCACCGCCATCGAGCGAATCACCCCGTGCTCACGTACCTTCTCGTAACGCGCATCCAGGATCAGGTACGGATACGGCTCCTCGAGCCGTCGGTGGGCAAAGCGCGCCAGCGCCTCATCGAGCCCCTTGTTGATGGCCGAAATCGCCGAGGCCGAGAAGCTATGACCGCACAACTCTTCCGTGATGGCCTTGACCTTGCGCGTCGACACCCCCTGCACGTACATCTCCGCGAGCGCGGCCACCAGCGCCTTCTCGCTGCGCGCGTAACGCTCGAACAGCGCCGTCGAGAACTCTCCGCCACGGTCGCGCGGTACGCGCAACTCCAGCTTGCCGATCCGGGTCACCAACCCCCGCTGGTAGTACCCCGCAC
>CAYOKH010000090.1:0-6228 GCA_964404505.1 uncultured Azoarcus sp.
GAAGAACTGGCGCGGCTGCTGACCGGCGTCGAACGCGACGGCCTGGCTGAAGCGTTCACGACCTACGAGGCGCTGCGCAAGCCCAGGGCGTCGGCCATCCAGGCCGGCTCCAGCGCCAACGAGTGGCTGCGCCATGCGACCGATCCGTCCTGGGTGTACGGCCACGATGCACTTGCGGTATCGCTCCAGGGAGCCGTCCCCGCCTGAGCGCGCAACGGGCGTGCGAACCTGAGTGGCGAGGATCGTGTCCGGCGGGTCGTGCAGTCTACGGCCAGGTCGCTCTTGTCCGAGCTTCGGTGCATCTCGTCTATACTGTGAATGCTCGAAGCCACCCGCCATGTCCGGAGGCGGCGCGCGCGCCGCGGTATCGGACGGGCAGAAGCAGACGCATGTGGAGCCCGTCGAAGGTCCGCCGCGTCGGGCAACGATACAAACCGAGGAGGAGAAACAATGACCGAGCTACTCTCAGCCAGAGCTGCCGCATGCATTGCCTTCGTTGCGGCATGGGCTCTGCCGCTTGCGGCTCATGCGGCGCAAGCCGTGGACTTCGCGGGCAAGAAGATAGAGATCCTGGTGCCGTTCCCGCCCGCCGGCGGCGCCGACGTCTACATACGCGCGCTGGTGCCGCACCTGGAGAAGCACCTTCCCGGCAGGCCCACTCTGATCGTACGCAACGTGCCGGGCGCCGGTTCCATCGCGGGTGCAAACCAGTTCCAGGCGCGAGCCAAGCCGGACGGACTGCATGCAATCGCGCTTTCGATCTCGACGGTCTCGAACTACGTATTCCAGCGGTCCAGGGTTCAGTACGACCTGGAGAAATGGGAGCCCGTTCTGCTCTCGCCGCAGGGCAACGTCGTCTATGCCGCGACCGGATTGGGGGTGACCGGACCGAAAGACATCGCCCGGCTGAAAGGACACAAACTCCTGTTCGGAGGCCACAGCCCCACGTCCGCCGAGATGCGTACGGTCGTGGCGCTCGAGCTCCTCGGGCTGAACCTGCACTTCGTCTGGGGGCTCGCCCGCGGGCCGACGCGGCTCGCCTTCGAACGCGGCGAGCTCAATATCAACTACGATTCCACGCCGGGCTACATCAAGAACGCCACCGCCCTCGTGAAGGCCGGAAAGGCCGTGCCGCTATTCAGCTTCGGCGTGGCGGACGAGAACGACAACATCGTCCGGGACCCCAATTTCCCGGAGCTTCCTACGTTTCCGGAAGCCTACGAGCTCGCGCACGGCAAGAAGCCGGCCGGCCCCGCCTACGAGGCCTGGCGCGCGCTTTTCACGATGGGCGTCATGACCAACAAGGGGATCTTCCTGCCGGCGAACACGCCCCAGCCCATACTCGAGGCCTGGCGGTCGGCCACCCGCAAGATGCTCGAGGACCCCGACTTCCAGAAGGATGCCGCCAACATCATCGAAGGCTATCCGCAGATCATCGGTGAGCGCGCGCGCACCATCGTCAAGGAAGCAACGACCCTGTCACCCGAGGTGTGGGAGTGGCTTAGAAAGTATCTGAAGGAACGGCACAACGTCACGCTGTAGGAGAGGGATTTTGGCCCGCGCGCCGCGTTGCGGTTTGCTCCCGTTGCTAAGACCGACGGGTGCGTCGCGCAGTTGTATCGGAATCTGATGCGTGATGCAGGAACATGCAGGCGCGCTGCCCGCGCCATGGGGCGTGTTGCCACTTGACGCGAATCGGCAAATCGGGTGACACGAGTCGGCTGATGGGTGACTTGTATTGCCGACCCAGCGCGCGTCATAGCATGTGCTCGAGACTACCCATAACAGGCAAGGCACAGGCTTGTCTTGACCTTCATTTCCCGGGCGATGCGCAAGGTGCGCGGCGCAGGCAGCAGCCTCACGAATGCTCCAGTAGAAAGAACGCACCCAGACGCGAGATCAAGCGGCCATCACTCCCACGTGACCATGCTCCCCGTAACGCAGGATGCGCGCGTCGCGGGTAACGACGGTGAATCTTCTCAGGCGTGCAGTGGCGACCAGGAAGCGATCCGCAGGGTCGGCATGAAGCGTGCCCGGCAACCGGCAGCTTTCGAGCGCTATATCCGGCTCCAGTCCAGCAAGCTCAAAGTCTGCACGATCCAGGGCCCGTCGGACCCACTCTGCGGCCCCCATCGGGAGCTCCAGGCGACCTTTGCCCTCGAGCATGGCCACTTCCCATATCGAGATCACCGAGATGCGCAGATCGCCTCGTCCGCCCGCTTCTTCAACTGCACGCATTGTCGTGGGCCGAATGCGCGCAGGCCCGCCGTGCGCAATCCAAAGCCACACATGGGTGTCGAGCAGAAGCGGCCCGGATACGATCATTTAGACCGACGCCTGCGGGGAAGCGGGCGAAGATCGGGCTCCTTGCCGGTATCCGCTTCCCACTCGACGTCGAGCGGTCTCTCGACGTCACCCATGTGAGTAATCGTGCCTGCCATGTAGCCGAACAATGGCGCGCGCGGTTCGGGCTCGGCGGGAACGAGTTTCGCGACGGGCTTTCCACGTTTAGTGATAACGATGGGTTTACGAGTCCTCGCGATCTCGTCCATGAGCTTCAGGCACTTAGCCTTGAATTCGGCGGCAGAGATTTCCACGTCGTTGCCTCATGACCATATGCTGTGGTCACGAGCATACAACTCCGTAGCGCCGAACACAACACGCGATCGATGTTCAGCTCAGCTCCAGCCTCGTCGTTAGCCTGCAGCACTCATGAAAGTTGATGGGAGTTCGATATTGGGCGACGGCGGCATGCAATTCGCCGCAAGGCGACTCTCCAGCGCTCGTTGATGGCGAATGCGGCAGGCTCAGCGGTATATAGTGAAAAACCCACTGCGGGTGGGGGCGTACCACGTTCTCGCGGCCGTGATAGGTGAACTCGGTGCGCCGCCACGCGCGTAGGTCATCGAGATCGCGTGGCTCGACGCATCGCGCACAAGTTGGTGACCCGTCCCCCGTGACAGACCGGGAGAAGCAGGACCTGAGCCGATCAGGGACGCGTCGCTGTGTGCACATCACCTGATTTCCGCGGAATCTGGTTGCCTGAAGGACGAATCATGGATCCGAAAACAGGAAGTGCGCGTCACTTCCTCCTGGAAGCCGTGCTCACGATCGATTGACACGCGCCTGAGCGCACTCATGAACGAACCCACTGCACCACGCCTGCCAATGCTCGCGAGGGGTGGGTCGACGCTCAGGAACGTTCATTGGCGCTCATCCAGGTGGGCTTTGCAGTCGAGCCTTTGCCGCTCGAGCGCAGCAGCATTGGCCACTTGACACCTGCCTTGGCACGCTGGGCTGATGGTCGCTTGTGGCAAAAATGATTACACTCAGCGCAGGCCCGGTACTACAAAGTCACGCTGTCACGCTTTCACAGGAGAACGGTATGCAACGGAGCGTCGTTGGCATCGTCACCATGGTGTGCGCGTTTTTCTTCGCCGCACCTGCCTGGTCGCAGGCGGATGCGAAAAGCAGTGCCCAGGGGTGGCCGACCAAACCG
Organism: uncultured Azoarcus sp.; assembly: GCA_964404505.1. Classification (GTDB taxonomy): domain Bacteria; phylum Pseudomonadota; class Gammaproteobacteria; order Burkholderiales; family Rhodocyclaceae; genus DAOMNN01. The sequence continues at coordinate 3,500 of CAYOKH010000090.1, forward strand.
GTTCGTATGATCGTCAATGCTGCCGCGGGGGGCTCCACCGACGTGACCGCCCGCTCCGTCGCACTGATGTTGAGCGAAGCGCTCGGTCAGCAAGTGGTGGTGGACAACCGGCCTGGTGCCGGGGGAACGATAGGTCTCGACGCTGCCGCCAGGGCGGCACCGGACGGCTATACCCTCCTTCACGCCGCAGATTCGGTGATTCTCGTGAGCCCGCATCTCTATCAGATGCCGGTAGACGTAAGCAAGCACATCGAGGCAGTCGCGCCGACCTCGAGGGCGGCGCTCTTCCTGATAGTGCGTCCCGGCCTGCCCGCCAAGACCCTCGCGGACCTCGTCGCCTACGCGCGCGCCCACCCGGGAAAACTAAATTACGGCTCTGCAGGCCATGGTACGTTGCAGCACATCGCCACCGAAATGTTGATGCGCGAAGCTAACTTCAAAGCCGTACACGTCGCATATAAGGGGTCGCAGCGGGTGCTTGTGGATCTGCTGGCAGGAGAAGTCGACTTCACATTTGATCTCGGAGCGGCAATACCCCACATACAAACTGAGAAGGTGCGCGCACTCGCGGTCCCGAGCGCCACCCGATCCCCCGTTTTCCCCGATCTTCCGACAATGACTGAAGCGGGAACGAACCTGGAGATCGAGTGGATGTCTGGTGTCTATGTGGCGGCCGGTACACCACGCCAGATCGTGACCCGACTGAACCGAGAAATCGGGCAGATCATGCAAAAGCAGGAAACGCGCAAGCTGCTCGCAAAGATGGCCGCGGAGCCGGTACCGCCGATGTCACCCGAGGCATTCGCGGAGCGCAACCGCCGCGAGCGCGATCGATTTGGCGCAATCATCCGCGCCGCGAACATCAAGCTGATGTAGTGCGGCGACAAGCGGCACGGGGACGACCACGTAAGAGCAGTGCCTCGGATACGCAGCACGTAAGATTCGTCTGGCCGTGAAGCGGCGCACTATAGAGCAGCGGCTGACAGCCGGAGTATTCGCGCAAAAACTCTGGCCAGCTACGCCAACATTGTGCTCACCCGTGGCTCTTCAATCATTGATAGATGGATAGATGAAAGGATCTTGATGCCCGTCCCAGGAACCACATTGACGAGCTTACGTCCCTTGATACAGGGCATCAATGGCGCTGTGGTCGCCAGCCATCCGGCGGCCGCGATGGCGGGCCTGGACATCCTTCGTCGCGGAGGAAATGCGGTCGACGCGGGTGTGGCAGTGGGTCTCGCGCTAAACGTTGTGCACTCGCACGAATGCAGCCTGCTCGGGGTTGCTCCGACAATCTTGTATTCCGCCCAGCGGCAGGAGATCGTGACGATCGACGGGTTGGGTGTATGGCCCCAGGCGATGTCGATAGCGTATTTGCAGCGACATCATCAGGGCAAACTCCCACCAGGAATGCTGCGCACGCTGACCCCCGGCGCAGCAGACGCCTGGTTCACGGCACTCGCACGTTACGGCACATTGCGCTTTGCGGATGTCGCCAGCGCGGCCATCGCGCTGGCAGCCGACGGCTTCCCGATGTATCGCTTTCTCGCCGCAGCGCTGAAGGGCGCCCCCCATTTGTACCAGGCCGCTCCCAGCACCGCGGCGGTGTTCCTGCCCGATGGGCGGGCGCCGCGTGTCGGAGAAATGTTCTACCAGAAAGATCTCGCATCCACGCTGCGCGCGCTCGTCAATGCGGAGCATGCCCATGGTGGCGAGGACCGCGTGCGCGGGCTACAGTGCGCCCGCGACGTCATCTATAGGGGCGCGCTCGCTCGCCAGATCGTCGATTTCTGCCGGGCAGAAGGCGGACTGCTAAGCATGGCCGATCTGGAGGCCTACAATGCACGCGTGGAAGCGCCGGTGACCGTGAACTATCGGGGTTACGACGTTTATACGACAGGCTTCTGGAGTCAGGGACCGGTGTACCCGCAGGCGCTTAAGCTGCTGGAAGGCTTCGATCTGAGAGGAATGGGGCACAACAGCACTGCGTACGTGCACACTGTGAATCAGGCTCTGAATCTTGCGTTCGCCGATCGCGAGGCTTATATCGGCGACCCGCTCTTCGTCGATGTGCCAGCTGAGGAGCTACTTTCGGCGGCTTACTTGCGTGAGCGGCGCAAGCTGATCGATCCGCGCCGAGCGTGGCCTGCCATGCCTCCAGCCGGTGATCCGCGCCGCGGGCGAGCCACGGTCGAGGGCGCGCCGCGCTCGCCTGCCGAAGCGGCTGCTGAGGCCGGCACCCGCGGTGGTGACAGTGCAGGCACATCGTACTTCGGTGTCGTCGACCGTCATGGAAACATCTTCTCCTGCACGCCAAGTGAAGGTGCCAAGTCGGGCCCCATCGTTCCCGGAACGGGCATGGCGTTGAGCTGGCGTGGCTTCCAGTCCAAAGTCGAACCGGATCACCCTGCGTCGCTGGCGCCCGGCAAGCGACCACGGCTGACGCCAGCACCGGCACTGGTCATGCGGGACGGGAAGCCTTTCATCGCGCTGGGCGGTTACGGAGGCGACCATATACCGCAGGGCACGCTGCAGACTTTCTTGAACGTGATCGAGTTCGGCTTCGATCCACAGGAAGCGGTGGAGGCGCCGCGCTTCTACAGCTACAGCTTCCCGAACTCTCAATATCCTTCGACCTACGACCCAGGCATGCTGCGCGTCGAAAAGAGAGTCGCCTCCGATGTCCTCGATGCCCTGCGCAGCCTCGGCCACAGAGTCGAAGCTCATCC
>CAYOKH010000091.1:0-6063 GCA_964404505.1 uncultured Azoarcus sp.
GAGAACGGGCTGGGACGCCCCGATGACCTCGACCTGCTCACCTCGGTCACGACCAACATCATGGGGCGCACGATCTGCGCGCTCGGTGATGCCGCCTCGATGCCGGTCCAGAGCTTCGTCAATCACTTCGGTTCCGAGTTCGAGTACCACATCGAACACAAGAAATGTCTCGTGCCGCCCGAACTCCAGTACGAAGGCAGTCAAATTTACGTGAGCCCGTCATGCTAGAGATCGAAATCGACGGCAAGCAGGTCACGGTCGCGGATGGCAGCACCATCATGGACGCTGCCACCAAGACCGGCACCTATATCCCGCATTTCTGCTATCACAAGAAGCTGTCCATCGCTGCGAGCTGCCGCATGTGCCTCGTGCAGGTCGAGAAAGCGCCCAAGCCCTTGCCGGCCTGTGCGACGCCGGTCACCAGCGGGATGAAGGTGTGGACGCATTCGGAGCAGGCGATCACGGCGCAGAAGGGGGTGATGGAATTCCTGCTCATAAATCACCCGCTGGACTGCCCCATCTGCGATCAGGGCGGCGAATGCCAGCTCCAGGATCTCGCGGTCGGCTATGGCGCGAGCCAGTCGCGCTACCAGGAAGAGAAGCGGGTGGTGTTCAACAAGAATCTCGGACCGTTGGTCGCAACCGACATGACCCGGTGCATCAACTGCACCCGCTGCGTGCGCTTCACGCAGGAGATCGCGGGCGAAATGGAGCTTGGGCAGGCCTTCCGCGGCGAGCACGCAGAGATCATGCCCTTCATCGAGAAGACGGTCGATTCCGAGCTGTCGGGCAACATCATCGACCTTTGCCCGGTCGGTGCGCTGACCTCCAAGCCGTTCAGGTTTGCCGCCCGCACATGGGAGCTGTCGCGGCGCAAGTCGGTCAGTCCGCATGACGCGCTCGGCGCCAATCTCATCGTCCAGGTCAAGCACGACACGGTCAAGCGCGTCCTGCCGCTGGAAAACGAGTCGATCAACGAGTGCTGGCTGTCGGACAAGGACCGCTATTCCTACGAGGGGTTGAACAGCGAAGATCGCCTCGAAGTGCCGATGATCCGGCAGGGTGGTCAGTGGCAGCAGGTCGACTGGCAGACCGCCCTCGAGTTTGCCGCGCACGGAATCCGGGACGTGGTTGCCGAGCATGGGGGCGCGGCGCTGGGCGCGCTGCTTTCGCCGCATTCGACGTTCGAGGAACTGTATCTGGCGCAGAAGCTGGTTCGCGCCCTCGGCTCGGAGAACGTGGACTTTCGCTTGCGCCAGGCCGATTTTGCCGCGGATGGCGGGCGCCGCGGCGCACTCTGGCTCGGCATGCCGATTGCCGGCGTGGCCGATCTCGACCGCCTGCTCGTCGTCGGCAGCTTCCTGCGCAAGGATACGCCGCTGCTCGCGCAGCGCATTCGCCAGGCGGCCAAGCGCGGCCTGAACGTGTGCGTGATCAATCCGACCGCTGACGAGTGGCTGCTGCCCCTTCACCAGCGCGCCCTGGTGGCGCCTTCGGCAATCGCCGCGACCATGCTCGAGATTGCGTTCGCACTCGCGGAGTCCAGGGGTCTGGCCGTATCGGACGCCTTCGAGGCGTCGAGACCGGGAGGCATTTCAGACACGGCGCGCGCCATTGCCGACAATCTCGCAAGCGGGCGCAAGGTAGCGATCTGGCTCGGCAATCTCGCGGTACAGAACAGGGATTTCACCGCCACGCTGCAGCTTGCGCAGGAACTGGCCCGTCTGTCCGGAGGCGTATTCGGCGTGATCGGCGAGGCGGCCAACTCGGTGGGCGGTTATCTCGCCAACGCGGTTCCGGGCGAGGGCGGCCTGAATGCGCGCAGCATGATCGAACAACCGCGCATGGCATATCTCCTCGCCGGGGCGGAGCCCGATCTCGATTTTGCCGATGCGGCGGCCACGATGAGGGCACTGGGCGGAGCGCGGCTGGTCGTTGCGCTGTCTTCCTTCGTTTCACCGTCCCTGCGCGAAGTTGCCGATGTGCTGCTGCCCGTTGCACCTTTCGCGGAAACCTCCGGCACCTTCGTCAATTGCGAAGGCACTGCGCAGTCCTTCGCAGCCGTCGTGGGGCCACGGGGCGAGACGCGGCCGGCCTGGAAGGTGTGGCGCGTGCTCGGCAATCTGCTGTCCTTGGCGGGTTTCGGCTACAACGATTCGGAGTCCATTCTCGCGGAGGCGCGCGGAGAAGGTTTTGCGGCGCGCCTCGACAACACCGTCGACGAGATGCCGCTGTCAATGGCCGCAGCGCGCGACAAGCAGCTCGAGCGCGTCAGCGATGTGCCGATTCATTTCGCCGATCCGCTGGTGCGCAGGGCGGAGTCCTTGCAGCACACCCGCGACGCGGCCGCACCGGTCGCGCGTGCAAGCGGTGCGACGCTGGCTGCGATTGGCATCGCCGCCGGCGATAGGGTGCGTCTCCGCCAGGGGGCGGCGAGTGCCGAACTCGCGGTTGTCGCCGACGATCGCGTTGCAGCCGGCTGCGTGCGCGTGCCGGCCGCCCATGCGGCCACGGCGTCGCTCGGGCCGATGAGCGGTGAAATCAGCATGGAGCGCGTGTGATGGAGGGAATGCTGCAGCCGCTGGCGCAATTGTTCGGCCCGGTCTGGCCGCTGGCGTGGACCCTGGTCAAGATCTTCGCGATCATCGTGCCGCTGATGCTGTGCGTGGCCTATCTGACCTACGCCGAGCGCAAGGTGATCGGCTACATGCAGGTCCGGATGGGCCCCAACCGCGTCGGCCCGCTCGGACTCCTGCAACCGATCGCGGATGGCATGAAGCTCCTTTTGAAGGAGATCATCGTTCCCTCCGGCGCGAGCAAGGGCCTGTTCATTCTCGGTCCGATCTTCGCGCTTGCACCGGCCCTCGTGGCCTGGTCGGTGATTCCGTTCGCCGACGGTGTCATGCTCGCGAACATCAACGCCGGGCTGCTGTTCCTGCTCGCGATCACGTCGCTCGAGGTCTATGGGGTGATCATCGCCGGCTGGGCGTCGAACTCGAAGTACCCCTTTCTCGGAGCAATGCGTGCATCGGCCCAGATGATCTCCTACGAGGTCGCGATGGGCTTCGCGTTGATCTGCGTACTTCTCATCTCGGCCAGCCTCAACCTGAGTGACATCGTGCTGTCCCAGGGGCAGGGACGCTTCCACGACATGGGGCTGTCCTTCCTGTCGTGGAACTGGCTGCCGCTGCTGCCCATGTTTGTCATTTTCGTGATCTCGGGGATCGCCGAAACAAACCGTGCGCCGTTCGATGTGGTGGAAGGTGAGTCCGAAGTGATTGCCGGCCATATGGTCGAGTACTCGGGGATGGCGTTTGCGCTGTTCTTCCTCGGTGAATACGCGAACATGATTCTGGTGTCGGCGATGACGTCGATCCTGTTCCTGGGTGGCTGGCTGTCACCGGTGGGCTTCCTGCCCGACGGTTTCCACTGGCTGGCGCTCAAGATAGCGTTCATCCTGTTCCTCTTCCTGTGGGCGCGTGCGACTTTCCCGCGCTTCCGTTACGACCACATCATGCGTCTGGGCTGGAAGGTGTTCATTCCGATCACGATCGTGTGGGTCATTGTCGTGGCAGTGTGGATGATGACCCCGCTGTCGATCTGGAGGTAAGGCGGAAGATGGGTGCGAAGGATTACATCGGTAGCCTGTTCCTCAGGGAACTGGTCAAGGGCATGGCGGTGACCGGACGCAATCTGTTCGCGCGCAAGATCACCGTGCAGTTTCCGGAGGAGAAGACGCCGCAGAGCCATCGCTTCCGGGGTCTGCATGCGCTGCGTCGCTACCCCAATGGCGAGGAGCGCTGCATCGCGTGCAAGCTGTGCGAGGCGGTGTGTCCGGCGATGGCGATCACGATCGAGTCGGAGGAGCGGGAGGACGGGTCGCGTCGCACCACGCGCTATGACATCGATCTGAACAAGTGCATTTTCTGCGGCTTCTGCGAGGAAGCCTGTCCGGTCGATGCGATCGTCGAGACACGGGTGCTCGAGTTTCACGGCGAGAAGCGTGGGGACCTGTACTACACCAAACAGATGCTGCTGGCCGTGGGTGAGCGGCATGAGGCCCAGATTGCGGCCGACCGGGAAGCTGACGCGAAATATCGCTAAGGGAGGGCGCCGTGAGGCGCCGATCGAACATGGAATTCAAGACCTTCGTCTTCTACGTGATGGGCGCCATCCTGATCTTCGCGGCCCTGCGGGTGATCACCGCGAAGAACCCGGTGCATGCGGCATTGTTCCTGGTCCTGTCGTTTTTCAGCGCGGGCGGGATCTGGCTGCTGCTCGAAGCGGAGTTTCTCGCGATCATCCTGGTGCTCGTCTATGTCGGGGCGGTGATGGTGCTGTTCCTGTTCGTGGTGATGATGCTCGACATCAACGTCGAGCGCATGCGGCAGGGATTCTGGACGCACCTCCCGGTGGGGGGGCTCGTCGGGATACTGCTCCTGGTGCAAATGGTGCTCGTGCTCGGCGGACGTTACTTCGGGCTCGACGCGATGCCCGAGCCGCCTGCCGCGCAGGAGGGCTACAGCAATACGCGCGAGATCGGCCGTCTGCTGTACACGGAGTACGTGTATCCGTTCGAGCTGGCGTCACTGGTGCTGCTGGTGGCCATGATTGCGGCGGTCACCCTGACGCTCAGAAAGCGCAGGGGCGCCCGTCACCTGAATCCGTCGGAGCAGATTGCGACAAGGCGCCAGGACCGGGTGAGACTGGTTTCGATGCCGAGCGAAAAAGTATGAGAACTGCAGCGGCCCTGGAGCCGATGCAATCAGGGGGTTACTGATGCTGTCGCTTTCCCATTACCTCATCCTGGGCGCGATCCTGTTCGCGATCGGCGTGGTGGGCATCTTCCTCAACCGGAAGAACCTGATCGTGCTGCTGATGGCGATCGAGTTGATGCTGCTCGCGGTGAACCTGAACTTCATTGCCTTCTCCCACTACCTGGGGGATCTCGCCGGGCAGGTCTTCGTTTTCTTCATTCTCACGGTGGCCGCAGCCGAATCCGCGATCGGCCTGGCGATTCTGGTGGTGCTGTTCCGCAATATGCGCACCATCAACGTGGATGATCTGGACAGCCTGAAGGGTTGACGATGTCGGACATGAAAGCACTCTATCTACTCGTTCCCCTGGCACCGCTCGCGGGCGCGATCCTTGCCGGGCTGTTCGGGAAGCTGCTGGGTCGTTCCGGTGCCCATGGCGTCACGATTCTCGGGGTTCTGGTCTCGTTCCTGGCCTCGGTGGTGATCTTCCAGGACGTGCGCAACGGCAATCTCTTCAACGGCCCGATCTACACCTGGATGGAAAGCGGTGGGCTCAGTTTCGATATCGGCTTTCTGATCGATCCGCTCACGACGGTGATGATGCTGGTCGTCACGTTCGTATCGCTGATGGTGCATATCTACACGATCGGCTACATGAAGGACGATCCCGGATACCAGCGCTTCTTCAGCTATATCTCGCTTTTCACGTTCTCCATGCTGATGCTGGTGATGTCGAACAACTTCCTGCAGTTGTTCTTCGGCTGGGAGGCAGTTGGCCTGGTGTCCTACCTGCTCATCGGTTTCTGGCATGACCGTCCCACCGCGATCTATGCGAACCTGAAGGCTTTTTTGGTCAATCGCGTCGGGGATTTCGGCTTTCTTCTCGGCATCGGGCTGATCGCGGCCTATGCGGGCAGCCTCGACTATGCGGAAGTGTTCGCGCGGTCCGGCGAACTGGCAGCCATGGAGATGCCGGGTACGGGGTGGCCGCTGATCACGGCGATCTGCATCTGTCTCTTCGTCGGGGCGATGGGCAAGTCGGCGCAGGTGCCGTTGCATGTGTGGCTGCCCGACTCGATGGAAGGCCCGACACCGATCTCGGCGCTGATCCACGCCGCGACGATGGTCACGGCCGGAATCTTCATGGTCGCACGCATGTCGCCGCTGTTCGAGCTGTCGGACACGGCCCTGTCCTTCGTGCTGGTAATCGGTGCCACCACCGCGCTGTTCATGGGTTTCCTCGGCATCGTGCAGAACGACATCAAGCGCGTGGTCGCGTACTCGACCCTGTCGCAACTCGGCTACA
>CAYOKH010000092.1:0-5885 GCA_964404505.1 uncultured Azoarcus sp.
AGAATCGCGTCGCGACGGCCGGTGTCGCCGCGGCACAGGCGAACCGCGACGCATCGCGCGAGGAGTACTCGCGCCTGCGCGCGGATCTCGAGGGCCTGACCCGTCAGCTGGACAACCTGAACCTGGTTGCGCCCGTCGATGGGCTCGTTGCGGCACGGCTGGCCGAGCCGGGTTCGACCCTGCTGGCGGGGCAGAGTGCGGTGGAAGTCATCGACCCGAGGACGCTGTGGATCAATATGCGGGTGGACCAGGCGCGTGCCGACGGGCTGCGCGCCGGTCTGGGTGCCCGCATCGTGATGCGTTCCCGTCCGGAGCATCCGGTGACCGGGACGGTCCTGCGCGTGGAACCGCTGGCCGACGCCGTCACCGAGGAGCAACTCGCGAAGGTGGTATTCGACCTGGCGCCTCAGGTCGTGCCGCCGATCGGCGAACTCGCGGAAGTGACCGTCGATCTGCCGCCACTCGCGTCCAGTCCCACTTTGCCCAATGCCGGATTGCGCAGGGAAAACGGCACGTTGGGCGTGTGGATTGTCGACGGTGATCGCCTGCGTTTTGCGCCGGTGGTTACGGGTGCTTCGGATCTCGACGGTCACGTGCAGATTCTCGACGGAGTCGGACCGGATGAGCGGGTGGTCATCTACAGTCAGCAGGCGCTGGATGCGCGGTCGCGAATCCGCGTCGTGGAGCGCCTGCCCGGAGTGCCCTCGTGATCAGTCTGGCCGGTCGCGACATCCTTCATGGCTGGGGAAAGTTCGTGCTCACCGGTGCCGGACTGGGACTGCTGATCGGGGTCACGCTGACCATGGCCGGCGTGTACCGGGGCATGGTCGACGATGCCCGCGTCCTGCTCGACAACAGCGGAGCGGACTTGTGGGTGGTGCAGCAGGGCACGCTCGGACCCTACGCCGAATCGTCCAGCATCCACGACGAGACGTGGCGTGGCATCGTCGGCATGGCCGGGGTTGCGCGCGCGGCGAACGTCACCTATCTCACGACCCAGGTCGGTCATGCGGGACGTGACGTGCGCGCGATGATCGTCGGTGTTGTGCCCGGGGGGCCAGGCGAGCCAGGACAGCCGACCCGCCTGGTCGACGGGCGCCATCTCACGCGCGGACACTTCGAGGCTGTGGCCGACATTGCGGCCGGTTTCGCGCTCGGCGACCGGATCGACATCCGGCGCAATCAATACACCATCGTCGGTCTGACACGGCGCATGGTCTCGTCCGGCGGCGACCCGATGGTGTTCATCCCGCTCAAGGACGCACAGGAGGCGCAGTTCCTGAAGGACAACGATGCCATCGTGCAGCAACGCCGGCGTACCGCGGTCAATCCCGCCTTCGACCGTCCCGGCGTGCCTGGGCTGCTCGACGCGGTGATCGCGTCGCAGAGCGTAAATCCGTACGTGAACGCCGTGCTCGTAAGGGTTGCTCCGGGCTTCACCCCTGACGAAGTCGCCGAGCCGATTCGACGCTGGCTGCGCCTGCAGGTCTACACGCGCGTGCACATGGAGGAAATCCTGGTCGGCAAGCTGATCGCGACCTCGGCACGGCAGATCGGCATGTTCCTGGTGATCCTGGCAATCGTCAGCGCAGCGATCGTGGCCTTCATCATATACACGCTGACCGTCGGCAAGATCCGCGAGATCGCGGTGCTGAAGTTGATCGGCACGCGAAACAGGACCATTGCCGGAATGATCCTGCAACAGGCGGTGGGGCTGGGGGTAATCGGCTTTCTGGTCGGCAAGATCACGGCCACCTTCTGGGCGCCGATCTTTCCCAGGCATGTCCTGCTCGAAACCGGCGATGCCGGGCGCGCACTGGCGGCCGTGATCGTGATCTGCGTGCTCGCAAGCGTGCTCGCGATCAATGCAGCGCTCAGGGTGGATCCGGCAGAGGCCATCGGTGGCTGAGGCGACGCCGCGGGGAATCCGCATAGAGGGTTTGCGCAAGCGCTACGGTCGCGGTGACACGGCAGTCGATGCGCTGAAGGGCGTGGACATGGTGGTCGCCCCGGGTGAGGTCGTCGGACTGGTCGGTCCGTCCGGCTCCGGCAAGAGCACCTTGCTCAAGTGTCTCGGCGCAGTGATCGAGCCGAGCGGCGGTCGGATGGTTCTGGGTGACACGACGATCTACGAAGACGGCTGGAAGATTCACGACCTGCGCGCACTGCGGCGGGACAGGATCGGATTCGTGTTCCAGGCGCCGTACCTGATCCCCTTCCTCGACGTGACCGACAACGTCGCGCTGCTTCCGATGCTGGCTGGTCAGCGCAATGGCGAAGCGCGCAAGCGCGCCCTCGAGCTGCTCGAGGCGCTGGACGTGGCGCATCGCGCACGCGCGATGCCGTCGCAACTGTCGGGTGGCGAACAGCAGCGGGTGGCGATCGCGCGTTCGCTCGCCAATCGTCCGCCGGTGATCCTGGCCGACGAACCGACCGCTCCGCTCGACAGCGAGCGCGCACTGGCGGTGATCGGCATTCTCAATGACATGGCACGGCAGTTCGACACCGCCGTGATCGTCGTCACCCACGACGAGAAGATCATCCCGACCTTCCGACGCATCTACCACATACGGGACGGGCGGACCGAGGAAGAGGCGGGGGAGGGGAGGTCATTGCAGTGAAACGTACAAATCCGGAGGCGGGCAGATGAATCGGTGTCAAGTTCAAGTCCTCGTGCGGGCGCTGGCGATCGTCGCGATCATCTTCGGTCTGATGACCGTCGCAAGCGGCGCGATGGCGCTCTTTGGAGATCAGGACATCAGAACGCGTCTGGGCAGCGTTGTGCCGCTGGTGCTCTGGTTCAACTTTCTGGGCGGATTCGTCTATGTCGCGGCGGGAATCGGGATCCTTCTGCGCAGACGCTGGGGATCTCGTCTGGCGGTGGTGCTGGCGATTGCGACGCTTCTCGTCTTCGCGATCTTCGGAATTCACGTGGCCGCTGGCGGTGCGTACGAAATGCGCACGGTTGCCGCGATGACGTTGCGTTCGGCATTCTGGATCATGGTCGCGATCGTGGCCATGCGTGCGTTCGAGACGGGTCGCCCCTGATCGGACCGAGTCCTGCGCTCACCGTCGTGTGAGCAACACGCCGCATTCCAGATGGCGGGTATAGGGAAACTGGTCGAAGACCGCCGACGCGCTGATGGCGTGGGTGGGGTGCAGCGCGGCGACGTCGTCCCGGAGCGTTTGCGGGTTGCAGGAGATGTACAGGATGTGCCCGAAAGCGCGCGCGAGTTCGACGGTCGGGGCGTCGAGTCCGCAGCGTGGCGGGTCGACGAACAGCGTGGAGAATCGATAGCTGTCCAGGTCGATATCCTTCATGCGCCGGAATGCGCGGCTGCGGGCAAACGCGGCGCTGATCTCGTCGCTCGCCATGCGCACCATCACGACGTTGTCGATGTCGTTGGCTGCGAGATTGTAGTGCGCGGCCCGCACCGACGACTTGCTGACTTCGGTGGCGACGACGCGCTCGAACAGCGGCGCCAGTGCGACCGTGAAGTTGCCGTTGCCGCAGTAAAGCTCCAGAAGATCCCCGCCAAGCCCGGCGGCTTGCTCGCATGCCCAGCCGAGCATGCGCCGGTTCACCCCGCCATTGGGTTGCGTGAAACTTCCCTCGATCTGCCGGTAGCGCAGGGTGCGCCCGCCCAGCTCGAACTTTTCCAGCACCCAGTCGCGGTCGAGCACCAGTTTTTGCCCGCGGCTGCGACCGATCAGCTGCACGTCGAGCACGGTGGCCAGTTCCCGTGCCGCGGTTTCCCAGCTTTCATCGAGCGGACGGTGGTAGATGAGGCTGATCATCAGTTCGCCGCTGAGCGTGGCGAGAAATTCCACCTGAAACAGGCGGTTCCTCAGCGCATCGCTGCCCTGCAGCCGCTCGCGCAGGCGCGGCATGGCGGTGCAGATGGGTTCGGCCGCCACCGGAAAAGCGTCGATCGCGACCGGCTGTTTCGGGTCGGCGGAATCGAACATGGCATAGTCCAGCCGTCCGTGGTCGTGCCACATGCGAAACTCGGCGCGCAGCCGAAAGTGCAGCGGTGCCGACGGGAAGACGCAAGGCTCGGGCAGGTCGAAGGGCGCGAATGCGTATTTGAACCTGGACACCTTGTCCGAGAGTTGCGATGCGTAGCGGGCGGGGTCGGCGCTGGGTAGAGGCATGGGCTCGGTTGAAAGTGAATGCGCGCCGGTACAAGGCGGCGAACACAGGGGCATGTGCGGCCCACTCAAGTCCGGCAGCGGTCCAAGGGTGGGATGGTAGCCGAAGTTCACCGGTAATCGACGCCGCGCGCGCCGAGTGCGACCAGCCGTGGAAAATGGTCGATGACCCGGGAGGGCCTTTGGATCCTCTTGACAATTCGATGGCGCGGTAGCGTAATCCGCGAATGGGGATCGCGGTCTCCCCACGAGGCGAACGGCCCAAGAATCGCATTCTTGATCTCTCACGAGAAAGGAGTGTGCAATGCGTTCGCCAAACACAGTTTCCGTCCACACGCTCTGGCGACTGGTCGGAACCGCAAAGTGTCCGACACTCATCGATGTTCGCATCGATGAGGATTTCGAGGCTGATCCTTGCCTGATACCTTCATCTTCCCGTCGGGTGGCAACGGAGGCGGTCGAATGGGCGGGTGGCCTCAAGGGCCGGACGGTCGTCCTGATCTGCCAGCATGGGGCGAAGTTGAGCCAGGGTGCTGCCGCATGGCTGCGATCTGAAGGCGTCTGCGCCGAAGCTCTGGAAGGTGGCTTCCAGGCCTGGCGACAAGCCGGCTTGCCCGCCGTAACTTCATCCAGACTTCCCGGCCGCGATTCTCGGGGACGAACGGTTTGGGTGACGCGCTCGCGACCGAAGATCGACCGCGTGGCATGTCCGTGGCTCATTCGTCGCTTCGTCGACCCGCATGCGGTGTTCCTGTTCGTGACATCGTCGGAGGTGGTGAGGGTTTCCGAGCGCTTCGCCTGCGTACCCTTCGATATCGAGAATGTCTTCTGGAGCCATCGTGGGGAGAAGTGCACGTTCGACACGATGATAGAGGAGTTCGGCCTTGTGACCGAGCCCTTGCTCCGTCTCGCTACCATAGTGCGCGGCGCCGACACGGCTCGACCTGAACTCGCTCCGGAAGCCGCAGGTTTGCTCGCGGTTTCACTTGGCTTGTCCAGGATGTACGCAGATGATCTGGAGCAACTCGGGGCGGCAATGCAGATCTATGACGCCTTCTATCTCTGGTGCCGCGATGCCGCCGGCGAAACGCACGACTGGCTGACAGGCGGGCCGAACGGGGCAGGATGACGAGTTGCGCGCCGACGGAGTCGTGGGTATCGGGCATGCACTCGCAGTCCGATCTTTCGGCCCGAACGTGCGGTCAGTGGTCCAGTTCTACTGGAAATCCCGGCTGCGTGCATCGAGTGCGCCGAGCAGGCGGGAATGGTCCACGACGCGGCTTGCCTGCAGATGCACGACCTTGCCCTGGCGGCTGATCTGGCCATATACGCCCAGCAGGCGCGCACCGACGAGTTCCCTGCGCTGGCGCTCGACCAGATCGGGGCGGACGATGATGTTGGTCAACCCGGTTTCGTCTTCGAGAGTGATGAACATCGTGCCCTTGGCCGTCCCCGGGCGCTGGCGGCAGGTGACGATGCCGGCGGCCCGTACCAGCTTGCGGTCGGCACAGGTGGAGATCTCGGCGGCGGTGAGAAAGCGCATTCCGGCCAGTGTGTCGCGCACCAAGGAAAGCGGATGACGGCCGAGGGTGAAACCCAGGCGCGCATAGTCCTCGATCAGGTTCTCGGCGACGTCGGGTGCGGCCAGTTCGGGCGCCTCCTCCCGGGTCGGGGCACCTCGCAGCATGCCGGGCGCGGGCAGGCTGCCTGCCGCCTGCCATAACGCCTGGCGC
>CAYOKH010000093.1:0-5866 GCA_964404505.1 uncultured Azoarcus sp.
GACCTGTAAGCACCATGAGACTCTCCCGAGTGGCAACCAACTGCGATCCTGAGGCGTAACGCCACGCTTCAGCCGCAAGCGTTAGCCCGTCGGCTGCAAGCGTTTGTTAGGCATCGGGGTTTATCTCTTTCTTCATCAGGATCCAATCCCCAGTGTGGGGACCGCCTGGAAACGGGACTATCGGCCGGCGCGCGCTAGTTTCGTAACCAAGATTTTCGTAAAGCCTTCGGGCTAGAGCGTTTTCTTCCGCCACAATCAAGCTAAGCGCCCCCGAATCAGATACCTTGGCAAGTTGCTCTGCCCACTCCATGAGTTTGTGGCCAATCCCATGTCCGCGAAACGCCGAATCTGTCGCCACGGCGTTTACATACCAAGAGCCAGGAACCAAGGCTTCCAGCGCAACGAGAGGCCGCACAACGTCCGGGATCTCATCCAACGGCCCGGCTTCATAGGGATCAGGGAGCCGATAACCGAGCAGCATACCTGCGACTGCACCGTTGCACACCGCCACATAAGCATTTGTGTAACTGAACCCACCTTCCGCACGGGCTACCCGTTGAGCGCCAAACCTCATGACGTCTTCGTCAGGACCGGCCATGCGCCCCCAGAGATGAGCAGGTATCCCTTCACCTGCCATGTTCATGAGCTCCGCGAGCCTCGGGGCATCGTCAACTTTGGCTTTGCGTATCGCCGTGTTCATATTTTACCTCCCGAACGCAATCGTTACGCGATATGCTAACTTTCTCAAAAGAAATGTCACATAGCGGCATATTCGCACTCGGGCTGGCGAAAGAAGGATTTGACCAGTTCGGGCAATCGCTGGATTCGGCGCAGCGCGCCGATGGCAAGCCGCTTCATTTCCTCCTTGCCCTGGACGAGTTGGCGCGAAACCTGCCGCTTCACGTGTGCCCAGACTTGTTCGTCGGGGTTTAGGTGCGGCGAGTACGGCGGCAGGGAGAAAAGCTTGAGTTGCCCGTTCAGGCTCTCGACGTAGTTTCTGACGAGCTTGGCCTTGTGAATCGGATGACCGTCGACGATGACGAACACCGGCTTGTCCGCGCCGACCATCAAGCGCTTGAGAAACTCACGGAACACGGTCGCGGTCACCGAACCCTCATGCACCATGAAGCGGAAGTCCCCGCGTGGGCTGACCGCCGAGATCAGGTTCAGCGAAAAGCGCCGACCCGTCACTTCGACCACCGGCGTCTGGCCGCGCGGCGCCCAGGTCGTTCCGGTGTGGTAGTCCGAACGAATGCCCGATTCGTCGGCAAGGTAGATCGTCGCCCCCGCCGCACGCGCCTCGGCTCGAATGGCCGGATAGGTCTCCTTCTCCCATTGCCGCACCAGCGTGGCGTCCTGCTGCCATGCCTGATACAGCGGCCTTTGTGCGCTGAAGCCGAGCAGCTTCATGATCCGGCTCACCGAGGCCAGCGAAAGCTTCTTGCCGAACTCGCGCCGAATCAGTTCAGCGATCAACGACAGCGTCCACAGACCAAAGTGGAACTTGTATTGCAACGGCGAGTGCTCGCGCACCGCCTGCGCGAGCCAACGCATCTCCTCGGCACTGACCTTGGGCGGACGGCCAGGGATCGGCTTGGCGAGCAGCGCGTTCTGGCCACCGTTGACGAAGTCGGCCAACCAGCGATGGACGCTGCGGACGTTCACGCCAAAGGCCGCGGCAACCGAGGCAGCCGACTGACCTTCACGGATGGCTTTGATCGCTTGCTGGCGCATGACCTGCAAGGAATGGTGGTCGATGGTGCGACCGTCGGAAGAACGTTTGCATTTCATCCGCGTATTGTCTCATACAGTAGACAATACTTTCTAAAAAGTTAGTAATCACCTGGGTAATTTTCAGCGCGCAGTACCTGCAAAACTGGGTAATTTTCAGTGCGCGTCAACATGTCATGTGGGCTAATGGGTTTTTCATGCCTGCTCAATCCCTCAACTCGCCACTGCCGAGAACGAGCGGCCCAAAGCGGTTGCGGTACTCGCTTGGCGTCATGCCTGTATGGCGCTTGAAGATGCCCCGGAAGTAGGTGCTATCTTCGTAACCAACCGTTGCGGCCACTTTCTGAACGGGCGCGCGCCCGCGCTCCAGCAATTGTCTGGCGGCGGTGATACGCAGCAGCTGCAAGTATTCGCCAGGCAAATAGCCGGTTGCCGCCTTGAACCGCCTTACCAGGTTGCGCGGACTCATTGCATGTTCTGCAGCTACGGCTTCAAGCGAGACATTCTTGTCAAAACGGCTCTGCAACAGATCCTCGATTCGTCTGATTCTTTCATCGCCGTGAGGGCGCGACAGCGGCGCCACTGCGTATCCGGACTGAAGGTTGCGCGGTGGCGCCACCATAAGCGACTTGGAACATTCGAGTGCAATTTCGTGGCCACAGAACTTTTCAACAAGGTACAGGCTCAGATCGATCGCCGCGTAAACCCCGCCACCGCAAAATAGACCGCAATCCTCGGTGATGAAATGCTCGGGCTGCCACCGCACATTGGGATAGCGTCGGCGGTACATCTCGGCCACACCCCAGTGCGTGGTGGCGCGACGATCATCGAGCAGCCCAGTCTCCGCGACGAGCGCAACGCCGCTGCATACACCAGCCAGGTAGCTGCCCCGTTCGTGCGCTGCGCACAGCCATGGCACAATCAAGGCCTTGTTCGGGATTTGGTCCAGCAGGCATAAATGTGATGCAGTGATCATCGCCAGATCCGTCTGCGCTACATCCTCGAGTGCGCAGTTTGGCACGAGGGAGATGCCATAGGCGCTTGTGACTGGGTTGCCGTCGGCCGACGCCATCCGCACATTGAAGCGCGGCTCCTCCGACTCGCCCAGCATTGACTGCATAAGCCGCCCAGCGGAGTAAAACACCTCCATCGGCCCGATTGCTGTCGACGTAAAACCATTGTCGAGTATGACGATGGTGACTTCGATTGGCTCATTCATGAGGAAGAGATTCCCAGAGACCCATGATGGAACCAAGCGTATCCGCGACCAAAGCGATGCGGGCGACACCATTTACCTCGAATGGCCGCACAAGTGTAACGCCGCCTGCTTTTTCGACTCTGCGCATGGCAGCATCGACGCTCTCGACGCGAACATAGGATGTCCAATGCGATGGCACCCCGTGCATACGTTCAGTATGGCTCAAGGCATACATCGAACCCACGTCATGCCCATCTGACTGCAGACGGATGAACTGTCCGCCGTTTGCATGCTCGGTAATTGCGGTCCAGCCAAATACCGCGCGATAGAAGTCGAGGGCCGCAGCCGTGTCGGCTGCGGCCAGATCGTGCCAGATGAACCTTCCAGGCGGAGGGCTGTTTGGCGGGGCCAACGTCGGCGCCTAAGTCATGCCGCAGCGGTCATCGGATCGATGACACCGCACACTTCGGTAACCTTGCTGGCCGGAAAACCAGAAAGGCGCGCATGCTCATGCACCGCTTCCTCATCGTCCGCCAAGTAGATGCAATACGTCTTGTCGTTGGCGACGTAAGACTGCACCCATTGCGCGCGGCCGGTGAGCTTGCTGAGAGCGGCGTTCGAAGTTGCAGCGGCTTCCCTGAGCTGTTGTGCATTCAGGCTGCCAACGCCGAAAATGTCTCGCTCGATCAAGTAACGTCTCATGGTATTTCTCCAACGTGGTTGATAGGAGAGCACAGTATGGATTCAGTACCGGGCACTGCACAGGTGGCAATTCCGACAATGTCAGGGGGTCAAAGCGACAACCTGTGCCCTTTTCAGATTGGTGGCGTCCGAAGTGGCGCTCAAGGGGCGCGCCGCTTGCGGCGCGTGCCTTGGAGGTCCAAGGCCGGCACGCACTTGAGTGAGGGGAGTAGACCGGGACCATCGTGTCCTTCTCCCACGGCTCACCGGTCGCCTTGTCCCGCACGCCGCCCCACAGATCAACGACCATCTCGCCCCGGTAATGCACACAACAGGCGCCGCCCAGTTCGTGGCGCAAGAAAATATTCTCGGCGAACGCATCGCGCACGGCCTCGAAGCCTGCGCTCACATGCCCCTCAATACGGACTGTGACGACCGCGAGGGGTCACACTTAGGGCAGCGCGTCCGTGCACGTTCACCGAACGGCGGCCATCGGCGGCTACCGACCCTTATGGGAAGCTTTTCATAAGGGTCGGCAGCCGCCGGTCGGGTTCAGTCGATCAGCGTCCGCACCGGCCGAGCACCTAACGCGGGTTGTACGCCGCTGGCCGTAGCACCCGCTGTCCATCGACATGATCCTTCCCTCCTCCGCGACCAACTGATCGACGACCTCATCGCAAGCGCGCTATCCGCTCTCACCTTCCGCGGTCGCTGGCCCGACCAGGTGCTTCACGAGGGGCACGCTCCCCGGCAGCAGCAGGGGACGGATCTGTTCCTGGACCAGACGATCGGCCCCGCTCACGCGCTCGTGGTGCCGAAGATGCTGCAGCCACGAGCCCTCCAGGAAATACTCGACGAAGCAGCCGGGTGCGGCGGCATCCTCCAGCACGCCCCACGAGTACGCGCCCAGTCGCTTGCGTGCCTGGCCGAGCTCGGCCATGAGCGCGCGAAAGCGCGTCGCGTTCTCCGGCGCGACCCGGTACTCGATGGTCGTCATCACGGGGCTGCGCTCCCCCGCAACGGTGCCCGCGACGATGGGCGCCGGCCAGTGCATCGACGGCGAGAGGTCCATGCCTTCGGCCTGATGGAGCCGGAACCCGCGTGTCGCGGCTACGCCGGCCACGAGCAACGCGGCCGCGGCGAGCAGCGCGAGCGGGATCGATGCGAGCGTGGCGACCTGCCCCCATAGCGCGCTGCCGGCACTCATCGCGCCGAAGAACACGGTGAGATACACCGACAGCCCGCGCGCGCGCACCCAATCCGGCAGCGCGATCTGGGCGGACACATTGAGCGTGGACAGCACCGCGATCCAGCCCGCCCCGAAGACGAAGCAGCCGGTCGTGGCGAGTGCCGCGTGGCGCACCGTGGCGACGAGCACCATCACGACGGCGAGCACGATCGACGCGCCGATCACCATCCGGTCGGGCGTCGTGCGGGTCCGCAGCGCCGGCATGAAGAGCGCCCCGGTCACCGCGCCCGCCCCCACCGCGCCCAGCATCACGCCGTACAGCGTGGCGTCGCCCTGCAGTTCGTTGCGCGCGATGAGCGGCAGGAGCGCCCAGAACGCGCTCGCCGAGATGAAGAAGGCCACGGCGCGGATCAGCGTGGCCTTGAGCGGGGCGCTTGACCACGCGTAGCGCAGCCCCATGCCGATCGCACTCCATAGCGCCTCCGCAGGAAGATCAGTGCGCGGTGCGGGCGGTGGCCGCCACCAGGCGAGCGCCGCGATGACGCACAGGAAGCTCGCCGCGTTGAGCGCGAACGGCGCGGCGAGACCGAGCCCGACGATCACCAGCCCGGCGAGCGCGGGCCCGATTGCGCGGCTGATATTGATGCCGACGCTGGAGAGCGCGATGGCCGGCTGCAGCGCGTCCCTGGGCACCAGCTTCGGCACGATCGCTTGCCACGCGGGCGCGACAAAGGCTGCGCAGGCGCCGAGCAGGAAGGTGAACACCAGCAAGGTCGCCACACCGGCCACGTCCAGCCACACCAGCGCCGCCAGGAGCGCCGCAAGAACCGTCATCACGATCTGGACGACGATCAGCAGGCGGCGGCGATCGACGATGTCGGCGAGCGCGCCCGCGGGCAGCGCGAAAAGGAAGATGGGCAGCGTGGTCGCGGTCTGGACGAGCGCCACCATGAGCGGCGACGGCGACAAGGACGTCATCAGCCAGCCGGCACCGACGTCGTGCATCCAGGTGCCGATGTTCGACACCACGGTGGCGACCCACAACACGGTGAACGCGGTGTGGCCGA
>CAYOKH010000094.1:0-5797 GCA_964404505.1 uncultured Azoarcus sp.
GGCCGGCACGTGTGCATAGGCGAGGCTCACCATCTCCTTGACCTGGAAGAGTTCGCATACTTCGCGGACTGAATTCTCGTCATCGGCGATCTCCTTGAGGCACGCGAGGCGCTCCTCGGCGCAGAACTCGCCGTCAACGAAGGCGTTGAGCATCTCGGGGCTCGGTCTAGTCGATTTCATGGCCCTTCCTCACCAGACTGAGATTGTGCGCATGTGATCGGATCTGCCCGTCGGCTTGCAGAAGTCGCTGCTTCAACTGCTGGCGGGCCCGGCTCAGCCGGCTCATCACGGTGCCGACCGGGACTTCCAGAATCCCGGCGACCTCGATGTAGGAGAAGTCTTCGAGGTCGACCAGGGTGATCACCTTGCGCTGGTCGTCGTTGAGGGCGAGGATCGCTTCGCGGACGGCGCGCACGATGCCCGCTCGTTCCGCATTGGTCTCGGGACTGTCCTCCGCGACCAGTTCCACATCGTCGACGTCAATCGTGTCGCGGCGGCGCCGCAGCCAGTCGCGGTGACAATTGGTCATGATGCGGAACAGCCATGGCCGCAGGGCATCTTCGTCCTGGAGGGTGCGCAGGCGCATGATGCCTTTCATGAGCGTCTCCTGCACCAGGTCGTCGGCGCGGGCCCGATCGTGATGCCAGGCGTAGGCCACCCGGTACAATTGCGGCCGGCAGGCGGCAATCTGCATCTTCAGCCGAGGTTGCAGGAACCACTCCATCACCGCCATGGCACGCCCATCGTTCTCCCTTGATGCGTAAGACGCTGCACCTCACCTGCTTATTCCAGAAAATTCGAATGCGTGCAATGGTGGTGCCAGGAATGTGCCGGTATGGATGCTTCGCGGTACGGGTACGCGGCAAGGGGCGGGTGGAACCGGACCTGGGGATCCTGGTCCGTGGATACCCGATTCGTGGGTGGGTGCAGGACGCCATTTCCGATTATGCTTCCCGTACCGTCCCTTCATCGATTGGATACTCTTGGAAGCACACGCCATTCCCCATGTGCGCGAGGTCGTGATCTTTCTGATCGCGGCGGGCATCGTCGTTCCCCTGTTTCATCGATTTCATGTCAGTCCGATACTCGGCTACCTGATGATCGGTGGCATCGTCGGACCCTACGGGCTGGGTTTGTTCGCGGACCGCATCGAGTGGCTGCAGTATGCCGTGATCACCGATCTCGCCGGGGTCCAGGCGCTGGCCGAGCTCGGTGTCATTTTCCTGCTGTTCATGATCGGCCTGGAATTGTCGCTGGATCGCCTGTGGGCCATGCGTCGTATGGTGTTCGGGCTCGGAAGTCTGCAAATTCTGATCTCGGCAGTGGTCATTGGGCTGATCGCCTGGGAGTTCGGCAATTCGCCCGCGGCGTCCATTGTGCTGGGAGCCTGCCTGGCGCTGTCCTCGACGGCGATCGTGATGCAGTTGCTGATCGAGCGGCGCGAACTGGCCTCTCCACTCGGACGCTCGAGTTTTTCCATCCTGTTGATGCAGGATCTGGCGGTCGTTCCGATCCTGTTCCTGGTCGGGGTGCTGGGTGCGAAGGCCGGGGACAGTGCCGGACTCGGACTCGCCCTCGCGCTGGCCCTGGGCAAGGCGCTGGCGGTCATCGTGGGGATCTACCTTGGCGGCCGATTGCTGTTGCGCCCGCTGTTCAACATGGTCGCGCACTCCCGCAGTGCCGAAATGTTCATGGCCGCCACGCTGCTCATCATAATCGTCGCCGCGCTGATCACCGGGGCGACCGGATTGTCGATGGCGTTGGGTGCGTTTCTCGCGGGGCTGCTGCTCGCGGAAACCGAGTTCCGGCATCAGATCGAGGTGGACATCGAGCCCTTCAAGGGCTTGCTGCTCGGCTTGTTCTTCATGTCGGTCGGGATGGGAATCGACTATCGGGTGGTTGCCGACGCTGCGGGCTGGATTCTCGCTTCGGTGATCGGCATGTACGTCATCAAGTCGGTGATTACGGCCTCGCTCTGCCTGATCTTTGGCCTGCCGCGACACGTTTCCCTCGAGGCTGGCCTTCTGCTCGGCCAGGGCGGCGAGTTTGCGTTCGTGGTGGTCGGACTGGCAATGGCTCTCGGACTGATTCCGCCGGAAGCGGGGCAGTTCATGTTGATCGTGACCGGCCTCACCATGGCGGTGACGCCGCTGGTTGCCATCACCGCCACTCGCCTGTCGGCAAGAATGGAACGGGCGCTGCGGCGTCAAGCGACCGATGCCAACGACCCCATTCATATCGGCGAGATGCAGGGTCACGTGCTGGTGTCGGGATTCGGCCGTGTCGGATGTCTGATCGCGCGCATCCTTGATGCCGACGGGATTCCTTTTGTGGCGCTGGACAACAGTGCCTTCAACGTTGCCGAGGCTCGCCAGATGGGGCTGCCGGTCTATTTTGGCGACGCAAGCCGGATCGAACTTCTGCGCCGCGCCCACGCCGGCAATGCGAGCATGCTGGTACTGACGATGGACGACCCGAAGGCCATTGAACAGGTCGTGCAGATGGTCCGTGCCGAGTGGCCCGGGTTGCGGATCATCGCGCGTGCACGAGACGCACGGCACGCAGCGCACCTGCTTGACCTGGGTGCAACCGAGGTCATCCAGGAGACGCTCGAGGCGGGGCTCCAACTGGCCGGTCGCGTGTTGCAGCTGGCCGGAACGCCGGAGGAAGTCGCACACCGGCGAACCGAAGCGCAGCGCGAGGAGGAAATGAATGCCTTGCGCGAGCTGGTGGGTTGAACGGATGCGCAGTTCGAGCGGCCGTTGCCGCGAGCAACAACAACGAGGTGGCAGCGGCGCGCAGCGGGCGTACCCTATTTGAACCGATACATGTTCCGCCCGATGTCGAAGTCCAGCCGGGACTCGGCGAACTCGCCGTTGAAGGCCTCGTGGAAGAAGCGCTTGACCTGTGCGTTGCGCAGGGGGCGGTCTTCGAAGTAGGCGTGGGAACTGGTGACGTGGGGCTGGTCGGTGAAGTCGACGTAGACTGCCTGCCGCGAATCGAGCCGGTAGGGATAGTGGCCGAGGCGCGGTTTCTGCTGTTCGCCGAGTTTCATGCGGGATGCAGCGAGTGCGCTGTCGCGTTCGTTGATCGTGATGTAGGTTCGGCTTCGGCACTGGATCCGGTCGACCCATTCGGCGTGATTCTCGTTGTTGGTGTCGGCCGCGACCAGCACGACGTTGTCGAACACGAGGTGGTCGCCGCGGTACACCGACGACTTGAGCAGGTGCTTGAATACATAGTTGCCCATGCTGTGAAGCATCATGCTGATGCTGAACGGGCACCACTTGTGGGCCTGGCTGGAGAAGAAGCGGTCCCACATCTCCGCGTTGTCGGGAAAGCGCCGGTCGGCTTCGGCCTCGGTGCGCTTCACGTGCTCTTCGTGGAGGCCCTTCAGAAGCTCCTCCATGCGTGCGATGGCGCGGTCGAGTGCCCCGGTCGAGGCCATCGCATCGCGCTTGTCGCGCTTGTAGCTTGCGACGCCCTTGGCGCCGCCGCCGTTGGCCGGCCAGGTAAAGGGGATCACTTCGACGCCGTAATTGGCGTCGAGCCGTTCGGCGCGATTGAGGATCGCATCGACATCGTTGTTGTAGCCGTGGACGAAGAACAGCAGGTTGCGGCCCTTGCCGTTACGGGGATTGACGCGTTGCTGCACCTTGCGGGCGACGTAGCTGCTGGCGTAAGTGGGAAGCACCTCGCCGCTGACCGGGTCGATGCGCGGCTGTAGACCGACTTCGGCGGCCATCTCGTCGGTAATGCGGTCCGGCAGGATCCGGACCCTCCAGCGTTTGCCCTGCCGCACGGCTTCAGCGAAGCGCAGCTCATTCGGGCCACGGCCGTTGGGGCGTGAGCCGAAGGCCTTGCTCACTTCGGTCTGGGTCTCGTCGACTTCGCGGTTGGTGACGATGAACATGTCGGCTCCCTCCAATGCGGTTCCGCCATCGACGGATCGAGAATGGTCCGCCAGCTCGATCTGCGGCCATCTGCGCTCGCATCGCCGTGCCTCCGCAAGGTCGCTGCGCATTCATTTGTCCTGAACCGTGGCATGAATCCAATATAGTTCCTGCAATGCAGCTTGCAATCGGAATCGGGTGAGGCGACAGGGGCCGGATCGGTGCGGGCACGCCGTCGGGCGCCTTTCGGGGAAGCAGCCGGAATGTCGGATGCGCACCGTCAATCCGTCGGACGGCTCTGCCCTGTCCGGGTCACTGCCCTGCCTGATCAGCGCTGGCGGATTCGGATTGCGGCAGCGCCGCGATGGACTGGTCCTGCGCCGCCTTGAGCTGCTCCGGCGTGAGTCTGCGCGCGAGGGCGTCGCGTTCGAAGGCGGCCTCGACGTTCAGCGCCGCCGCCGAGCGGTTGAACCACACATAGGCGCGCATCGGATCCTGTTCGAATCCGACGCCGTCGCGATACAGGCGGCCCAGCTCCAGCATGCCTTCGGCGTCGCCGCCGCGGGCGGCGCGCTCCAGCCACTCGCCCGACAGTTTGTAGTTCTGCAACGCGCCCACGCCGGTCCGGTACAGGCGCCCCAGGTGCACCATCGCCGCGGTGCTTCCATTCTCGGCCGCCTGTTGCAACCATTGCAGGGCCTCGGGGGCCTTGCGATTGTCGCTGAGTGCACCGTAAAGGAGATTCTTGCCGACCCGGAACTGCGCATCCGCATTGCCCTCCTGTGCCGCTTCGAGGATCTCGGTGGTCAGCAACGCGGGTCTATCGACGGGCGGATCAATGTCCAGGGCGACCTCGCGGCCATCGACCATGAGCACGAGGGCGACGCCGAACAGCACCGCCGCAAACAGCCCGGCGACGCCCGCGAAGCCCCTTCGGCGGGGTTTGACCAGCGCCGGTGCCGCGACGAGAAAGCGGTGTGCGCAATTCGTGCAGCGATACGGCCGCATGCCCGAATGGTTGAGCTTTTCTTCGTGTGAGCGCCACCGTGACTCGCGAAAATGCGTACTCGCGCACTTCGGGCAGCTGATCCCTGCAGGTGAAGGCATGTTCAGACGTGGCTCGCAATAGTCCGGCTGGATTTTCTAGACTGAGTTTAGCCCTGTTTTCCCGAATCAAGAACCGGAGATTCGCGCGCGGTCGCGATGCTGCCCCAAATGACGCCGCCGGTGCCTGTGTCTATGCGTGCCCTGCACAGCAACTCGGGGACGCGGCTGCGCACGGATCCGTCGGAAACGCTCCGCAATGACCGCAAGCGCAGTGCGTTTGAACGCCTCTTGACATATCGGCAATGAGCGGAGCCAACCCCGATCAGTGCCGACCGAAGCGCCGCACCGGGGCATTCGGTGACCGCCGTGGAATCTCGCTGGGTGCGTCGAGGTCGGCGAGAATCGGGCAGTCGGGCCGATCGTCACCGTGGCAATGCGTCGCCAGCGTCTGCAGCGTGTCGACCAGACCCTGAAGTTCCCTGATCTTGCACTTGAGAGCGCCCACGTGCCCCAGCGCAATCCGCTTGACGTCGGCGCTTGCACGATCCTTGTCGTGCCACAGGGCGAGCAGTCCGGAAATGTCCTCCACGGCGAACCCGAGGTCGCGGGCGCGGCGAATGAAGCGCAGCACGTGCACGTCCTCGTCCTTGTAGTGGCGGTAGCCGGATTCGGTGCGCCGCGCCGGCGGGATCAGGCCGATCGACTCGTAGTAGCGGATCATCTTCGCCGATACGCCGGAAGCGGCCGCGGCCCTGCCGATGTTCATCATGTCCGTGTTCTCCCTGAGATTCAGGCTTCGGCCACGCGCCCGGCTGCGGGCGCCGTGTCCGCGGCCGGGCGCGGCGCCCCGTCCTGCG
>CAYOKH010000095.1:0-5646 GCA_964404505.1 uncultured Azoarcus sp.
CGTGGTCGATGGTCATCCCGTTCACCGCAGCGCCAAGGTCGCCAGGTTCGTCGAGAAAAACAAGGAACGACTACGCCTGTTTCGGCTGCCGTCGTATTCACCCGACCTCAATCCAGACGAGCACGTTTGGGCGCACCTGAAGAACCACAAGATGGGACGCAGCATCATCAAAGGACCCGACCAGATGAAAAAGCTCGCCATTGGATTCCTTCGCTCACTGCAAAAGACTCCCGATATCGTTCGCGCATTCTTCCGTGATCCGAGCACCCAATACGTCATTGCCTAGTAATGTTCGCTTACCAGTGCACGTCTTAGTAAGGCCGAAAAGGAGTCCTCGTCGAACCTCGCATGCACTCTCGACCCTTACCGCACCATCACGACCGAGGGGTACCACTTCCCGCCGGCCGCCTTGCCCCGCTTCCTTCCCCGCTCCCGGCTCGCCGCATGCCCCGGATGCTTCGTGATGCTGTCGATCAGCGCATGGGTGCGGCGGGGCAGGGTGTCGCCGCGGCGGGTGAGGACGTGGCGTTCGCCTAGGGCCCGGTCGACGTCGCCCGCGGGAAACGGGCGAGGAAGGCCGCAAGGGCTTCCGGCATGAAATCCATGACCGTTGTCGTGGGCGACGGCGCCCTACCCCTTCGGTCCGAGGAACAGCCAGAGAAGCAGCCCGAGCACCGGCATGAAGAGCAGGATCAGTATCCACAGCAGCTTTGGAATCGGTCCTGCCGGACTCTTGGCGACCTTGACGATCGCCCAGATCACGATGATCAGCCAGATGAGGCCCAGCAGGCCGCCGACTTCGACTCCCATGCGGTTTCTCCCTTGTTCGTGGTTGGATGTGGCGTCCTTCGCCTATTGAGCATAGTCTCACGGAAGTGCGGCGCCCACGTTCAAGGAGGAGCGATTCGGAACACCGTGTATCTGGACGAGCGTCGGCGGCATCGCCATCGGAGTGATCGGCGGCATCGCCGTCGCATGGGTCGCGGCGCGCGTGCGCAGGGGCTGCGCGGGAGGACACGGCTCGGACGATTTCCTCGGTCTTGGCCTGATCGGCGCGATCTTCGGCCTGTGTTCGCTGGTCGGCGCAGGCGGCTTTCTGGCGGTGTTCTTCGCCGCGGTGGCGTTGCGCCAGACCGAACTGAGAATGAACGGACTGACGCCCGAATCGACCCCCGATGCCGCGCCGCCGGCCCTGAGCACACCACAGGTGGGTGTCGGTGCCCTCGTCTACAAGGAGCACCTGGAAAGGCTTTCCGAGATTGCGCTGGTTCTGCTGCTGGGGGGAATGCTGTTCATCGACTCATGGAGCTGGAAGGCGGTCGGACTCGCGCTGTTCGTGTTCGCGATCGTCCGGCCGCTGAGCGTCCTGGGCGGCCTCGCCTTCACCCGCACCCCGATGCGCATGCGCGGCATGATCGGGTGGTTCGGCGTGAGGGGCATCGGGTCGCTCTACTACCTGATGTTCGCGATCAACCATGGTCTGGCGGAAGACGTGGCGCTCGAACTGCTGCACCTGACACTGGTCGTCGTGACGCTGTCGATCCTGCTTCACGGCCTCAGCGCAAAGCCGTTGATCCTTCGATTCTGGCGTCGAACAGCGGAGCCGGTCGGTGACTCCGGGGTGAACGGGAACACGCCCTTGCCCCGCAACGAGGTGTACGGCGGCAGTTCGCCACCTGCGGAACGGGGCGCGGTGCGTCCTGGCCCGGCCGGCTGACGATAAAGAGCCCGTACCTGTGCCCGGGAAACTGGGCCTGGTCGTGGTAAGTCACGTCGAGCAGCGTCCTTGCCTGCGGAAGCTACGCGTCGATCAGCGAGCGCGGGGTCCGCGCGCCCGCTTCGCAGTCGAGAAATCGGTAGACTCTGTCGTAGTATGGTGCGGACTTCTTGAACATGCGCAGACTGCTCGCCCCGAATCGATCCCGAATGATACTCACTTGCCAGTCTATCCCCCTGCATGGTCCGCAGGCATGTGGCGCGGGCGGCCCGATATGAAGATCTGGGTGGACGCGGATGCGTGCCCTGTCGTGATCAAGGAAATTCTGTTCAGAGCCGCAGTGCGCACGGGCTTGCAAGTGACGCTGGTCGCGAATCAGTTCGTGCGGGTCCCGCCTTCGCCGTTCATCAAGGTGGTTCAGGTGCCATCCGGGTTCGACGTGGCGGACAACGAGATCGTCCGCAGGCTCGAGAGCGGAGACCTTGTGATCACGAGCGACATTCCGCTGGCGGCGGAGGCGATCGGGAAGGGGGCCCATGCTCTCAATCCGCGCGGTGAGCTCTACTCGGCGGAAAACATCGGATCGCTGCTCAACATGAGGGATTTCATGGACACGCTGCGATCGAGCGGCATAGATACGGGTGGTCCGGCGGCGTTCGCCCAGAGCGACCGCAAGGCGTTTGCGAATCAGCTGGACCGGTTCCTCGCCAGGCGCGCAGGCGGTTGAGGGGCGGACTCGCCCTCGGAGGCTGCATTGGAGCACATACTGGTTCATGCCGATTCGTTGTCCCGGGGCATCATTCCCGACACACGCGGGCGCCTCGAATTCGATCAGCGCTGGCGCGCGTCGTAACGTCGCGCGGTCACTGCGGTCGCATTGATGACTGCAGGCGATCAGGGCTCCCCCACATCGATCGCGGTATCGAACTTGTTGCGGAAGCGCGAGATCATCGTCCTGAACTTGCGCATGTTCGGGTCGGCATAAAGGACTTCGTCACAGAATCGGTCATAGGCGTCCATGTCACGGACGACGACGATGAGGACGAAGTCGACTTCGCCGGTAACCTGGTAGCACTGCTTGACCGCGGGGGCCGCCTGAACCCGTCTGAGGAACTGCTGGTACAAGTCCTTGCGGTCGCGTTCCATCTGCACCTCGACGACGATGTGCAGCAGCGGGCCCAGCTTTTGCGGGGCCAGGATCGCCACTTCTCTCGCGATGTAGCCCCGAGTCCGGAGACGCTTCACCCGCTTCAGGCAGGCCGGCGGCGACAGGCCGACCCGTTCGGCCAGGGCGAGATTGGTCAGGCCGCAGGTCTGCTGCAGCAGGGTGAGGAGGCGGCGGTCGAGACGATCGAGGGTCATGGTGTCTGCCGGTTAATTAATGCGAAGGTCAATGCCTCATAAACGAAGTTTATGAAAATCCTGCCCTCTTTTGGAGGAAATTATTCACCGCTATGGCCCTAGAATGCAAATCACTGAGTCGTTTCCGGTGACTGTTTGATGACGTTCCACAGCTCGTATCTCGCCCGTTCGAAGTTGGGGAAGTTCGGTCTCGAGGTCCTGTCGGTCTACGCGACCCTGCTCAAGGTCATGGTGCCCGCGCTGATCGTGGTGAAGGCGCTCGACATGGTCGGGGGTACCCGGTGGCTGGCATGGCTGCTGTCGCCGGCGATGCAGCTCGCGGGGTTGCCGGACACGATGGGAATCGTCTGGGCTGCGGCGATGCTGGCCAATATCTACACCGCAATGATCGTTTTCGCCGGCATCGCGGCCCACGAACCGCTCACCGTGGCGCAGGTCACGGTGCTCGGAACGATGATCCTGGTGGCGCATTCCCTGCCGGTCGAGGGCGCCGTCGCGCGGACGGTGGGGGTGAGCTGGCGGGCGACGCTGACGATCCGCATCGGGGGCGCACTGTTACTCGGGATGCTGCTCAACCTGGCATATTCGGCGGGTGGCTGGTTGCAGATGCCGAGCCGGCTGCTGTGGGAGCCGGAGGCGCTCGAATCCGGGCTCCTCGCGTGGGCGCTCGATCAGCTGCGCATGCTTGGCTGGATCCTCGTCGTCATCGCGGCCCTGATGGCCTCGCTGCGCCTGTTGCGGATTCTCGGCATCGAGCGCCTGATGCATGCCCTGCTCGCACCGGTCCTCGATCTCATCGGGATCGGCAAGGAGGCCGGCAACATCACCATCATCGGGGCCACGCTGGGCCTGAGTTTCGGCGCCGGTCTGCTGATCCGCGAAGCCCGTGCCGGCGTGCTGAACCGGCGCGACATCTTCCTGGCGATGGCTTTTCTCGGGCTGTGCCACAGCGTGATCGAGGACACGCTCCTGATCGTGCTCCTCGGCGCCGACCTTTCGGGGATCCTGTGGGCGCGTCTCTTCTTTGCTCTTGTCGCGATCGCCGTGCTCGCGCGGATTCCGATGGTGAGCAGGCGTCTGGCCGAGGCGCCGTCCGTCCGTTCCTGACCTGCACGGCACAGGTGGCGAGCTCGTCGTATACTTGCACGTCGCTGCATCGCAGAAGGAATGTCCATGCCGTCAGCCAGCAAATTCAAGCTCCATCCCGCCGCCAGCCTCGAGGACTTGCGCGAGCGCAATGCGGGTCACCTTCCGAGTCTGTTCGGCATCGAGATCACATCGCTCGAGCCGGGTCTGCTGACCAGCCGCCTCGCCCTCCGGCCGGAGTTCATGGCAACGAACGGCTTCCTCCACGCCGCGACGATCATTGCGCTGGCCGATACTACGGCCGGGCTCGGCACGATTGCGCACCTGCCCGAGGGGGCGCAGTCCTTCACCACGATCGAGCTGAAAAGCAATTTCCTCGGCACCTTGCGCGCTGGCGCGATCGCCTGCGTCGCCCGTCCCGCCCATGCCGGCCGTACGACGCAGGTGTGGGACGCGGAGGTCAGCGACGAATCGAGCGGGCGTGCGCTTGCGATGTTCCGGTGCACCCAGATGGTGCTGTGGCCGAAGGGTGCGTAGCTGCCGGGCTTCAGCCCAGAAACCGCCACGCGCCCGTGATGAGTGCGATGACGGTTGTCAGCAGCAAGGCCCGCAGCGACCACTTGAGGCGTAGTCTGCGCCGGGTGTGACTGGCTGCGAGGCAATCGGTAGCGGGCCAGGCGCACTCGACTCCGAGGAAGTCCTTGCTGCGGCAGCTACGGCACGTGCTTGCGGATGGCATCTCAGTACGTCCTGACAAGGGCGATTGGTGCCGGGCTGCCCAATCGATGAACGATGGCGAGCTTGAGTTCGTGCGGAAGCGCCGCGCGATCGACTGCGCATGGTCGTGTCGGTTCGTTGCCGGGCGCGGCCGCGGCCTGGGCCTGACCGGCGAGCAGCAGGACGAATGCGCCGAAGACGATGTTGACCGCGAGCGCGGCGACAATTACGCGAGCGATCAGGCCGAGCAGATCGAGCGCGAAGTGTCGGTCGTTTTCCTGTCCGGTGGTGGTGCCTGCCTGCATGATGTTCTCCATACGGTTGTGCATGACTGCATTTGATACCGGGATGCGGGCGCCGCAGCGCTGGAAATCTGGAGAAGCACTGACCAAATGTGACAGAAAAATGGCACCTGTACCGGTCGCTGCCGCACACTGCCCGCGATGATATAGTCCGCCAGTGACCGGGTATTGCCGACAGCCATGGGACGCCGAATTGCCATCGTGGAGGATGAAGCCGCGATCCGCGCCAACTACGCGGAGGCGCTGGCGCGTCAGGGCTACGATGTGGCGGCCCATGCCGACCGGCCGGAGGCGCTGGCGGCGTTCCGCAGCCGCCTGCCGGACCTGGCGATCATCGACATCGGACTCGGCGACGAACCCGAGGGCGGATTTACGCTGTGTGCCGAACTGCGCGCGCTGTCGGCACGTGTGCCGATCATCTTCCTCACCTCCCTGACTGAAGGCGAAGCCCTGGTGCGCTGC
>CAYOKH010000096.1:0-5401 GCA_964404505.1 uncultured Azoarcus sp.
GGCTGTGGCTGTGGCCGCTCATCGCGGCGCGCCTGCCGCTGACGATGACGGCGGTTCACGCCGCGATGATCTGGTTCTGGCATGCACCGGGCCCCTACATGCTGGCTGTCGAGGACCCGTGGTGGCATGCGCTCGAACACGCCTGCTTCCTGCTCAGCGCCGGGATCTTCTGGTGGGCGGTGTTGCGCGCCAGCCCGCCCAACCGCGGGCGCGCAATGCTCGCACTGCTGATCACGCTGATGCACACCGGACTGCTCGGCGCCCTGCTGACTTTCGCGAAAGCGCCCCTCTACGGTGACGCGATCGATCTCCCCGACCAGCAACTGGCCGGCCTGATCATGTGGGTGCCCGGCGGACTCATCTACCTCGTCGCGGCAGCCTACTGCGCTCATGTCTGGCTGCAGAGGCTGTGGCGTCGTTCAAGCCACGCATGAGCACGAATACACGGAACCAGGTCGTCCGGCGTCACGGAACCGCCCGGGACCGAAATCGCGGGGCGCCTCCTCACAGGTTCCACACGGCGTCGAAGGGTGACGGGATCACGGAAGCACTGAAACACGACAGCTTGTTCAACAACCTGTTCACGAGACAAGGGGTGATGCAAGAGCAACTGCCAATGCCGTGATCGTCGGTGCCCTCGTGTTTATCGTCGCGCTGTGGGATGGCATCGCGCACTTTGACATGATGAAGCACTTGCGCGGTGGCGGTACGGGACACGCTGCCTGACCGATGAGAACGACCCGGAAGCCGGGCGCGCAGTCATGCGCTCAGGTCGCCAAGCGCCGCAAGGCCAGGAACAGTGCTGTGATGGTCTTACCGTCGGTAATGCGGCCGTCGTGGACGGCGCGTTCGGCATCGCCGATGTCCAGTGTGTGAACTTCGAGGAATTCCTCCTCGTCGAGCGAGGCGCCGACATGGTCGAGTTCGCGGGCCAGGAAGATCTCGATGCGTTCGTTGGAATAGCCGACGCACGGGTGCATCACGCCGAGGTGTTCCCACTTCTCCGCGACGTAGCCGGTTTCCTCACGCAGTTCGCGACGCGCACATTCGAGAATGTCCTCACCGGGGTCGATCTTGCCGGCGGGCAGTTCCAGGAAGGCCTTGCGCAGCGGGTAGCGGTACTGGCGCTCGAAGACCAGGCCGCCGTCCGGCAGCACGGCGACTACGACCACGGCGCCGGGGTGGCGTACATATTCCCGCATGGCCTCCTTGCCGTCCGGCAGGCGCACGCGATCGCGCCGCACGTCGAGCAGCACACCCTGGAATACCGCCTCGGACTCGAGCTCGATCTCTTCCAGCGGGTCCTTGTCGGCGTCGTCCATGGATCTCTCCCCTCACCCGCCTGCGCGGCCTGCTGCCCTACAAGGAGGCGATGAGGGCGTAGGCGCAGACCGACATCAATCCCTGCGGCATGAGCCCCAGTCCGGCTATCGCCAGGCCGTTGGCCGAGAGCATGATGCGCACATCGGCCGGCGCGTGGATCGGCGCGGTGTCTTCGGACTCGTCGAAGTACATGACCTTGACCACGCGCAGATAGTAGTAGGCCCCGATCACCGACATCAGCACCGCGACGACCGCAAGCCAGATATGCCCGGCGGCGACGACCGCCTGCAGCACCGACAGCTTGGCGAAGAAGCCGATGAAGAACGGCACCCCGGCCATGGAGAACATGATGATCATCATCATCGCGGCGAACCAGGGGCTGCGTCTGTTCAGGCCCTTGAAATCCTCGATGTTCTCGGCCTCGAAGCCGGCGCGCGAAAGCAGGATCACCATGCCGAACGCGGCAAGACTCATGATCACGTAGGAAACGGCATAGAACATCGCCGAACTGTAGGCATTGAGCGCGAAATTGCGGTCTCCGTCGACAACCCCCGACAGGAGCCCGAGCAGCACGAAGCCCATGTGCGCGATGCCCGAATACGCGAGCATGCGCTTGATGTTGGTCTGCGCGATCGCGGCGATGTTGCCGAGAACGATCGACAGCACGGCAAGGAACATCAGCATCGACTGCCAGTGTTCGGCCAGTTCGAACATGCCATATACGAGCAGGCGCATGGCCATTGCGAACGCGGCGAGCTTGGGCGCAGTCGCGATCATGAGTGTGACCGCGGTCGGCGCGCCGTGGTACACGTCCGGGACCCACATGTGGAACGGCACCACGCCGAGCTTGAACGCCAGCCCCCCCATCACGAACACGAGGCCGAACAGGAGCACGGTCTTGTTCGCGGACTGGTGGTAGATCGCCTGGGCGATCCCGGAGAACTCCATGCTGCCGGTAGCTCCGTAAACCATCGACATGCCATACAGCAGCAGGCCCGAGGCGAGCGCGCCGAGCACGAAATACTTCATCGCGGCCTCGGTCGAACGCGCCGACTCGCGATCGAACGCGACCATCGCATAGAGCGACAGCGACATCATCTCGAGGCCCATGTACAGCGACAGCATGTGGTTGGCGGTCACCATGACCATCATGCCCAGCGTCATCAGTAGGGCGAGCAGAAAGTACTCGGGCCTGTCCATGTTGCGGTCGGTGAGGTAGCCGCGGCCGTACAGGAGGCCAACCGCGACCGCGAAATAGATCAGGAGCTTGAGCAGATCCCCCATCAGGTCCGCCACGAACATGCCGCTGAAAGTCAGCGTCACCTGCCCGTCCATTGTGACGACCGTGATCAGCGCCGCGACGATCAGGGTCGCCTGGGTCAGGAAGTAGGCAAGACTGCGTCCGATCCTGCGCGCAAACGTTGTTGCCAGCATGATCACGAGAGCCATCACGGCGACGAAGATCTCGGCCGCTGCGGGGTACAAGTCGGGGACCACAAAGTTCATCTTCTGACCAGTCCGGTAAAGTGTCTCAGCCGCTCGTTCAGAGCTTGCTCACGGCGACATGCCGCAGGAGTTCGTTAACCGAGGCATGCATCACCTCGGTAAAGGGGAACGGGTACACGCCCATCGCGAGCACGCACAGCGCGAGGATCGCGAGGAACGCAACCTCGCGCCCGTTGATGTCCTGCAACTGCGCCACGTGATCGTTGGTGACAGCACCGAACACCACCCGCTTGTACATCCACAAGGTATAGGCCGCACCGAGGATCAGCGTGCTCGCTGCGAGGAATGCCACCCAGAAATTGAACTGGACCGCTCCGAGGATCACCATGAACTCGCCGACGAAGCCGCTCGTGCCGGGAAGGCCTGCGTTGGCCATCGCGAACAGCATGAAGAACGCGGCGAACTTGGGCATCGTCCGCACGACGCCGCCGTAGTCGGCGATGTTGCGCGAATGCATGCGGTCGTAGAGCACCCCGATGCACAGGAACATCGCGCCCGAGACGAATCCGTGGGAGATCATCTGCACCAGCGCACCCTCGATACCGAGGCTGTTGAACATGAAGAATCCGAGGGTCACGAAGCCCATGTGTGCGATCGACGAATACGCCACCAGCTTCTTCATGTCGGTCTGTACCAGCGCGACGAAGCCGATATACACCACCGCGATCAGCGACAGCGTGATCATCAGCGGTGCCATCGCGTGCGCGGCGTCGGGCACGATGGGTAGCGAGAAGCGCAGGAACCCGTAGGCGCCGAGTTTGAGTGCGATCGCCGCCAGCACGACCGATCCGCCGGTGGGCGCCTCGACGTGGGCGTCGGGCAACCAGGTATGTACCGGCCACATCGGGACCTTCACCGCGAACGCGATGAGGAAGGCCCAGAAGACGAGGGTCTGCGGGGTCATGCCGAGCGGCAGCTGGTGCCACTGCAGAATGCTGAAGCTGCCCCCCGCCTCCATGAACAGATACAGCAGCGCGACCAGCATCAGCAGCGAGCCTACGAGCGTGAAGAGGAAGAACTTGATCGCCGCATAGACCCGGTCGGCCCCGCCCCAGATGCCGATGATCAGGTAGAGCGGGATCAGCGAGGCCTCGAAGAAGACATAGAAGAGCACGCCGTCGAGTGCCGAGAAGATCCCGTTCATCAGACCCGACATGATCAGGAACGCAGCCAGGTACTGTGCGACCTTGTCCTGGATCACCTGCCACCCCGCCACGACGACGATGATGGTAATCAGGGCATTGAGGAGGACGAACAGCATCGAGATGCCATCGACGCCGAGGTGATAGTTGATGTTGAAGCGCGGAATCCACGGCGCGAACTCGGAGAACTGCATCGCGCTGGTGCCGGTATCGAAGAGAACGAACAACGGTATCGTGACGACGAAGCCCGTAATCGCAGCGGTCAGAGCGATGCCACGCGCCATTGGCGCGTTCCGGTCCGAACCCGTGGCCAGCACAAGCAGTCCGCCCAGGATCGGAATCCAGATCGCGAGGCTGAGGAGTGGCATACCCGTCATTGTTGCTTTCCGTTCAGTGCGCCACCGGGGCGCGCGATTGTTTGTCGGTAT
The DNA here is from genome assembly GCA_964404505.1 of uncultured Azoarcus sp. GTDB lineage: Bacteria > Pseudomonadota > Gammaproteobacteria > Burkholderiales > Rhodocyclaceae > DAOMNN01. The sequence continues at coordinate 4,400 of CAYOKH010000096.1, forward strand.
TCAGTCGTCGATCATGCCGGCTCAGCCGATGTTGAACCAGAAGGTCAGCATCACGAACACGCCGATGATCATTGCAAATGCGTACTGATACAGGTGTCCGCTCTGGAAAAGCCTGGACAGTTGGGCGACCCAGCCGACCATCCGGGCAGAACCATTCACCGCCAGACCGTCGATCAGCGCGCGGTCGCCACCCTTCCACAGGCCCCCGCCGAGCAGGCGCGAACCTCCGGCGAAGACGATCTCGTTGAAGCGATCGAAGTAGTACTTGTTCTCGAGCAGCGTATGGATCGGCCGAAAGCGGCGCTGGAGCGCGGCCGGCATGCCGGGACGCGCCACATAGAACAACCACGCCAGCCCCACGCCACCCATGGCAAGCCAGAACGGTGCCGTCTGCAGGCCGTGCAACGCCATGGCAAGCGCCCCGGTAAACGAGGCCTCGAGCTGCGACAGACCCACATGGTGGTCGGCAACGAAGACGGAGCTGTTGAACCATGCGCCAAACAGCACCGGCTCGATGGTGAACAGGCCGATCAGCACGGACGGAATCGCAAGCAGAATAAGTGGCACGGTCACCACCCACGGCGACTCGTGCGGCTTCTCACCCGGCGCCAGCCCGTGGTGGTGGTTCGCCGCAGGATCCTCGTCGTTCTGGTCGCCGTGAGGGCCGTGATGCGACTTGCCGAAGCGCTCCGCGCCGTGGAACACCAGGAAGTACATGCGGAAGGAGTAGAAGGCGGTCACGAACACGCCGAGCAGCACGCACACCAGCGCATAGCCGGCTCCCGGAATGGTGGCCGCGTGCACGGCCTCGATGATCGAGTCCTTGGAATAGAAGCCGGAAAACAGCGGGAAGCCGATCAGCGCGAGCGAACCGATCAGCGAGGTGATCCAGGTGATCGGCAGGTAGCGGCGCAGGCCGCCCATCTTGCGGATGTCCTGTTCGTGGTGCATGGCCATGATCACCGAGCCGGCGGCAAGGAAGAGCAAGGCCTTGAAGAAGGC
>CAYOKH010000097.1:0-5223 GCA_964404505.1 uncultured Azoarcus sp.
CCCTACACGGCGCGACAGCTGCGGGCCGCGCTCGGACTGGGCTCGTAACGGCTGCGCCCGTCGCGTTTCGCACCGGGGCGCACTGCCGCTGCTCCGCGGCGCGTCGAGCGGCTTACCGGGCCGTGTCGTTCTCGCGTCAAGACGGTCGGCGAAGGACCGGTCGGCCAGCGCGTGCCCGAGCGCGCAGCGCTGTATGATCGATATCGTCGACTGCCCACACGGTGGAGAGCGTCGGGTAGCCTGGAATTTCCTGGCCGACCCCTGACCGACCCGCGAACTCGGCGAAGCACCCATGACGGCCAGACAAATCGAGACCTTGCGCTATGCGGTGCGCGGGCGGGTACTGTTGAAGTACCTTGGCATGCTCGGCGTGGTGCTTGCGGTGCTGAACAGTGTCCCATTCGCTGCGGCCATGGTGCTCGGCGAGTCCGAGTTGGCCGGGCCCTATGCAGTCGTCGTGATCGTACTGCTGGCGGCGGCGCTCCCGCTGGCGCGCGTGAGTGCTCCCGAGCACTTGCAGTTGAACGAGGCCCTCGTGGTGGTGGTGCTGGTGTTCGTTATCGGCTCGCTCGCGATGAGCTACCCGCTGGGCGTGACGAGCGAGTCCTGGCTGGACGGGTGGTTCGAGGCGGTCTCCGGGGTCACCACCACGGGCCTTACCACTGCAGCCTCGGTGGAGGACAAGCCGCGCTCGTTCCTGTTCGCTCGCGCCTGGATGCAATGGTATGGCGGATTGGGGATCGTGATCCTGTCGCTGGCGCTCTTCATGCACAACGGCGTTGCCGCGCGGCGGCTGATGGATACGGAGGCCACCGGCGAGACCCTGGTCTCTACCACGCGGACCTACGCGCGGCGCATCGTTGTGGTGTACGGCATTCTTACTGCGGGCGCGGTGCTCGGCGCGTGGCTGGCTGGCGGCGACGGCTTCATCGCGCTGGTGCACAGCCTGAGCGCGGTGTCGACGGGCGGCTTCTCCACCTTCGATGACAGCCTGGCGCGTCTGGATTCCCTGACGATCGCGGTGCTCATGCTCTTTTCGTGGCTGGGGGCGATATCGTTCTCCCTTTACCACCGCACTTGGGCGAAGGGTCCGGGTGCCCTGCTTCAGGACCTGGAGTTGCGTGCGCTGGTGGTCACCACCCTGATACTCGGCGCACTGCTTTTTCTGTGGATGCCGGTGGGCAACGGCGGATGGCTGGATGCGCTGATGCTGGGCATGAGCGCCCAGAGCACGACAGGGTTCTCCACGTTCGCCATCGACGACCTCGACGACGCCTCCAAGCTCGCCATGGTCGGCTCGATGCTGGTGGGCGGTAGCGTCGGCTCCACTGCGGGGGGTTTCAAGTTGCTGCGGCTATTGCTTTTCCTGCGGCTGCTGCATCTCGTACTGGCGCGTGCGGCCGCAGCGCGCCATGCTGTCATCGATGCGCGACTCGGCGGGCGCCGGGTCGATGACGAAGACCTGTGGCGTGCCACGTTGCTCATGTTGTTGTTTGCGCTGCTGGTTTTCCTGTCGTGGCTGGCATTCGTGGCCCACGGCTACCCGGCCCTGAATTCGTTGTTCGAGGTGGTTTCCGCAACCGGCACGGTCGGCCTGTCGACGGGCATTGCGCGACCGGATCTGGAACCGTTGTTGAAGGTCATACTGTGCCTTGACATGTTGGCGGGCCGCGTGGAAATCCTTGCGCTGCTGGTGGTGATTGATCCGAACACATGGTTCGGCAAGCGATCGGAGGCATTATGAGGGCGGTGTTCGTGGGTGCGGGCTCGCTGGCGGTGATGACGGCGCGGCGTCTGATCAAGAGTGGTCACGATGTGGTGATGATCGATTGGAACAAGGAGCACATCGAGGCGCTTGCGGAAGAACTCGACTGCGGGTTCCTGCACGGCGACGGAAGCAAGCCGGCGCTGCTGCGCGAAGCCGATCCTTCAGGGACCGACTTCCTGTTCTGCCTCACCGGAAACGACCAGACGAATATCCTGGCGAGCCTTGCCGGCCGTTCCCTCGGGTACGGTCGCGTCGTCCCGAAGATCGATGACCCCGAGTTCGAGCACCTGTGCCTGGAACTCGGCCTCAAGGACCTGATCATTCCGGCGCGGACGACTGGCCGTTTCCTTGCGGACATGTTCGAAGGCCGGGACCACATGGAGATCATCGCACTGGTCAAGGACGAAGCCCGGGTGTTTTCCTTCGTCGCGCGCGAACAGGACGAGAAACCCATCAATGAACTCGATCTTCCGGAGGACAGTCGACTTATGTTCTTCTACCGGGACGAGCGATTCACCCTGCCGGAGCCGGACAGCAAACTCAAGCGGGGCGACGAGGTGATGATCATCACCCACAGCAGGAACATCGAAAAGCTGCACGAACGATGGGGTTCCTGAGCGCGGCCACCTTCCATCCCGACAAGGACGGTGCTGGTGCTGCCGGGCTCCGCGTCTTGCACCCGAACACCGGCATTCGACGTACCTCGCGCGGACCGAACTCCTCGAGTCGCTCACCGATTCGAGGATGAGCAGGCAAGCCGGCCGGTGCAGCCGTTGGCGCCTGCACGGTGCGGACTGCGGCAGTCGCGCTTGCGCCATCGGCGGACAGGCGAGCATGAGACGATCAGCGGGAAAGCAACTCGTCGCGTCCGACGCGCAGCAACGCCGCCTCGAGACGCTTTTCTTCCTGCCGGATCTCCTCGAACGCGTCGAGATGGAACTGGATGTGCTTCGCGGCGGCCTGCTCTGCCGCCGCCACATTGCTGGAGACGACCGCCTCCGCGATCGCCAGATGCTGCGCCAGCAGCGCCTCGCGCACTCCGGGACGGCCGTAGAACTGTTGGCGCACGAAGAAGATGCCTTGTCGCTGCATCGTCGAGAACGAGCGCATGACGTGAAGCATGACGACGTTGTGGGCCGCCTCGTAGATCAGCACATGCAGATCGGCGTCTATGTCGGCTTCCTCGGTGGGATCCTCCAGTTCGTGGGCCTTGATCATCCTGTCCATGCATGCGCGTATCGCGTCGCGCTCCGGCGGGGTTGCGCGCGCGGCAGCGAGGGCAGTTGCGCGCGATTCGACAGGATGGCGGAACTCGTAGTACTCGAGGGTGAGGCGATTCCTGTCGTTGTTGTCGCGCAGTAACGCCATCAGCGGGTCGGCGATCGGCGTCATGAAATCCGTCACTGCCGTGCCGCCGCGTGTGCGCACGAGCAGCCCCTTGCGCGCCAGTATGTCGAGCGCATCACGCAGCGAAGGGCGCGAAACGTCGAGCCTTTCAGCCAGTTCGCGCTCGGACGCAAGCCTTTCGCCGGGTCGCAGTGCACCCTCGAGGATCAGCCGCTCGAGATGGGCAGCGATCGCGTCGGCGACCTTCGCGAATTGGACAGTTGGCTTCATCCTGCGTACCTGCCTGAGTGACCGCCTCGTGAGCATGCCCCTTCGGCCGACCGCCGCCAGAGTGGCCGAAACGGGCGGGCACCATGGGACCACCGGGTCAGTCTAGCCAACCATGGGCGCAAAGTCCAACGTCTAACCATATTCGGTTATTGGTAAAAAAAGTGGACCAAGACATAAATGTGGCCTTTAATACGACCATAGGGGATTGTCGCTCCTGCAGTCGGGACGACCGGTCGCAGGCGATTCGGATCGAGTTTTCGGTGGTGCCCGTTGGTGTCACGCTCGATGCAGTCGCCTGCCCACAGGAGACGCTCATGAACGCGCTGATGACACTGATCGTGCTTTGGCTCTCGGCCAATTTCGGGCTCCCGGCAATACTCGAGCATCCACGGATAGAGTTCGTCACGGCTGAAGAACTCATTGCCCGATACCATGATGTGGACTCGTTCACCCGGCAGGCCGACACGACCGGGATACGAGAACATGCGACAACGGCGCACGAAGTGCGCGAGATCGTGGCGGTTTACAGCGATGACACGCGCACCATATTCCTGGAGCAGAGCTGGACAGGCGAAACGCCGGCCGACCTTTCGGTCCTGGTCCATGAACTGGTCCACCACATACAGAACATTGCTGGCCTGCGTAGCGAATGTGCTCAGGCACGCGAAAAGCTGGCCTATGCCGCGCAGGACAACTGGCTGCACCTGTTTGGCCTGGATCTGTCAGGCGAGTTCGGCCTGGATGGCTTTACGCTTCTTGCCAGAACGAGCTGTTTGCTCCACTGACGCAAGTCCTCAGCGGCACCCATGACGCGGGCCGATCCTCTCCGGGTGGCGGGGACGGAGCACCAGTTGCATGGCCAGTGCGCGACACGGGAGTAATAGCACGGGGCTGCGCTCAGGCGAATGTGCCGAATGCACCGGGCCGGCGCAGGAAGCGAATTGCTTGGTAGGACGCCGCACACCGGCCCTGACGTGGCAGTTGGCCTACGCATTCATGTATGCCATAGCGCAACGCACCTTGCGCCGACGCTCAGCCGCGGAGTAATCCGCACCGCATGTGAGATGCATTGGGATTTATGGTTAGCACCCGTCTGTCCGCTTCAGAACTGGAAACGCCTCGCTGCTCATGCTCGCGTACTGCAGCTCGGTAAATCCGCGAATTGTTTTGATCTAAATCAAACGTGCTTCGCGTGGACATGGTTCGTATCCGCACACTGGACTAGCATGAATTGATTGATGGCGATTCAGGCGGCATAGCCGGACCGGAGGCGCCTGGGCTTAACAGAACGTTGCAATTCGCATGCGGGCGGATTGCAGGGTCCTGTTAATCTCACGATGTGTATGTTCCTCAATTCATCCGCGCGGATGGGTTGGTTTGCTCTTGGCCATGACAGGACGATCGCCCGTGCCCTCTTCGACCGACCCGCAACAGAACCAGCTTCTGGCTGCCCTGCCCGAGCCGGACCGCGCGCGTCTTGATGCCGATCTGGAGCTGGTTTCGCTGCCGCTGGGCGCGACGCTTTACGACTCGGGCATCCAGATGCACCACGTCTACTTCCCCACGGATGCAGTCGTCTCGCTGCTCTACGTGCTCGAGGACGGTGCCTCGGCCGAGTTCGCGGTGGTCGGCAGGGATGGGATGGTCGGGATGTCACTGCTCATGGGGGGCGAAACCACCCCCAGCCGGGCCGTAGTGCAAAGTGCCGGGCACGCCTACCGGCTTGCGGGGCAGATTCTGAAGGAAGAATTCAATCGCGTCGGAGGACGGCGCAGTGGCGCATTGCACAAGTTGCTGCTCCGCTACGCCCAGGCGCTGGTCACGCAGATAGCCCAGAC
>CAYOKH010000098.1:0-5170 GCA_964404505.1 uncultured Azoarcus sp.
AGGCGGCCGGCGAGCCGCTCGAAATCGCCGTCGCGCTGGGCCTTGAGCCGGCAACGCTGCTGGCCTCGGTGGTCAAGGTCGGCCCGCTGGGCCCTGACAAGATGGAAATTGCCGGCGCGCTGCGCGGCCAACCGGTCGAAGTGGTCCGCGGCGAGACGGTCAACGTGGACGTGCCTGCCCGCGCCGAGATCGTCATCGAAGGCCGCGTGCTGCCAAGTGTGCGCGAACCCGAAGGACCATTCGGCGAGAACACCGGCTACTACTTTTCCAACGTGAGCCCGGTCATCGAGGTGACCGCCGTCACCCATCGGCGCGACTGCATCTATCCGGGCCTGTGCCCGTGGTCCGGCGACGTCGACACCCTGCTTTCGCTCGCCTCGGGTACGGAGCTGCTCGGGCAGCTGCAGCAGCTCGTCGCCGGCGTCATGGACCTGGAGCTGACATCGGGCACGGCCGGTTTCAGCGCGGTCATCGCGACCCGCGGCTGCGCTCCGGCCGAAGTGCGCCGGCTGATCATGCTGGCCCTGAACCTGGACCGCCGTCTCAAGACGGTCACCGTGGTCGACGACGATGTCGATATCCGGGACCTGCGTGAAGTTGGCTGGGCCCTGGCGACGCGCTATCAGCCGGCGCGCGACACCGTGCTCATCCACGGTGCCGAGGGCTATGTCATCGACCCGTCGGCAGCGAGCGGCGGCTCGAAGATCGGTTTCGACGCTACTCGCCGCGGGGGGCCGGAATTCGACAAGGTCACGCTGGAACCAGCCGCGGCGCAGAAGGCACGCGCGGTGATTGCGCAACTATTGTCCTGACGGAGACATGCAATGAGACTCGTGGTCGGCATTTCCGGCGCCAGCGGCGCCATCTACGGCATCCGGATCCTGGAGGTGCTGCAGCGCATCGGCGTGGAAACCCATCTGGTGATGTCGGACTCGGCAAAGCGGACCATCGTCTACGAGACCGATTTCTCGATCAGCGACGTCAAGAGTCTTGCCTACAAGATGCACGACATCAACGACGTCGGGGCATCAATCTCCAGCGGCTCGTTCAGGCACGACGGCATGGTCATCGCCCCCTGCTCGATCAAGACGATGTCGGCGCTGGCCAACTCGTTCAACACCAACCTGCTCATCCGTGCAGCGGACGTTACGCTCAAGGAGCGGCGCAAGCTCGTGCTGATGATCCGGGAAACCCCCCTGCACCTGGGTCACCTGCGCCTCATGACGCAAGTGACCGAGACCGGTGCGGTGCTGGTGCCCCCGCTGCCCGCCTTCTATCACCGTCCGCGTACGCTCGACGACATCATCAACCAGTCGGTGAACAAGGCGCTTGACCAGTTCGGCCTTGAACTCGACCTGTTCAAGCGCTGGACCGGCAACGAAGAGCGCGAACTTGCCAAGGCCGGCTAAGTGAGCACGGAGGACGAAGGCCCGGCGCCGAAAATGAACGAAGCGACGGAACTGCGCGGCATCGTGACCACAGGGCTCGGCGAGGGTACCCACTTCATGGCCCTCGACTGGGTGCTTGACGAATGCCGCACGAGGCTCGGGTTCACACCCTGCCCCGGCACGTTCAACCTGCGCATGTGCGGCCCGCACTGGCGGCAGGCACGGCAGCGCATGCGATCCAGCCGGGGAATCGGCCTCACGCCCGCAGCCGGATTCTGCGCCGCACGGTGTTTCCCGGTCAGCATCGACGGGCAGCTCGCGGCCACCGGAATTGTCCCGGAAGTCGCCGACTATCCCGACGACAAGCTCGAACTGATCGCAGCGGTCAACATCCGTGACGCACTTGATCTCACCGACGGTGACACAGTGTTCATCCGGGTGAATTTCGAGTGCGCAACTTCGACCGGGCAAGGGCCCCCCGACCACGGGGGCACACACCCGCACACCCACACCATCGATCGGCCGTGAGACCGCCAGGAGACCGACCATGCCACCGCAATACTGCCCGCAGTGCCAGACAGAACTTGTCGTCACCTCCGTTCAGGGAAAAGACCGGGAGCAGTGCCCGGCCTGCGCATACACCGCCTACCACAACCCGGCTCCGGTTGCGCTGGGGCTGATCGAACACGAGGGCATGCTGGTGCTCATCCGGCGCAATCTGGATCCGCTTCGCGGCTACTGGGCGCCTCCGGGCGGATACGTGGAGATCGGCGAGTCCGTCGAAGAGGCGCTGATCCGTGAAGCCCGGGAAGAGACGGGACTGGACATCGCCGTCGATGGACTGATCGGAGTCTATTCACAGGCCGACGTGAAGGTGGTGGTCATCGCCTACCGCGCACACTCGACCGGTGGCGACCTGGTCGCCGGCGACGACGCAAGCGAGATTCGCCTTGTCGCGCCCGGGCAGCTCCCGAACCAGCCGCGTCCGCCGTGCGGAACGCCCCTGGACCACTGGTTCCACGGTGTCATTCATGAAGTCACGGCCCCTTGGCAATGGGGCCGCCAGCCCGTCACACGCAACAGGAGGAGATGACCGATGCACCCGATCACACCTTACATCCCTGAAAAACTCCTCGAGCACCTGCAGCGCGGCAGCCCGGCACTGGTGTTGACCTGCGGCGCGGACGGCTATCCCACCTCCGCCTATTCCTGGGCGATCGCCCTGGATGCGGGGCGCCTGCGGATCGGCGTCGACGAGGGAGGTTCCACGTATGCCAACCTGCAGCGCAACCCGCAAGCCGCGGTGCACATCATCGGTCCGAACGACCTCGCGTTTCTCGTCAAGGGTACGACACGGTTCCTCAAGGAACGGATCAGTGCGGCTTCGCCCGCATGCATGGCCTTGTTCGAACTCGAGGTGATGGGTGCGCGAGATCAGTCCTTCCCGGGGGTTACGGCGAAGCCCTTCACCTACGAATGGCCCGCCGATCAGCGCGAAACCATGCGCGCGATGGAGCAGGCGGTGTTCCGCGAAATGCGCGAATGAGCAGCTCAGGCAGATATCCCGGCACGCCGCACACAACCACGTGAGATTGACAAGATGTCGTACTTCGATCAGACCACCGAGACCTTGGACCGCGAACAACTGGCCGCACTGCAGTTGAAAAAGCTGCAGAGCATGATGTCCGAGCTGTGGGGCCGCAATCGTTTCTACACGGCAAAGTGGAAGACCGCCGGCGCCGCACCGGGTGACATCCGCTCGCTCGACGACCTTGCCCGCCTTCCGCTCACGACGAAAGGCGAGCTGATGGCCGATCAGGCACAGATCGGCCCGTTCGGGACCAACCTGACCTATGCGGTCGAATCCTACGTCCGGCTGCATCAGACCTCGGGCACCACGGGCGTTCCACTCAAGGTGCTCGACACCGCGGAATCCTGGGACTGGTGGGGTCGATGCTGGGCGCATGTACTGGCCGGGTCCGGGGTGACGGCCGCGGACCGGGTGTTTCTGGCCTTTGCCTTCGGGCCATTCATCGGCTTCTGGGCTGCAATGGAGGGTGCACGCAAGCTCGGCGCGATGATGATTCCGGGCGGCGGGCGCGACTCCGCTCAGAGACTGGAACTGATGCGCGATACCGGCACGACCGTTCTGTGTTGCACGCCGACGTACGCGCTGCGACTGGCCGAAGTCGCACGCGAGACCGGCTTCGACATGAGGTCCATCACACTCAAGTCGACAGTGCATGCGGGCGAGCCGGGAGCGAACATTCCGGCAACCAAGAAGCGCATCGAAAGCGCCTGGTCGGCCAAGTGCTTCGATCACGCCGGGGCCTCGGAGATCGGCGCCCATTCCTTCGAATGCGAGGTGCAGCCCGGCGGGACGCACATCATCGAAAGCGAGTTCATCGCCGAGGTGCTGGATCCCGATACCGGCAGCCCCGTGGCGGCCGGCCAGCGCGGAGAACTGGTCATCACCAACCTGGGGCGATGGGGCTTTCCGTTGCTTCGATACCGCACCGGCGACCTGGTCGAGATCAACCTCGAGCCATGCGCCTGCGGACGCGGCTTCATGCGCTTCGAAGGCGGCATTCTGGGCAGGGCCGACGACATGGTCACGGTACGCGGCGTCAATGTCTTTCCTGCCGGGGTGGAGAACATCATCCGCAAGTTCGCCGAGGTCGATGAATTCCGCATCACCGTCAGCCGCGTCCGGCACATGGACGAAATGGACGTCGAGGTCGAACTGTGCGAAGGCGCCGACGCGGGGGTCATCCTCTCGATCGCCGAGCGCCTCGACACGCTGCTGTCCTTCCGCCCGCGCGTGCATCATGTCAGCCACAATGCATTGCCACGGTTCGACATGAAGGCCAGGCGCTTTCATGTCAATCGGCCGCAGCTGTGACCGGCAGCGTATACGGCCGGTTGCGGCAGCCAGCGCGATGATTCGGTACGCGTCCAACTTGCGGCCGCCCGCCATGACGCCGGACGGCGCCGTGCTCTACGCCATCGGCGACATTCACGGGCGCTGCGACCTGCTCGCCGCGATCCACCACGGGATCGCACGCGACGCCCGTCTGCGGCCGGCCCGACGACGCGCCGTGATCTACCTCGGCGACTACATCAGCCGCGGCGTCGACTGCCGCCGCGTGCTCGATCAGGTCATCGAATGGCGCCCCGACGGCTTTCAGATCGTTACGCTCAAGGGCAATCACGAGGAGCTGCTGCTCCGCTTCCTCGCAGGCGACCTGAAGGCGGGCCGGCACTGGCTTGCCTTCGGCGGAATGGACGCGCTGGTTCACTACGGTATCGATTTCGACGAGTCCGCCGCAGACGACGAACGGGCGCTGACGCACCTGGGAAAGCGCTTGTCCGGCGCGCTGCCCGAGGCTCATGCGCGCTTCCTGCGCGGCCTCACTACCCGTCATCGGGAAGGTGGCTATCTGTTCGTGCATGCCGGAATCCTTCCCGGCGTCGCGCTCGACGCGCAAAGCGATCGCGACCTGGTATGGATCCGCAATCGCTTCCTGAAATCGGACGACGACCATGGCGCGGTGATCGTGCATGGTCATTGCATCTCACCGACTCCGGACGTGCGCCACAATCGCATCGGCATCGATACCGGCGCATACAGGACCGGCGTGCTCACGTGCCTGGTTCTCGATGGCGCGGAACGCGCCTTCCTGCAGACCGGCGAGGGCGAGTCGATGACTTCTTCATCGTCCGGTCCGGTCGCACGCCCGCCCGGCCGGGGTCGCTCGACCGTGGCCCGCCAGCGCACAGTC
>CAYOKH010000099.1:0-5091 GCA_964404505.1 uncultured Azoarcus sp.
ACCCAGGCCGGGCGTCTTTACGCGCTGAAAAAACATGGCACGTCTCCAGCAGCGGAGTTTCGAAGAACCGCGCGCCGTGCCACAGCTGCATGATGGCCCTCCGTGACCGGCTGTCAGCGACGAGTATCCCTCCGCCGATGATGACTGTCCGTGCGCTGACGAACCGAGCGGGGAAAAATGGTGGCTCAGCGAAGCTGGCTATGCATCGATCTGGTCCTGTACCGCGCCGTCGCCGGCCCATCCGGTTGCCATGGTGATGATTGCGCTTATTCGATGTCGGGGGTATCGAGCTGCACTTCGAAGTTCATTTGCAGTGGCTGGTCGGTGCCTGCAGGCTGCGCCTCGATGACGAGTCGAAAAACCCGCTGGTCGCTGGCGTCCAGGGTACCAATGTAGGATACATGGCTGTCTGCTTCGACCGCGCGCATGTCGATGAGTTCGACGTGACCGATCAGGCTTTCGTAGTGCGCGTTCACCTTGGCCGAGACGGGCACTGGCTGTCTATCCGGTCGTTTCTCCAAAATGACCAGATTCAGCAGGACGAGATCGGGTTCGACCTCGATACCGTATTTTCGAGCCATCGCATCGGGCAGAAACTCGGCACGGATAACATTGGCCCGGAGCGTAAAACCATCAAACTCTGTGACCTGCCCTAGTGGCTGCTCGTCCCCTACAGGCTGATCGACCTGTGGCTGGTCCCTGGCAGAATCGGCGGTCTGCTCGGCTCGTTCGCAGCCGGCCAGCACGGCAATCACGGCCATCAGGGCGATGGCTGGCACGATTGGCAGCACGACGCTTTGGAAACCGGGTTTTTGCATGATGTTCATGGGTGCATTCTACTCCATGGGAATGTGCGATTCAGTGTCCACGAAGGGTTGTCCTCGGGCACGGTGCCGTCATCACACTCCGTGACTTCGCTCCAGCCTTGCATTCTCCACTAGTCCTGACTGTACGGCGCCGCACACTGGGTGTCCCAGCCTCCTGACGCGCGCTACGCTTCTGTTAGCCACCGCACAGAAGGCTCGGGGCCAGGTGCGGATTATCTTATCGTGACGGAATGACTTCGTAGCGAAACCGCTCGGCAGTTTCGCCGCAGACCGGGTTCGCAATCATGGCCATCGCCGCACGACAAGCCTTGACGGCCTACCGCCGCAAGCGCGACTTCGACCACACGGCGGAGCCGGCCGGCGATGCGTCCTTGTCTACTCCCGGCCAGCGCTATGTGATGCACAGGCACGCGGCGAGTCACGATCATTACGATCTCCGCCTCGAGGAAGACGGCGTACTGCGCAGCTGGGCGCTGCCCAAGGGCCCGAGCCTGAAGCGCGGCGAGAAGCGGTTGGCGATCGAGGTCGAGGATCATCCCATCGAGTACGGCGCGTTCGAGGGCACCATTCCCAAGGGTCAGTATGGCGGTGGAACCGTGATGCTCTGGGATGCCGGCAGCTGGGCGGTGACCGGCAAGCGCAATGCCGACCGCATCGACTTTACGCTCGCTGGAAGCAAGTTGCAGGGGGCGTGGACACTGGTGCGTAGCGGCGCCCGGCCCGGCAGGCCGGCGAACAACTGGCTTCTGATCAAACGCGGTACCGCTGACGTCAGCGCTGCGCAGGCCCATGACCGCAGCATCCACAGCGGCAGGAACATGAGGGAAATCGCCCGCGGTGCCGCCTTCGATCGGTCCGCGACCGCGCCGACCGACGGCGCGCCGGTATCTCCCGCCGACATTCCCGGTGCTCGCCGCCGGGCTTTGCCCGCAAGCTTCGCCCCCCAGCTCGCAACCGTAACGGAAGCAGCGCCGGACGGCGACGACTGGGTGCACGAAATCAAGTTCGACGGTTACCGGATGATCGTTCGTTTCGCTCGACGCAAAGTCGCGTTGCTCTCACGCAACGGCCACAACTGGACTGGGCGCTTCGCGGCGCAGGCAAGGGAGCTCGGAGCGCTCGCCGCGAAGGAGGCCATTCTCGACGGCGAGATGGTCGCCATGGGGCCCGAGGGCGCGTCCAGCTTCGGTCAACTGCAACGGGTGATCAAGTCGAAAGATACCGGCTCCCTGATCCTGCAGCTCTTCGACCTCATGTACCTGGATGGCTTCGATCTGACCGCGGCCACGCTCCTCGATCGCAAGGCTGCGTTGCGACGGCTGCTCCAGCAAAGCGGCCTCGGGGTCACGGGATCGGCGATCCAGTTTTCCGACCACGTCGTGGGACACGGACGGGAATTCTTCCAGCAGGCCTGCGAGCTCGGCCTGGAAGGCACCGTGGCAAAGCGCGCCGATGCCCGTTACAGTAATCGGCGCAGCAAGGCGTGGCTGAAACTCAAATGCTCGCAGGACGGCGAATTCGTCGTCGGCGGATTTACCCGGCCGTCCGGCTCGCGCAAGGGCTTCGGCGCGTTGCTGCTTGGCACCTGGGACGGCTCCGCACTGCACTACCGGGGTCGTGTCGGCACCGGCTTCAGCGCCAGGCAGCTCGCGCAACTTCATGCGGTGCTACGCAAGGCCAGCCGGCCGGAGTCGCCCTTCGCGGACATGGTGCCCGGTGCGCGCGGTGTCACCTGGGTGACGCCACAGCTCGTCGTCGATGTCGCGTTCAGTGAACGTACCCAGGAGGGACGCCTGCGCCATCCCACGTTTCGCGGTGTGCGCGAGGACCGCAACCCGAGGGAGATCGCCATGCCCGTTGCAACGCCCAAGGCGTCGCGCCCCGCCACGCCCCGCGCACCGGCTCGCGCGGTCAGCGACGATGTAGTCGAGGGTATTCGAATTACGAATCCGGGGCGGGTGGTCTATCCGGATCTAGGCCTCACCAAGCTCGACATAGCCACTTTCTATGCAGACATCCAGGACTGGTTGCTGCCGCTGCTCGCCAATCGCCTGCTTTCTTTGGTCCGTTGCCCGGATGGCAGCCACCAGGAATGCTTCTTCCAGAAGCATCTGCTCGCGAGCCAGGCACGTAACGTCCCGCGGCAGGGCTTTCGCCAGAGCAAGGGCGTCAAACCGTATGCCTATGTCCAGTCGATCGCGCATGTCATCGCACTGGTGCAGTCGGGAGCGCTCGAGTTCCACCCGTTCGGCAGCCAGATCACGGATCTGGAGCGGCCGGACCTGATGGTGTTCGATCTGGATCCATCGCCGGGCGTGGGATGGCAGGACGTGCTTGGGGTCACCCGAGAGCTGCGAGAACGCCTCGAGAGCCTCGGTTTTACTGCATTCGCGCGCACGACAGGCGGCAAGGGTCTGCACGTGGTCGTGCCGCTCCGTCCGACGACGGACTGGGAGGGGGTCAAGGCCTTCGCGAAGGCTGTTTCCGAGCGGCATGCTGCCGACGCTCCTTCCCGGCTGACGACAGTGCTGTCGAAGTCGAAACGGCGCGACAAGATCTTCATCGACTATCTGCGTAACGGGCGGGGGGCCACCGCGGTCGCCTGCTATTCTACGCGGGCCAGGCCCGGGGCACCGGTGGCGGTACCGGTGCGCTGGGACGAACTCAAGTCATCGCTGCGTCCGGATCGCTACTCGGTCGCGAACCTGCGCCGGCGCCTTGCGGCGCTCAAGGAAGATCCATGGGGTGACTTCTACGATGCCCGCGTCGCCATCACAGCCCGCATGCGCAAGGCGGTGGGGCTGTGACGACGCACAAGAAGGACAACGCACCCGGCACGGCAGTCGGTTGGTGGATGGCGCCCGGGCCGGCGCTCTGTCCCTGGTGCGAGCAGCCCCATCATGTCGAAGCGATGCTCTATTGCAGTGCCTGCGACGCCAGCGTCTGCGCGGTATGCGTGGTCGTCAGCATCGACAGCGCTCCCCGCTGCCCCGTCTGTCACGGCACCTCGGGAGAATCGTGATGGCAGCACGCGCGATCTGGAAGGCGGTGATCCAGTGCGGCAAGCTCCAGGTGCCCGTGAAGCTGTATTCCGCGATCGAGGATCGGAACATCCGTTTCCGCATCCTCAGCCGCAAGGATAAACAGCCGGTCCGCCAGGCCATGGTCAATCCTGAGACCGGCGAAATCGTGCCGCACGCCGAAACGCGGCGGGCCTATGTGGCCGACAACGGCGATCGAACCATCCTCGAGAAGTCCGAACTCGACGCGCTGGACCCCGAACCCTCGCGGGACATCGACATCGTCGCGTTCCTGCCCACCGACAAGATCGATCATCGCTGGTACGACCGGCCGTACTACCTCGGCCCCGATGGCAATAGCGCGCCTTACTTCGCGTTCGCCACAGCCATCGAAGACA
The DNA here is from genome assembly GCA_964404505.1 of uncultured Azoarcus sp. GTDB lineage: Bacteria > Pseudomonadota > Gammaproteobacteria > Burkholderiales > Rhodocyclaceae > DAOMNN01. Next base: position 4,246 of record CAYOKH010000099.1, read on the forward strand.
GCGGGTTGGAGGGCCTCGCGCGCTGGGTGATGCGGGGCAAGGCGTATATCGGTGCCCTGCGCCTTCATCTTGGTTACCCGGTGCTGATGTCGATGCGGCATGCAGACGAAGTCGTTGCCTTGGAAAGTCTCGCGGCGCCCGGTGGCGGGGCACTGAACCCGAAGGAGCTTGACATGGCGCGGCAGTTGATTGGCATGCTCGCAGCGGACCTGGACCTCGCCAGCTATCACGATGCGTATCGCAACCGCGTGCTGAAAATGGTCGAGGCAAAAGCCAAGGGCGGACCACGCCTCAAGCTCGTCAAGACATCGACGAAGAAACCGAGTGACGACCTGGGCCGCGCATTGCAGGCGAGCCTTGAGGCCGTGCGCAAGAGCGCGTGAGATCGGGCAATGGCACAAGAACCTGCTGAGCAAGCCGAGACCTTGAAGCCGTTCTGGTCGGGGGTCGTGACCTTCGGCCTCGTGAGCGTCCCCGTGAGCCTGTTCCCTGCGACCCGCGGCACGACGCTGCGCCTGCGGATGGTCGATGCGCAGGGCAGCTTCCTCGAGCGTCGCTTCTTTGGCGCGGACGACGACAACGCACTCGATGCCGAAGACCTCGTGCGTGGCTACGAATTTGAGAAGGATCGCTTCGTCATCGTCGAGGACGACGAACTCGAGGCCCTTGATCCCGCGAAGTCCCGCGAAATCGACCTCGCAGACTTCGTTGACTTGCACGCGCTGAGCCCGCTCCATTTCGAGCGGGGCTACTTTCTGGTCCCCGATGGCAGCACGACGAAGGCCTATCGCCTGCTCGCCGAGACCCTGGCGCAGGAAGAGCGTGCCGGCATTGCGACCTTCGTGA
>CAYOKH010000100.1:0-5045 GCA_964404505.1 uncultured Azoarcus sp.
CAGAGGGCCGATATCTCCTCGGCGTGAGCGCGTTCTGGCGGGGCGATCTGGCCAGAGCCCGCCACTATCTCGATGGCGCCATCCAAGCCTATGACGTGTCCCACCGCGACGAGCATCTGGCGTTGTACGCCCAGGACCCGAAGGCCGTTTGTCTCGTAAGGCTGGCCTGGGTCGAGCTGTGGGCGGGAGATGCCGGCCGGGCCGAGGATACCGCCCGCTCTGCTCTCGAGATTGCCGTCGATCTCGATCATCTGATGACTTTGGGCTACGTCGTCACATACGCGGCGATCATCGCGGCCGAATCCGAAGATCTCGCTCGTCTCGCCGAGCTCCTCGCGGATGCCGACCGTCTATGGAAGCGTTTTTCCGACCGCTACCTCATGGTCGTCGTGGAGGCCCTTCGGGGCTGGCTGGACGTGTGCGGGGGGTCGGCTGGTGGCATCGAGAAGATCGTGCGCTCGGTGGCACGCTCCCGTACCGAAGGGGAGACCCTTCACCTGACCTACACACTCCTTCTTCTCGCCCGGGCTCGCGGCATGGTCGGCGATTTCCGCCAGGGACGGGCCGCCATACGCGAGGGGCTCTCGTGGTCACACCGTTGCAACCAGCGCTATCTCGAGGCCGAGCTGTGGCGCGTCGACGGTGAGCTGGCTTATCGGACCGGGGAAACCGAAGCCGCCGCCGCTTCCTTGCGCAGTGCCGTCGAGACCGCCAGCGCTCAAGGGGCGGGCTGGCTGAAGCTTCGGGCGCTCCACGCCTTCGCCAGGCGCTTTCCCGATCAGACACTGCGTGAGCAGCTTGGGGACCTCCTCGAGACCCTTCCGCCGGGCCATGATCTCCCGGCGTTCCGGGCCGCAGCCGGCTTTCTGGGCGAATCCGGTTGAGAGGGAACGCTTCGGGAACGCCCGAGGGCGCATCCTTCGCGCATCCTTGGTGAAACGGAGCGGAGGAGCACCCAATGGGCGACACGATCACGACATTGAGCCAAACGGTACGGGGGCGTGTCATCACCCCCTCGGATTCTGACTACGACGACGCTCGCGCTGTCTACAATGCCATGCACGACCGCAGACCCCGCGCCGTCATCCGGTGCGTGGATTCGGCCGACGTGATGGCTGCGGTCCGTGCTGCCCGCGAGGGCGGCCTCGACCTGGCAATTCGGGGTGGTGGCCACAGCGTTCCCGGATTCGGCACGGTGGACGACGGACTGGTCATCGACCTGTCGAGGATGAACAATGTGCGGGTCGACCCGGTCAGGAAGATCGCCCGGGTCGGGGGCGGCGCGACGTTAGGTGACATCGATCACGCGACCTATCCCTTCGGTCTGGCCGCACCCGGCGGGATCATCTCGACGACCGGCGTAGGGGGCCTGACGCTGGGCGGCGGCATCGGCTACCTGACCCGCGGCGTCGGTCTCTCCATCGACAACCTGCTGGCGGCCGATGTCATTCTCGCCGACGGCCGGCAGGTCACCGCAAGCGATTATCAGAACGAAGATTTGTTCTGGGCCTTGCGCGGCGGCGGCGGCAATTTCGGTGTCGTCACCAGCTTCGTGTTTCAGCTTCACGAGGTCGGTGACGTCGTGGGCGGCCCCCTGTTCTACGAGTTCGACGATGCCGCGGCGGTCCTGGAGTGTTACCGCGAATACATTGCGGTTGCGCCCGAACAGCTCGGATGCTTTTTCGGCTGGCAGATTGCTCCTCCTCTGCCGTTTATCCCCGAGGACCGGGTCGGGGATCTCTTCTGCGTACTGGTCACGTGCTGGAACGGTCCACACGAGGAGGCTGGGCGAGTACTCAAGCCACTCCGCGACGCTGCCGAAGTGAAGGCGGAGCAGGTCCGCGTCATGCCGTTCCCGTCCCTGCAAAGCGCCTTCGACAGCCTGGTCCCAAGGGGCATGCAGCATTACTGGAAAGCAGACTTCATCACCGAGCTCACCGACGAGGCGATCGCTGCTCACATCGAGCATGGCCAAAAGACGCCGCACATCAGCTCGAGCATGCATCTGCATCCGATCAACGGTGCGGCGCAACGGGTCGGCGCCGACGAGACCGCCTTCGGTCACCGGGACAAGCGCTTTGCCCCGGTGATCGTGGGAATCTGGTCGGATCCGGGCGACAACGAGGCCAACATCAAGTGGGTGAAGGACTACTACGCCGCGATTCATCCCCACTCGGATGGCGATGGGGGCTACGTCAACTTCATGTCCGGCGACGACGATCACCGTGCGCCCGCAAACTACGGCGCCAATTACGAGCGGCTCGCGGCAGTGAAGGCGACCTATGATCCGGACAACCTCTTCCACGTCAATCAGAACATCGTTCCAGCGCATGGACGCTGAGCATTGCAGCGTTCATCCAGCCAGGAGGAGAGACGAAATGAGCGATGAATGGCTATTCAAGAGTGAAACCTATGACAACTGCAGTTGCGCGGTAAATTGCGGCTGCCAGTTCAACTTGCCCAGCACCCACGGCTATTGCCAGTCGGCCTTCGTCGGCAACATCGTTGAAGGCCATTTCAACGATACGCCGCTCATCGGGCTGAATTGGGCGGCGCTGTACAAGTGGCCCGGCGAGATCAAGGAGGGAAACGGAAAATGTCAGGTCATCATCGATGAACGTGCGGATGAAACTCAACGGGTTGCACTGGAAACGATTATCTCGGGCGGCGCATGTGAACCGTTGAGCAATCTTTTCTCTGTATTCGCGTCCACATGCTCGGAGTCTTGCGCGACATTGTTCCTGCCGATCAACCTCGAAGCGAACCTGGAACTCAGAACCGCAAGAGTCGATATACCAGGCATCATGAGGAGCAGTGGCAGACCAATCATCAACGAGTTTACCGGTGAACCGTTCCACATAGCGCTGGCACGCCCCAGCGGCAGTTTCGAGTTTACCTACGCAGAGATCGGACAAGGGACGACCTCGGTGACGGGTGATATGGAGATGGCGTTCGAGGATTCATGGGCCCATTTTTGCGTTCATCACTTCAATCAGGATGGGCTGGTCCGCGAAAGATCAAGGCTCACGGCATGGCTTGATGCGTGGCCTCCGGAAGGGACCGGTGTCGCGGTGGCGCGGAAAAGCCGTACCCCGAATTCGGTGAAACTGATGGGGTGAACGGTGAGGACGATACCCGACGGCACGACACTTGAGGCAGTGATCAGGCGCGATCGTGTCGTTGTCGTTACAGCGCTTTTTGCGGTCATCGCGCTGTCGTGGGCGTACCTGCTTGCCGGTGCCGGCATGGACATGTCAGCGTTTGAGATGACCCGCCTGTCGCAGCGCGCGATGGCGGAAGACGTATCCGAAGGGGGCATGGCCGGCATGGCGACCATGGCGCCTGCAGTCTGGACGCCCGGTTATGCAGTCCTGATGTTCTTCATGTGGTGGGTGATGATGGTGGCGATGATGCTGCCCAGCGCGGCGCCGATGATCCTTTTGTTTGCGGCGGTCAATCGCAGGCAGCGCGACACCGGCCATCCCTGTGTCGCGACGAGCATCTTCACGATTGGCTATCTTGCCGCCTGGGCCGGCTTCAGCATGGTCGCGGTGATCCTGCAATGGGGGTTCCAGCGAACCGGTATCCTTTCACCGACGCTCGTCGCCACCAACGCGATCTTCGGCGGCTTCCTGCTGCTCGCCGCAGGCGTCTATCAATTTGCCCCGATCAAGCATGCCTGTCTTCGCCGCTGCCGATCGCCGCTCGAATTCCTTGGTACCCATTGGCGGCAGGGTGCCCGTGGCGCGCTCCGCACGGGTCTTTTGCACGGCGCTTCTTGCGTCGGCTGCTGCTGGTTTCTGATGGGGCTGATGTTCTTCGGCGGCGTGATGAATCTCTACTGGATCGCTGGACTCGCGGTGTTGGTACTGTTCGAAAAGACTGTCCCCGCGGGGCACTGGCTCGGCTACGCGACCGGCGTCGCCTTGCTCGTCTGGGGTGCCGGGATGCTGGCGCTGGCGTTCTAGGAAGGGCATCCAGGCATCACGCGGCCTGTTCGATCACGGGAGCGCAGTTCGGTAGTTGAACGACTGCTCAGCGGTGTTGCAACGGAGCAGACCCTCCGCTCTTGCGCAGGGCCTCGGGCGGCAGGTGTCGGCGACGTCACCGATCGGCCAGTGCCGCCGCTCGATGATTCCGGAAGCCGCCATCTGAACGACTGCTGTTCGGCCTTATTTGGAGCGCCACATACTAAGAAGTGCACGGGTTACCGTACATAAATCTGAATAGGCATGCGATAATGACGCATGAGCAAAAGAGACGGTCGTTCTATATCGCACGAGGCGATGGAGGAGATTCGAATTCGAGCCGTTCAGCGGGTCGAAGCGGGCGAATCTCCGGAGGTGGTCATCAAGGCGCTGGGTTTTTCGCGTCCGCGCATTTACGAATGGCTGGCCCGCTATCGGGAAGGTGGGCTGGACGCGTTGCGTGCCAAGCCGGTACCGGGGCCGAAGCCGAAGCTCGACGGCAAGGCGATGGACTGGTTGTATCGCACGATCACCTTGTCCGATCCGCAGCAGTTCAAGTTCGAGTTTGCGCTGTGGACGCGCGCGATGGTGCGCAGTCTGATCCGCGAGCGCTTTAACGTGGCGCTGTCCGAAGTCAGTGTCGGACGCCTGCTCAGAAAGCTGGGCTTGTCGCCCCAGCGACCGCTGATCCGGGCATACCAGCGCGACCCGGAGTTGGTGTCGGACTGGGTCAAGAACGAGTTTCCGAAGATCCGTGCCGAGGCCAAGGCGGCCGGGGCGGACATCTTCTTCGCAGACGAAGCCCAGGTCCGCTCGGACTATCACAGTGGAACCACTTGGGCACCGGTCGGGCAGACCCCGGTCGTCAAAGCCACCGGCGCGCGCTTCAAGCTCAACCTCATCTCGGCCATCAGCCCTAAGGGGCAACTGCGTTTCATGTGCGCGCAAGGCAACGTGACCGCCGATGTGTTCACCGACTTCCTCAAGCGACTGATCAAGGGACGCGACAAGCCGATCTATCTCGTGGTCGATGGTCATCCCGTTCACCGCAGCGCCAAGGTCGCCAGGTTCGTCGAG
>CAYOKH010000101.1:0-3606 GCA_964404505.1 uncultured Azoarcus sp.
CGGCCTGCAGCGTTCGTCGAACTGCACGTGGAGCAGGGACCGGTACTCGATCGCGAAGGCATCACCATTGGCGCTGTCGAGGACTTGCAGGGCATCTCGTGGCAGGAGATCTCCATCGCCGGGCAGTCCAACCACGCGGGTACCACGCCAATGCGCATGCGTCACGACGCCGGCTACGCCGCGTGTGCGATCGCCAGTTTCGTGCGGACCCTCGCGCGCGAGATGAACGGCAACCAGGTTGCCACCGTCGGGAAGATCGACCTCATCCCCAACCTGATCAATGTGATAGCCGCTCGCGCGACGCTGACAGTCGACTTGCGCAACACGGACGAGATCCTGTTGCAGCAGGCCGAAGCACGACTGCGTGCGTTTGTCGACACGCTTGCCGAAGCCGAGGGCGTCGCGATCACGACGCGATCTCTGGCGCGCTTTGAGCCGGTCTGCTTCGATCCGGACATCGTCGCGCGCATCGAGGCAAGCGCAACGGCGCTCGGTTACGGCCACCGGCGCATGACCTCCGGCGCAGGCCACGACGCGCAGATGCTCGCGCGCATCTGCCCGACCGCAATGATCTTCGTGCCCAGCGTGGGCGGCATCAGTCACAACCCGGTCGAGCACACCGAGGCAGGCGACCTGATCGCCGGCGCAAGCGTGCTGCTCGCCACGCTGCTCGAACTAGCGAAACAGGAAGGCTGAACCATGACCCGTATCGTCACCGTAGGCGCAGGCCAGCTCGGCCCAATCGCGCTTTCCGAGACCCGCAGCCAGGTCGTCGAACGCCTCATTGCACTGCTTGCCCAGGCCAGGCAACATGGCTGCGACCTGGTGGTGTTCCCCGAGCTCGCCCTCACCACCTTCTTCCCGCGCTGGTATTTCGAGCGCCAGGACGAGATCGACGCCTTCTTCGAGCGTGAGATGCCCGGGCCGGAGACTCGCCCGCTGTTCGACGCCGCGCGCGCGCTGGGCATCGGTTTCTGCCTCGGATATGCGGAACTTGCCGAGGAGGACGGCCGCATCCGTCACTTCAACACCGCCGTGCTGGTGGACAAGACCGGCACGATCGTCGGCAAGTACCGCAAGGTGCATCTGCCGGGCCACGCCGAGCACGAGCCATGGCGGCAGTTCCAGCATCTGGAGAAGCGGTACTTTCAAACCGGCAACCTCGGTTTCCCCGTGTTTCGCGCTTTCGGTGGAATCATTGGCATGGCGATCTGCAACGACCGCCGATGGCCGGAAACCTATCGCATGATGGGCCTGCAAGGCGTCGAGCTGGTGCTGATCGGCTACAACACTCCGGTGCACAATCCGCCCGCGCCCGAACACGACATCCTGTCGAACTTCCATAATGAACTGGTGATGCAGTCGGGTGCCTACCAGAATGGCACCTGGGTCGTCGGGGTCGCCAAGGCGGGCAAGGAGGAGGGCGTCGAGCAGATCGGCAACTCGATCATCGCCGCCCCGTCGGGCGAGATCGTCGCAGCCTGCTCGACACGCGGCGACGAGCTCGCGATCGCGCGCTGCGATCTCGATCTGACGAGATCGTACAAGAATACCGTGTTCAATTTTGCAATGCACCGCGAACCGCAGGCCTACGGTTTGATCGTGACGCGCAAGGGGGCGGTGCTTCCGCCCGAGTGATGGCCTTGACCAGAAAGCCGTGGTCCGGAGAAATCTGGCACCTCACCGTGTCGAAGCGATTCCCGGATTGCAGACGGAGGACTCAATGAACGAAGAAACCCTCAACCTCAGCATTCGCAAGTTCTTGAAGATGGTCGGTGTAAGTTCGCAACGCCATATCGAGCAAGCGGTGGCGGACGCCATTGCCAATGGCTCGATCAAGGGAACGGAAACCTTCACTGCCAGGGTTGCTTTGGAGATCGATGGATTGAAATTGAATGTCACATTCGACGGTCAAATCCAGCTCGAATGAGCCTCCAGACGCATGCGACGTAACCGCGGGCTCAAGTCGGGGACTTCGCAAGAGGTCTTCGTCCGCTTTCCCGATCTGCCTTTTTCTCCCCAGGACCGGTCGGCTCCACGCGCATTGCAGGACCAACTGCGCGACGCCGGCTGCAAACCGGGACTCCCTTCACCACGAAGGGGAGTTCATCATGGAAGCAACGACCACCGGGCAAATCGGGCACGGACCCAGGAACGACGGCAACCACATGGCCCATCGGCCTGGCGAACGTTCCTGACGCTGGAGTCGCCCGTTCAGCCTCCACACCAGTATCCGAACGTCCAGACGGGTTGGAACAGTCCACGCAGCAAGGGACGCGGTCGCGCGATGCGTACGACCGCGTCGACGATCTGAATCGCGCGTTCAGTCAAGCACGAAAGTAACCATCAGGCCAACGCGGTAAGCGGCGACCTTGCCGTCCACCACGCTGACCTGTTGTTCCTTGACCCAGGCACTGCGCACGTTGTGCACGGAGTCCGTCGCTTTTGCGACGCCCTGACGAATGGCGTCCTCGAAGCTTTTGTCGGACTCCGCCGTGATCTCAATTACCTTTGCTACTGCCATGATCGACTCCTTTGTCTGGATTTGTTCCCGTACCTGCTCCGAGTCCAGAACTGCTCCGGGCGAGGCGAATTGCACGGAGCAACCGCGATCCGCGTAGCATCGACGCCCGCCGATGCGCACTCATCCAGATAAAAGTAAAGCAGGCGGCGCACACTTCCGCAAGCGACCCTGGCGCGCGCCGCCCTTGGCCACAGGGCACGTCGGCAACGCACCGACGAAGATCTGTTCGGCAGCGTCCGATCCGGGCCGGAGCCTGCCCGCCGATTGCATCACCTGGCAACGCAAGTGCTGACTGCCAGCGGTTCGGTCAAAGCAGCGCGTCGGAAGCGATACTTCATTTTTCCCGGGACAGTGGGGATCTACGCCGGGCGGAATCCGCGTCGGATTGGCGCTAGGTATTCGGTAAGCGCAGGCGCCTGACCGACTCGGCGAAGGTCAGCGCGTCGGGCAGGAACTCGAAAAAATCGGCCTCGAAACCGGCGTAATCCCGCGGCAGTTCCTGCCCCGATCCGTAGAGGGGGTTGGGCCAGCGCAGGCGAAAGGCGGCCATGCGGTCCAGCGCCAGCGCGACGTTGTCGGCGTCGCGGTAACTCGCCAGCCAGTCGTGCGCCGACATGCGCTCGAATACCGGGAGAAAAGCCGGTGGCAATGGCTCGGGATGCGCTTCGATCAGCCGGTAGGTGTGCGCGGTGAAGTCGACGAGCGACCGCTCGACCTGGAGCCGCATGCTGACGTCTTCCCAGTGCAAGGCGAGAAAATGGTCGTAGAACAGATCGATCATGATCCCGCTCACTCGTCGCCGCGCGGCACTGACCCGGGTACGACTGCGGCGAAAGGCCGGGTGGGTGTCGGCATAGCTGTCGATACGCCGGTGCAACGCTACGCCGGCAGCAAGCCCGGCTCCGAGGCCGGGCGGAAGGGGGTCGAGCGGCCCCTTGACGAAATCGCCAATCACCCCGCCGACGCGGTCGGCAGCGATCGGCCCGGCCAGAAAAGCGTGCGCGAGATAGTTCACGGCGAGCTACGATCCTTCAAGTTGGGGAAGGCGGTTTCCTTCAACTATAGGTGGCGTATCGGTTGAG
>CAYOKH010000101.1:3706-5011 GCA_964404505.1 uncultured Azoarcus sp.
GTATCGGTTGAGCGTTTCCCTCGAGGATCGCGGTTCAGTCGCGCCCCGAAGCCGCGAGGCTGCCCCTCGTCGCCGGCTAATGCTCGAACTCGACCCACAAGGGGTAGTGATCCGATACGCGATACTGCATCTGCGCCCGACTCATGGCGAGGTCACGGTACAGATGCGGCACGAAATCGAAGCCACCGGCGTTCAGGAGCTCGAGGTCGAGCAACTGTCCATTGCCGTCGGCGAACCAGGCGATCTGGTCGTAGAACTTGCCGAGCGTGGGCTCGCCCGGATCGGCGAAGATGGAGCGACGAACGTCGTTCAACGCCGGTGGAACCACCAGGCCCGTCGACGTGAATGCCTGCCAGAGCGGGTCGCCGTGCCGATCGATGTTGAAGTCGCCCAGCACGACAAGATTGTGGTGCCAGCGATTGACCTGCCGTGCCCAGTCGGCCATCCAGCGTGCAATGGCTGTGAGCTCCGGCACTCGATCGCCCGCCTTGCGCCCGTAAAGCACGTGCAGGGTCACCAGGATCACCGTCGTGTCGCCGGCCCGAAAACTCACCGCATACGGCGAACGCGCAAATTGCTCTCTGAGTGCGTCCGGCGCGATTTCGGCCAGCCATTCGGGTGGCACCACCAACTCACCCGCGAGGCCCGAGAGTTCTGCCCGGGATGAATCGAAGAGAAACGCCATGCGCTCGCGCCCGCCCTTCGTTCCCCGGTTCACGTCCGTCATCAGGAAACGCCAGTTGGGCCCCAGCGTCTTCATCAGCGTGCGCAAGGCCCGCAGATCGCCGCACACTTCTTGCAAGGCCACCACGTCGAAGCGTGAGACGATCTCGGCGACCGCCCACAGCCCGCGGTAGTCGCGCTTGGGACTGTCGGACGAGCCGGCCGTCCACTTCTTCGTCAGCGAACCGAAGTTCTTGAGGTTCCAGGTCGCCACCAGCAGGTTGCGGCCGAAGGGGCGCTTGCGGGGAACCGTCTCGTCCAGGGACGCGCAAAAGCCCGCCATCTCCACACTCACCGCCGAAGGTGCAGATGGAGCGTCGAATCGGGGCAGGGCAGATGACATGGCCGGTCCTGGTGGCTACGAAGACGTTGCCACGGTCCGCTCATCTTGCAGACGGTGGAAGTGGCGGTCAAGCGGGGCGATAGCGCCCGACAGGGAGGCGTCGGTTCGGGACGCCCTGGCGTCGCAGGCCTCCTGTTCGCCGCCCGTGGCACCAATGCGGGCGTGCTCCTGCTGGACTTCACAGCCAGATCGCTTCATCCTTAATCCGATCCATCAAATGCCGGGACTAAACACCTAGG
>CAYOKH010000102.1:0-4896 GCA_964404505.1 uncultured Azoarcus sp.
GGGCGTGGTCCGTCAGGGTGAGTGCGTTGTAGCGATCGTGATCGACTGCGACCAGTTCGCGTGCCACGAGCTGGCGGAACACCGCGCGCCAGCGTTTCTCGTCGATATCGGCGCCGATTCCGAAGGTGCTGAGCTGTTCGTGGCCACGCTCGACCACCTTTTCCGTGGACTCCCCGCGCAGAACGTCGATCAGATGGCCGGCGCCGTAACGCTGACCGGTCCGAAAGACACATGACAGCGCCTTGCGCGCCGCGTCGGTCGCGTCCCACGTCTGCGGCGGGCTGAGGCAGTTGTCGCAGTTGCCGCATGGTTCGATCGTCTCGCCGAAGTAGGCAAGCAGATGGCGGCGCCGGCAGTCGGTCGCCTCGACCAGCCCGACGAGCACCTCGAGCCGATTGCGCGCGAGGCGCTTGAATTCCTCGCTCGCATCCGATTCGTCGATCATGCGCCGCTGCTGCACGACGTCCTGCGAACCCCATGCCATCCACGCCTGCGCCGGGAGGCCGTCACGCCCGGCGCGCCCTGTCTCCTGGTAGTAGGCCTCGATCGAGCGCGGCAGATCCAGATGCGCGACGAAGCGTACATCGGGTTTGTCGATGCCCATGCCGAATGCGATGGTTGCGACGATGACGATTGCGTCCTCGCGCAGGAAACGGACCTGGTTTGCGGCCCGCTCGTGGGGCGGCAGTCCCGCGTGATAGGGCAGGGCTGTGATTCCCTGCTCCTCCAGCCAGGCGGCCGTTTCCTCGACCTTGCGTCGCGACAGGCAGTACACGATCCCGGCATCCTTGGGGTACTCCTCGCGGATGAAGCCGAGCAACTGGCGGCGCGGATCGTCCTTCTCGACGATGGTATAGCGGATATTGGGCCGGTCGAAACTGGCGACGAAGCGGCGTGCCGATTCGAGACGCAGGCGCGCGACGATCTCCTCCTGCGTCTGGCGGTCGGCCGTCGCGGTCAGTGCGATGCGCGGAATCGTCGGGTAGCGCTCCGGGAGGATCGAGAGCTGCAGGTATTCCGGGCGGAAATCATGGCCCCACTGCGACACGCAGTGTGCTTCGTCGATCGCGAACAGGGCCAGCCGACCCGTGTCGCGCAGGCGGTCGAGCTGGTCGAGGAAGCGCGGCGTCAGCAGCCTTTCCGGCGCCACATAGAGCAGATCGAGCCGACTGTCGACGAGATCGCGCTCGACGGCACGCGTTGCGTCCATGTCCAGGCTCGAGTTCAGAAAGGCTGCGGCCACGCCGGCCTCGATCAGGGCGCTGACCTGGTCATGCATCAACGCGATCAAAGGCGAGACGACGATCGCGGTGCCCTCGCGCAGCAGGGCGGGGATCTGGTAGCACAATGATTTTCCGCCGCCGGTGGGCATGAGCACCAGTGCATCGCCGCCTTCCGTGACGCGGTCCACGATCTCCGCCTGTTCGCCACGGAAGGCGGTATAGCCGAACACGTGCTCGAGGATATGCAGAGCTGAAGGTGGGACGTCCGTTTCGATCATCGCGCCGATTCTACCGCCATCGATACCCTTGCGCCTGCAGCGCCCGATGGCAATCGGATGAGCGCGCCTGCGCACTCCATCCGGTTTCCTCGATACACGCCCCCTTGACCCAGGCGATGCGAAAGCCGATATTGGCGGGGAACCACAGAGGAGGAATCCCGATGCCGAATACCGACACCACCCGTCTGTATGCTGACCATCCCCATCTTGCGAAGATCGATGAACTCTGGGGAACACGTGCGGGCCGGGAATTCATCAGCGAACTGATGAACGAGACGCGCGGCGGGTCGCGCACCGGATTCGCACCGGAAAACGCATCCACGATAATGCGGTTGCTGATGGAGCATGATCGCGAGTATCCCGATTTCGACGACTCGGCCGGCGGCAACTGGTGGGCCGGAGGGCTGGACCGCAGTCGCGCGAACGATTGATTCCGTGCCGTACGGCGGCGTGCGCGGCACCTCAGACGCCGCGGATGCGTTCGATCAGTCGCGTTGTCGAGCGTTCGTGCTCGAACGGGATCGAATGCACGCTTCCGCCCCATGACCGCACTTCAGCCGCGCCGACGATGCGATCCGCCGGCCAGTCCCCGCCCTTGACCAGGATCTCGGGGCGCGCCTCGAGGATGCGGACCAGCGGAGTGTCCTCGTCGAACCAGGTCACGAGGTCGACGCTTTGCAGGGCGGCCATCACCGCAAGGCGGTCTTCGAGCGGATTCCATGGACGACCGTCACCCTTGCCCAGACGCCTCACCGACGCATCGGTATTGAGTGCGACCACCATTGCCGCCCCCAGTGCGCGAGCGCGCGCCAGGTAGGTTACGTGGCCGCGATGCACGATATCGAAGCACCCATTGGTGAACACCAGCGGTCGGGGTAGTGCCGCAGCGCGCGCGACGACGTGCTCCGGGGGGCAGATCTTGGCTTCGAAGGACATCGGGGCAGGGGTCATTGCGGTTCCATGGATGCCGCCAGTTTACCCCGATCCAGACTGTTCCGGATGGACGAGGCGCGGAGCCCCGAATCGTTCAGGCAGGATCGCCAGCCCCCCAGACGCCCGGACCGGGTTGCCGGCTCGCGATCGGTTCCCGAGGCGCCTGTTCGCGCGGCGACTGTCAGCGGATGCGCGCCGTGAACGGCGTACCGGTGACCTTCAGGCCTAAAGTAATTTGGTGGTGCAGCGCACCATTATGGCATTGGTCGAGATACTGGATCCCGTACAAACAGCGGGATGCACGAGTTCCTTAGCACATCGTGCAGTGCGGGATGTTGATAAATATCAAAAAATCGTGTTGCGGGCGTCGAATTGGCTATGGCATGATCGGCTCGGTCAGGCGGAGAGGCGCGCGTAGACGAGATCTCAAGGGGGTTGGCGCACCCGAACCTTTGGTCGACCGCATCGGTGGGACCGGAATGCGCCCCGGATCGCGAATGGCGCGGCTATCGTCGAGTGCGAAGGGGATTCTCCGTGACCATGGGCTGAGGGCCGACCGCGGCATTCTTGTCGGGGCCGGCAGGACAAGCGCAATTGGAGCCAAGGGCTCCACATTATCGTGGTTGGGATCCTGCGGCCTCGAGGCCGCAGTTGCTCAGTCGCCACAACGGGTCCATACGGGGGTTGGGAGATGAGTGTTTCGGGTCGCCTGGCAGTTTCGGCACCATTGCTACTTGCCGCGCAGGGTGCGCTGGCCCAGAGCAGATACAATTTTCAGCCGCCGGTGACCAGCGTTGCCGAGCAGATATACGATCTGCACACGCTGATGCTGGTCATCTGCCTGGTGATCTTCATCCTCGTTTTCGGGGCGATGTTCTGGGCGATCCTCAAGCACCGCAAGTCGCGTGGCGCCGTCGCCGCAAATTTCCACGAGAACACCACCGTCGAGGTGGTGTGGACCGTGATTCCCCTGCTGATCCTCGTTGGCATGGCGTGGCCCGCCACCAAGGCGGTCATCAAGATGAAGGATACGTCGGAGGCGGATATCACGATCAAGGCCACGGGCTACCAGTGGAAATGGGGCTATGACTACCTTCAGGGCGAGGGCGAGGGTATCCGCTTCATGTCCAGCCTGGCCACGCCGCGCGAGCAGATCGAAGGTCGCGCCGACAAGGGCGAACACTATCTGCTCGAGGTCGACAACCCCGTGGTGGTGCCGGTGGGCAAGAAGGTTCGCGTGCTGACCACCGCCAATGACGTCATCCACGCATGGTGGGTTCCGGCGCTCGGCGTGAAGCAGGATTCGATCCCCGGTTTCATCCGCGACACGTGGTTCCGTGCCGAGGCCGAGGGCATCTACCGCGGGGTGTGCGCCGAGTTGTGCGGTCGCGATCACGGCTTCATGCCGATCGAGGTGCATGTGGTTTCCCAGCAGGACTATAGCGAATGGGTGGCGACGCAAGTGGCGATGCGTGCGACGGCTGCCGAGGATGACGCCAGGGAATGGACGGCCGCGGAACTGGCCGACCGAGGGGGCAGCGTCTACGCGACCCATTGTGTGGCCTGTCATCAGCCCGACGGCAAGGGCATCCCCCCTGCATTCCCGGCGCTGGACGGATCGCCGGTTGCGACAGGCGACGTGGAGGGACTGCTCGAAGTCGTCGTGAAGGGCAGGACCGGTACGGCAATGGTCGCGTTCGGCGCCCAGTTGTCGGACTCCGAGATAGCAGCGGTGACCACGTGGCTGCGCAACGCCTGGAGCAACGACACGGGCGACGCGGTCCAGCCCGCCGATGTCGCCGCCGCGCGCGATCGGTAAGAACATATTTAAGGCAGTCGCACCAATCATTTCCGGCAGGGGCAAGAGCCTGGCCGGTATCGCGAAGGAGGCAGTATGGCGGCGGTAACCCCCGATCGGTTGCACGATCATCATCATGGTCCCACCGGGTTGATGCGCTGGATCACCACCACCAATCACAAAGACATCGGGACGATGTACCTGATCTTCAGCTTCGTCATGTTCCTTGCGGGGGGCGCGATGGCGTTGATGATCAGGGCGGAGCTGTTCCAGCCCGGGCTGCAGGTCGTCGAACCGGAATTCTTCAACCAGCTCACCACGCTGCACGGCCTGGTGATGGTGTTCGGTGCGATCATGCCGGCCTTCGTCGGCTTCGCCAACTGGCAGATTCCGCTCATGATCGGTACCGGCGACATGGCCTTCGCGCGCATGAACAACTGGAGTTTCTGGCTGCTTCCGCCAGCGGCGCTGCTGCTGGTCGGGTCGTTCTTCGTCCCCGGAGGCGCCACCGCGGCGGGGTGGACGCTCTATCCACCGCTTTCGATACAGATGGGCATGGGCATGGACATGGCCATCTTCGCCGTCCACATCATGGGCATCAGCTCGATCATGGGGGCGATCAACATCATCGTCACCATACTCAACCTGCGCGCTCCGGGCATGA
>CAYOKH010000103.1:0-4875 GCA_964404505.1 uncultured Azoarcus sp.
ATCATGGTGACGCTGGCGTTCTCGCAGATGGCCTACTACATCTTTCACGACACCAGGCTGGGTGGCGGTTCGGACGGCATCTACCTGGATTTCCGGCCGGTTTCGACGCTCGCCGGCTTTACCCCCTTCAATCTCAACGACACCCTGCATCTGTACTACTTCGTGCTGGTTGCGCTGGTGCTGGTGTTCGTGTTCCTGACGCTGGTGCTGCGTTCGCCCTTCGGACGGGTCCTGGTCGGTATCCGCAGCAACGAACACCGCATGCTCTCGCTCGGCTATGCGACATTCCGCTACAAGCTGGCGGCGTTCACGCTCGCCGGGGCGCTTGCCGGGCTGGCCGGCTACCTCTACGCGGTGCTCTTCGGGTTCGTCACGCCCGAGTACCTCTCCTGGCACAAATCCGGAGACGTGCTGCTGATGGTGATTCTGGGCGGCATGGGCAACCTCGCCGGGGCGATCGCAGGGGCCTTCGTCTTCGTCGGCCTGGAGGAGGTGTTTTCGGACTGGACCAAGCACTGGCAGTTGCTGATGGGGGGCGTGATCGTGCTGGTGGTCCTGTTCATGCCGGGCGGCCTTGCGGCATTGCCCGGGCGTATCGCAGGCCGCCTGCGCGGGGAGGGCAGACGATGACTGAAGCCGTGCTCTCGGCCCGGGGATTGACCCGCCATTTCGGCGGGCTGGTCGCCAATCAGGACGTGAACCTGGACCTTGAAGTGGGTGTGCTGCACGCCCTGCTCGGCCCCAACGGTGCGGGCAAGTCGACCTGCATCAACATGCTTTCGGGCGATCTGGCGCCGACCCGCGGCACGATCCACTATCGTGGCCAGGACATCACGCGTCTCACCGCCTACCAGCGTTCGCGCGTCGGTATCGGGCGCAGCTACCAGCGTACGAACATCTTTCCGCAGTTCTCCGCGCTCGAGAACTGCCGTCTGGCGGCACAGTCACGCAACCAGCGGCCGTGGCGCATCTTCACCGATGCGCTGCGCCTTGGCGACACGGTCGAGCGCGCGCGCGCGGCGCTTGCCGAAGCAGGGTTGGCGATGCGCGAGAACGTGGTCGCGGGCACCCTCTCGCATGGCGAGCAGCGCCAGCTCGAAATCGCGATGGTGCTCGCCACCGATGCCCAGGTGCTGCTCCTCGACGAGCCCCTTGCGGGAATGGGTTCGGACGAGTCGGCGCAGATGGTCGAACTCCTCAACGGACTCAAGAAGACGCGCGCGATCCTGCTCGTCGAGCATGACATGGATGCCGTATTCGCAGTCGCCGATCGCATCACCGTGATGGTCAACGGGGTAGTGCTCGAATCGGGATCGCCGGAGCAGATCCGCAGCAGTCCGCAGGTGCAGGAAGCCTATCTCGGCGAAACGGCGGACGAGGGGGAGCACGCCCATGGCTGCTGAGACGTTACTGGAAGCACACAGGCTGCATACCTACTACGGTCTCAGCCATATCCTGCGGGGCGTCGATTTCAGCATCCGCAAGGGCGAGGCGCTCGGATTGATGGGGCGCAACGGCATGGGCAAGACGACCCTGATTCGAACCATGCTCGGCCTGGTAGCTTCGCGTGAGGGCAGCGTGAGCGTGCGCGGACAGGACATGACTGGCGCGCCGACGCATCGCATCATCCGCAGCGGGATCGCCTACGTGCCCGAAGGTCGGGGCATCTTCCCCAACCTGTCGGTGCGCGAGAACCTGCTGATGGCGGCTCGGCCGGGCGTGGACGGCAAGTGCCCGTGGACCTTCGAGCGCGTGATGGAATTGTTCCCGCGCCTGTCCGAACGCCTGACTCACGGCGGCGGCCAGCTCTCGGGCGGCGAGCAGCAGATGCTCACCATCGGGCGGGCGTTGATGACGAATCCCGACCTGCTCATTCTCGACGAGGCGACCGAAGGTCTTGCCCCGCTCATCGTGCGCGAGATCTGGCGCGTGATCCGCGAGATCCATGCGACCGGTATCGCCACCGTCATCGTCGACAAGAACCACGCCGCGGTGACGGCCGTCACCGATCGTTCGATGATCCTGGTCAAGGGATGCGTCGTTTTCGACGGTCCCAGCGAGGAGGTGCGCGACGATCCGGAACTTGTCCAGCGGCATCTGGGAGTATGAGCTTGCACTGGGTCACGATCGGCGGCACCCGCCTCGAATTCGTCCGCCTGCGGTCGGCACATCCGCGCGACGACGCGCCTGCAATCGTGTTTCTCCACGAGGGGCTGGGTTCGCTGGCCATGTGGCGCGACTTTCCCCAGCGAATCGCCGACGCGACCGGTTGCGAGGCGGTCGTTTATTCGCGCGCCGGCTACGGCAGGTCCGACGCCGCTTCCCTGCCCCGCGCGGTGCGCTACATGCACGACGAGGGGCTGGAGGTCCTGCCCGCGCTGCTTGCGTCGCTCGCGATCGAGAAACCGATCCTGTTCGGGCATTCCGACGGTGGCTCGATCGCGCTGATCTGCGCCGGCGGCACCGAAACGCCACTGTCCGGGCTGATTCTGATCGCGCCGCACGTGATGGTCGAGGACATCTCGGTCGCCAGCATCGCCCAGGCCAAGGTCGCGTGGCAGACCACGGACCTGCCGACACGGCTGGGAAAATACCACGCCGACGTCGATGCGGTATTCCGCGGGTGGAACGACATCTGGTTGCACCCGGATTTCCGCGCCTGGAACGTCGAGGAATACCTGTCCGGGATCGCGTGCCCGGTGCTTGCGATCCAGGGCGAGGATGACGAGTATGGCACGATGGCGCAGGTCGAGCGGATCGCCGCGCAGATCCGCGACGTCGACCTCGTGAAACTCGCGGACTGCCGCCATTCGCCGCACAAGGACCAACCGGAGGCGGTGATCGAGGCGGTCGGAAACTTCGTCACCCGCCTTCTGGATGCCTGACCATGCTTTTCGAACGCACCAAGATGATCCGCTTCCATCATTGCGATCCGGCCGGCATCGTCTTCTATCCGAATTACCTGATCCTGTGCAACGAGATCGTCGAGGACTGGTTCGAGTACGGTCTGGGCGTCGGCTTCGGGCCCCTGCATACCGAGCTCAAGCGTGGCGTGCCGATGCGTCGCCTCGAGGCCGAGTTCACGGCGCCGGGTCGAATCGGCGAGGAACTCGCGTTCACCTTGCAGGTGCTGCACATCGGACGAAGCTCGCTGCAGATCGAGATCGTCGCGCGGCAGGGCGATACCGTCTGTTTCTCGACGCGCCAGGTGCTGGTCTGGGCCGATCTGGAAGGCCCGCGCGCGATCGAGATCGACGACGAGTGGCGGGCGCGCTTCGCCCGCTTCACGGACACGACGCAACCGCGGGCCTAGTCGCAGATGACGGCAGGGCCGACGGGCATGCCGTCCCTGGCGGTGATCGACGCCGTTTTGTGAGATCATCCCCGACTGCAACCCAGCCTGAACGACCGGTACCATGACAACCGAAGCCCCGGGTGACGACCCGTCCGCCCCGCAACCGCCGGCCCGCCCCGAAGCCGCGCTCGACGCCCGCGCCCTGCTGAAGAAGCTGCAGGAGATCTCGCCGACCTTTCGCGACTGCAAACCGGTCGCGCTGCGGATCGACAAGAGCATCGGCGAGCGTTTTCCGGATGTCGATCGGAAGTCGATCCGTACCGCGATGCGTATCCACACCGCGTTGACGCGCTACCTCAAGGCCATGGAGAAGGGTACGCACCGTTTCGATCTCGACGGCAACGAGGACGGCGAGGTGACCGAGGAACATCGTGCCCATGCGGCGCAGACGCTGAAGGAACGTTTCGCCGAGGCGGAACGGCGTCGCCGCGACAAGCGCAAGCAAGAGCAGGAGCAGCGGCGCGCCGAAGAAGCCGAGCGGCGCAAGGCGGAGAAGATGCAGCAACTGCTGTCGAAATTCTCCAGGAACTGATTCAGCCGGCCGCGGTTTCGTCCAGCCGTGCGCTCAGCATGCGGGCGGCGCGTTCGGACATCACCAGGATCAGCTTCATGCTCGCCCGGGTCGCTCCGACGAAGAACTTGCGCACGGCCGGCGTATCCAGGGCGTCGAAGTCGATCTCGGTGAAGATCACGCACGGTGCGGCCTGGCCCTTGAAGCGATACACCGAGTCGATCAGGAAATCCCCTTCCGAGTAGATGGGGTTGCCGAGCAGGTCGTAGCGTCCCGTCGGTGCGCGAAGCGAGTGCTGGCCGAGACGGTCGTAAGGACTGAGCAATGAGCGCTCGCGCCCGCGCCAGGTCACGATCGCGACGTGATCTCGGCGGAAGCCCAGTCCGATGCCGCGCGTGATCGCCCGCTTGGTCTTGTCCACCAGTTCCGCAGCATCCTTCCAGGTCATGATCTCCACATCCGAGTCGGCAATCGGACTGCCCGCCACGAAAGTTCGGGACAACGGAAGCACGCGATTGAGCGTATCGAGGATGTCCGACGGGCTGCGGTAGTTGCGCTCGCTGGTGATCCGCACCCAGCCGGGCAACGCCACTTGCGGCCGATCGTAGAGGTTCTGCATCGGATCCTCGAGCCACCAGGCGCGCCCTTCCGGGCGCAACAGGCGCAGCAGGTTGTCGCGCCATTCCTCGCGGAAATCCTGGCCCTCGTCGATGATGAGTTCGTCGAAGCGCCATGCATCCCCCGCATCGAGCGCTGCGAAGGCCTGTTCCATGCGCTCGAACGCGTCGGGTCCGGAAAAATCCGGGGTGTGGCCGTGATCGCGCAGCACCCGGTCGCACAACTGGTGATAGCTCGCGATCTCGCCTCCGGCCGGCACGATCAGGGTGATGTGATCGGCCAGCGGGCGGTTGTAGCAGACATACAGCGGGCGCCGGCCCGCGCTCAGCGCATCGCGGAACACGGCCAGCGCGAGTTGCGTCTTGCCGCTGCCCGCGGTGCCCGTGACGCG
>CAYOKH010000104.1:0-4855 GCA_964404505.1 uncultured Azoarcus sp.
CTGCGGCGAGAGTACATTCTGCTGCTTTCGGAACCCGTCCAGCCGGTGGCGTGGCCGCGCGCGGCGTGGGCGCTGCCGCCACCGCCACCGGCTGGACGGGTTCCGAAAGCAGCAGAATGTACTCTCGCCGCAGGCGTGCTTCGCAGATGTTCTCGATCGTGAGCCGTACGATCGGCTCCATCACTGCGGTTTCGTGCGTGACGACGATGCGGGCGTCCGCACCCGGCCGCACGATTGCGGCGCGCGCATTGCGAACCGACTGGATGCCGTCGCGATCAGCCACCGCGGGGAAGCGCAGGCACTGCGAGGCCACCTCCGCTCGGCTGCCCGGAGAGTGGATCTCCGCGCGCAGCGGCTGCCCCACGGCGGAAACCGCGATCAGCTCGCCGAGTACCGCGGCGTCAGACGATGCGCTGAAACCAATGACCAAAAAGCTCGCAAGCAGGAAACCCGCGAGTCGGGACGTCTTCCGTTTGCGCCGTGCGCTGTGCTTTCGGGCCTGGGTCATTTGAAGGGGATGAGTATTATTAGTGGATCATTGTAAGCAAACTTTCCCTGACGCGCTCGGGATAGATCGTATATTCCGTCATGCTTTTCCGGAAACGCGTGATCTTGAGCACAGACTGTTGCAGATTCGTTACGGAACGGTGCTCATTCGGCCGATTTCCCCGCGACTCCGGACCGCGCTCGAGCAAGGTCATGTTTCGCGCCCGGCTTCGCCCCTTTCGGCAGCCCGTGGGCGTGATGTTTGCCGACATTCGCGGTCGCTCACATCTGGCCGAAATGCTCCCGAGCCTGCCGACCGCAGCGATACAGAGATGCGCCACCTTTCAGCGCGAGAACGAGGACCACGGGAGAAACCTTTTCAACTCGACCGCTGTCATGCACGGGAGACATCCTCCGGCACAGTGCGCAAGTACCATCGCCGCTCACTCGGAGCCCGCCCCGACGAGATTTGACGAGGATGCGATGCGGATTCGGCACACCCGCGGTGAAGCGGGTAAGGAATGGTGATGAACAGGCACCCCGCGCGTCCGGGCGGACTGCATGCTTCGCGAATCGTCGTGGCGACCGCAGTCGCGCTTTCATTGGCCGCCTGCGGTTCGGTCGGTTTGAGCAGCCTGGGCTATTCGGTGCCGTTGCAGCCGGAGGCCGCGTCCGGTTACACGGACAAGTCCGGCTGGGCCGCCGAGCGTTTCGCGGTGGCCGCGGCCAATCCGCTCGCAACGGATGCCGGCTACCAGGTCTTGAGGGCAGGCGGAACTGCGGTCGATGCGGCGATCGCGGTACAGATGGTGTTGACCCTGGTCGAGCCCCAGTCCAGTGGCATCGGTGGCGGTGCGTTTCTCATGCATTTCGACGGTGAAGCCGTCACCGCATGGGACGGGCGCGAAATTGCACCGATGGCCGTGGACGAGAAGCTGTTCCTCGGTTCGAACGGAGATCCCCTGCCGTTCATCGATGCGGCGGCCAGCGGGCTCTCGGTCGGGGTGCCGGGCGTGGTGAGAATGCTCGAAGCGGCCCACCGTGCGCACGGCAGACTGCCCTGGGCGAGCCTGTTCATCCCTGCCGTGACCCTGGCCGAAGAGGGCTTCAGGGTGAGCCCCCGACTGCACGCGATGCTCGATGGCGAGGAAGTCCTGCGACGCGACGCTGGCGCCCTCGGGTTCTATTACGATGAGGCCGGCAGGCCGTTGCCGGTCGGGCACGTGCTGAAAAATCCGGCGCTGGCCGCCATCCTGCGCCAGTTGGCCGAGGACGGCAGCAACGCCTTGCATGCCGGTCCGATCGCGCAGGACCTCGTCGCCCGGGTGCGGAGTCACCCGGAGCGCCCCGGTGCGATCAGCGAGGCGGACCTGGCAGGCTATGTGGCCAGAACGCGCGAGGCGATGTGCTCCGAGTGGAAGACATGGCGCGTGTGCGGCTTTCCGCCGCCCTCGTCGGGGCATTTGACGATCATGCAGATCCTCGGAATCCTCGAACATACGCCAGCCATCGCGGAGCCTCTTGTGGACGGCCTGCCGGCCGTCGAATGGCTGCATCACTTTCTCGAGGCGGCGCGACTTGCTTTCGCCGACCGCGCAGTGTATGTCGCCGATCCCGACTACGTCGAGGCGCCCGGCGGTGCATGGACCACCCTGCTCGATTCGCGCTATCTGAAGCGGCGCGCAATTCTCGTCGGCCCGTCGAGCATGGGGCGTGCCCAGGCCGGAACGCCCGGTGTTCCGGCGATGACGCGGGCCGGACAGCAGGAGCAGCCCGAGTTCGGCACCAGCCATGTGAGCATCGTTGACGCGTACGGGAATGCGCTCGCAATGACGACCACCATCGAGGCGGCTTTCGGCGCGCGCATCCTGGCTGACGGGGGCACCGGGCTCGCCGGGGGCTATCTGCTCAACAACGAACTGACCGATTTTTCCTTCGAGCCACGGGACGCGCAAGGCAATCCGGTCGCCAATCGGGTCGAGCCGGGCAAGCGTCCACGCTCCAGCATGAGTCCCACGCTGGTATTCGAACGCGACAGTGGAGAATTCGTGGCAACACTCGGTTCCCCGGGAGGCGCGGCCATCATCCACTACACGGCCAGGACCCTGGTTGCAATGCTGGATTGGGGATTGAGTGCCCAGGAGGCACTGAATCTGCCTCATGCCATCACGCTGGGCGGTCCCGTGTTCGTCGAGACGGGGCGATTTCCAGCGGCGACGATCGAGGCCTTGCAGGCGAGAGGCCATGACGTCGGCGAACGTGACCTGACCAGTGGCCTGCAGGCCATTCGCCGCACCGAGCATGGCTTCTTCGGAGGGGCCGATCCACGTCGCGAGGGCGTCGTGATGGGCGACTGAGGCCCGTGCTGACACGTTTCCGCGTTATTGCGTCAGCCCGCACCGGCGCATGCGTCTCGCGCTTCCATTGCCGGGGCAGCGATATTGCACTGCGAGAAAACGGTTATAATTGAGCGCCCTCAAGGCAGCGGCCCCTGATGCGGGGCTGGCGTTCGAGGCCATGCGGGCCACCCCGTCGGCCCGCAGCTGCGTGCGTCGGATGAGGAAGACGGCGCCCGTCGCGGAGTGAAGCTCCGAAGCGTCCCACCAACTTGTTTGCGGCCGAATCCGGCTTCGCAACTTCGATCGAAGGGCAATCATGAAGATTCATGAGTACCAGGCAAAGGAATTACTGAGAAAGTTTGGCGTCGTGACGCCGAAGGGCAAGGCATGTTTCTCCGTCGACGAGGCGGTCAAGGCGGCCGAGGAACTCGGCGGCGGCATCTGGGTGGTGAAGGCCCAGATCCATGCCGGGGGGCGCGGCAAGGGTGGCGGTGTGAAGCTCGCAAGGTCGCTGCACGAGGTCCAGGCGCGTGCCGGCGAGATCCTTGGCATGCAGTTGGTGACGCACCAGACCGGCCCCGAGGGGCAACTCGTACGCCGCCTCCTGATCGAGGAAGGTGCAGACATCACGAAGGAGTACTACGTCGCGGCGCTGACTGACCGCGCCACCCAGAAGATCGCCATGATGGCATCTTCCGAAGGCGGGATGGACATCGAGGAGGTCGCTGCCCGGACGCCGGAGAAGATCATCAAGGTGTTCGTCGATCCGCTGATCGGATTGACGGATGCGCAGGCCACCGAGCTGGCCAGGGGCATCGGCGTTCCGGAGGGTTCGCTGGCGCAGGCTGTCGACACGCTGAAGAGGCTCTACACCTGCTACATGGAAACCGACGCGTCGCTTGCCGAGATCAATCCGCTGATTCTCGAAGGCAACGGCAACATCAAGGCCCTCGACGCAAAGTTCAACTTCGACTCGAATGCGCTGTACCGCCATCCGGAGATTGTCGAGTACCGCGACCTCGACGAGGAGGATCCGGACGAACTGGAGGCATCGAAGTTCGATCTTGCCTACATCAGCCTCGACGGCAACATCGGTTGCCTCGTCAATGGCGCGGGCCTGGCGATGGCGACGATGGACACGATCAAGCTGTTCGGCGCCGAGCCGGCAAACTTCCTCGATGTCGGTGGTGGCGCGACGACCGAGAAAGTCACCGAAGCGTTCAAGATCATGCTCAAGAACCCCAAGGTCAAGGGGATCCTGGTCAACATCTTCGGCGGCATCATGCGTTGCGACACAATTGCGGATGGCGTGGTGACGGCAGCGCGCGAAGTTCATCTCTCCGTTCCGCTCGTGGTGCGAATGAAAGGCACCAATGAAGAGATCGGCAAGAAGATTCTGGCCGAGTCCGGCCTGCCGATCATTTCGGCCGACACCATGGCGGAAGCCGCAACCAAGATCGTCGCTGCGGTCAAGTAAGGAGAGTCCGAATGTCCATCCTGATCAACAAAGACACCAGGGTCATCACCCAGGGCATCACCGGCAAGACCGGCATGTTCCACACTTCCAAGTGCCGTGAGTATGCGAATGGCGCGAACTGCTTCGTTGCGGGCGTCAATCCCAGGAAAGCGGGGGAGGAATTCGAGGGCATTCCGATCTATGCCTCGGTCAAGGAAGCCCGGGAGGCCCAGGGCGCGACCGTTTCGGTGATCTACGTGCCGCCGGCCGGTGCCGCGGCGGCGATCTGGGAAGCCTGCGAGGCGGATCTCGACCTCGTGGTCTGCATCACCGAGGGCATCCCGGTGCGCGACATGCTCGTCGTGCGCAACAGGATGAAGCAGAAAGTGGCCAATGGCGGGAAGGAAACCCTGCTGCTCGGTCCGAACTGCCCCGGGCTCATCACCCCGGACGAAATCAAGATCGGGATCAGGCCCGGCCACATTCACCGCAAGGGTCGCATCGGCGTGGTGTCGCGCAGCGGGACGCTGACCTACGAGGCGGTCGCCCAACTCACCGAGATCGGGCTGGGCCA
>CAYOKH010000105.1:0-4461 GCA_964404505.1 uncultured Azoarcus sp.
GTGGAGCGTGGTCAGGTGCTGTGCAAGCCGGGTTCGATCACGCCGCACACGCATTTCACGGGCGAGATCTACGTGCTGTCGAAGGAAGAGGGTGGTCGTCACACGCCGTTCTTCAACAACTACCGTCCGCAGTTTTACTTTCGCACGACGGACGTGACCGGTTCGATCTCGCTGCCCGAGGGCACGGAGATGGTGATGCCGGGCGACAACGTGTCGATCACGGTGAAGCTGATCGCCCCGATCGCGATGGAAGAGGGTCTGCGTTTCGCGATTCGCGAAGGCGGTCGTACCGTAGGCGCCGGTGTCGTCGCCAAGGTCGTCGAGTAAGCGCTGTTGTCTTTCCCGGCACCGGGTGGTGCCGGGTTTTCGCTCTTTAGGAAGAACTGAAAATGCAAAACCAGAAGATCCGCATTCGTCTCAAGGCCTTTGATTATCGGCTCATCGATCAGTCCGCACTCGAGATCGTCGAGACGGCCAAGCGCACCGGCGCAGTGGTACGCGGGCCCGTCCCGTTGCCGACGCGCAGGGAACGATTTGACGTGCTGCGTTCGCCCCACGTGAACAAGGCCTCGCGCGACCAGTTCGAGATTCGGACCCATCAGCGCCTGATGGACATCATCGATCCGACCGACAAGACCGTTGATGCGTTGATGAAGCTCGATCTGCCTGCAGGCGTTGATGTGGAGATCAAGCTGCAGTAGGGTGCAGGGCTTGCGCACTAGTTGAATAGGCCGGTATAATCCGGCCTTTACGCTTTTTGGCGTAAAGAACAATTATCAGGATCCGGTCAATCGTAACCGGGAATCAGGAGAAGAAGATGAGTCTAGGCCTTGTCGGGCGCAAGGTTGGCATGACTCGCATTTTCGCCGAGGATGGCAGGTCCATTCCGGTGACGGTGCTTGACGTGTCCAACAATCGTGTGACCCAGATCAAGACGCCTGCGACCGACGGCTACGCCGCGGTACAGGTGACTTTCGGCAAGCGTCGCGCAAGTCGGGTTGGAAAGCCGCTTGCGGGGCACTGCGCCAAGGCCGGTGTCGAAGCCGGCCACGTGCTCAAGGAATTCACGGTTGCCGCCGATCAGCTTGCCTCCCTCAAGGCAGGCGATGTCATCGGTGTCGATATCTTTGCCGAAGGTCAGAAGGTGGACGTTACCGGGACCTCCATCGGCAAGGGTTTCTCCGGAGCGATCAAGCGCCACCACTTTTCGTCCAACCGTGCGTCGCACGGCAACTCGATTTCGCACAACGCACCGGGTTCCATCGGCATGGCGCAGGATCCCGGTCGGGTATTCCCGGGCAAGCGCATGGCGGGTCAGCTGGGCAATGTGGCCCGCACCACCCAGGGCCTGGAAGTCGTGCGTGTTGACGTCGAGCGGCAGTTGCTCCTGATAAAAGGGGCTGTTCCTGGGTCGAAGGGTGGCGATGTGTTCGTCCGTCCTGCGGTCAAGGCCGGTAGCTGAGCGGGGGCGCAATGGAACTGAAACTCCTGAATGAACAAGGCGAACAGGCGTCCACGCTCGAAGCGTCGGACACGTTGTTCGGTCGTGACTACAACGAGGCGCTGGTACACCAGGTCGTGGTCGCCTACATGGCGAATGCGCGTTCCGGCAACCGCGCCCAGAAGGGGCGTGCAGACATCGCGAAGTCGACCCGCAAGCCATGGCGTCAGAAGGGCACCGGCCGCGCCCGTGCCGGCATGGCCTCCAGCCCGCTGTGGCGTGGAGGCGGCCGGATATTCCCGAGCTCGCCCGACGAGAACTTCGCGCACAAGGTCAACCGCAAGATGTATCGCGCAGGTGTCGCGGCGATTCTGTCGCAACTCGCCCGCGAGGACCGTCTGGCCATAGTCGAGAACTTCAGCGTCGAGGCTCCGAAGACTCGCCTGCTGGCGGAAAAGCTCAAGGGCATGGGTCTCGAGTCGGTGCTGGTGATAACAGACGAATTCGATGAGAACCTGTTTCTGTCGTCCCGCAACCTGCACAAGGTGCTGGTGCTGGAAGTGTCGGAAACGGACCCGGTGTCACTGGTCAACTATCCGAAGGTGCTGGTCACCCGGGGTGCGCTGGCCAAGATGGAGGAGGTCTGGCAATGAGCGGATTCAGCCAGGAGCGTCTGATGCAGGTGCTGCTCGCGCCCCAGATCTCCGAAAAGGCGACCTTCGTCGCCGACAAGAATGAGCAGGTGGTGTTCAAGGTGGATTCGGCTGCGACCAAGCCTGAAGTGAAGGCGGCTGTCGAGCTGCTGTTCAAGGTCGAGGTCAAGTCGGTGCAGATCGCGAACGTGAAAGGCAAGGTCAAGCGTTTCGGCAAGATGACGGGCCGCCGCAAGGGCTGGAAGAAGGCGTTCGTGTGCCTCAAGCCCGGCCAGGAAATCAACTTCGCGGCGGGGGAGTGACAGATCATGGCAGTCGTTAAACTCAAGCCAACTTCCGCCGGCCGTCGTGCGATGGTCAAGGTTGTCAACGCGGAGCTTTACAAGGGGCGTCCCTACGCAGCGCTGGTCGAGAAGCAGTCGCGGGGCTCGGGGCGCAACAATGACGGACGTATAACAGTCCGTCACAAGGGGGGCGGCCACAAGCAGCATTACCGGGTGGTGGATTTCCGGCGCACCAAGGACGGCATTGCCGCCCGCGTCGAGCGCATCGAGTATGACCCGAATCGGTCTGCAAACATTGCCCTGATCTGCTACGCGGACGGGGAGCGTGCGTACATCATCGCGCCGAAGGGGCTGGAGGTGGGGCAGCAGGTCAGCAGCGGTTCCGAGGCTCCGGTGAAGCCGGGCAACACCATGCCGATCAGAAACATTCCGGTCGGGTCGACCATTCATTGTGTCGAGTTGATGCCGGGCAAGGGCGCCCAGATTGCACGTGCGGCAGGCACCTCGGTGCAGCTGCTGGCGCGTGAAGGTACCTATGCGCAATTGCGACTGCGCTCCGGCGAAGTGCGCCGGGTCCATGTGGAGTGTCGCGCCACGATCGGTGAAGTCGGTAACGGCGAGCACGGCCTGCGCAAGATCGGAAAGGCCGGCGCGAACCGCTGGCGCGGTATTCGTCCGACCGTTCGCGGTGTCGCGATGAATCCGGTCGATCACCCGCACGGTGGTGGTGAAGGACGTACCGGTGAAGGCGGTGTACCGCGCAGCCCGTGGGGGCAGCCTGCGAAGGGTTATCGAACCCGCAGCAACAAGCGCACCGATAAGATGATCGTTCAGCGTCGGCACAAGCGTTAAGAGGGAAGAAATGGCACGTTCTATCAAAAAGGGCCCGTTTGTCGACGCTCACCTGCTCAAAAAGGTCGATGCTGCCCGCGGCACCAAGGACAAGCGTCCGATCAAGACGTGGTCGCGTCGTTCCACGGTGCTGCCCGACTTCGTCGGCCTGACAATTGCGGTACATAACGGTCGCCAGCACGTTCCGGTGTTCATTTCCGAGAACATGGTCGGTCACAAACTGGGTGAGTTCGCGCTCACGCGTACCTTCAAGGGGCACGCCGCGAGCAAGAAGGCGAAGAGGTAAGGAAACAAACATGGAAACCAGAGCGATTCTCCGTGGTGTCCGGCTGTCCGCCCAGAAGGGCCGGTTGGTTGCGGACCAGGTGCGGGGCAAGCCGGTTGATCAGGCGCTCAATATCCTCGCCTTCTCGCCGAAGAAGGGTGCGCAGATCATCCGCAAGGTGGTGGAGTCGGCGATTGCAAATGCCGAACACAATGATGGCGCGGATATCGACACCTTGAAGGTGAAGGCGATCAGCGTCGAGGAAGGAATGACGTTGAAGCGCTTTATGGCGCGGGCGAAGGGTCGTGGCAACCGCATCCTCAAGCCGACCTGCCATATCTTCGTGACCGTCGGGGAATAAGGAGCACATATGGGTCAGAAAATTCATCCGACCGGTTTCCGTCTGGCGGTGACTCGCGACTGGACGTCGCGCTGGTTTGCTGCCGGGGGAAATTACGCGTCGATGCTTCACGAAGATCTCAAGGTCCGGAGCTTCCTCAGGAAACGCCTCGCGCACGCGTCGGTCGCTCGCGTCATCATCGAGCGTCCGGCGAAGAATGCCAGGATCACGCTCTTCAGCGCCCGGCCCGGTGTCGTGATCGGCAAGAAGGGCGAAGACATCGAGGCGCTCAAGCGCGAGCTGCAGGGCATCATGGGCGTTCCGGTGCATGTCAATATCGAGGAAGTGCGCAAGCCGGAGATCGATGCGCAACTCATCGCGGATTCGATCGCGCAACAGCTTGAAAAGCGCATCATGTTCCGTCGTGCGATGAAGCGTGCGATGCAAAACGCGATGCGGCTGGGTGCCCAGGGCATCAAGATCATGAGCGCGGGACGGCTCAACGGTGCGGAGATTGCACGGAGCGAGTGGTATCGCGAAGGACGCGTGCCGCTGCACACCCTGCGCGCCGACATCGACTACGGCTTCGCCGAAGCCAAGACGACCTACGGGGTCATCGGCATCAA
>CAYOKH010000106.1:0-4401 GCA_964404505.1 uncultured Azoarcus sp.
CTTCGTGCGACGCGAGTGTGCTGCTCAGCCTGGCGTAGCTGTCGGCATCGACTTCCGCGCCGCCCGATCGCGCACGATAGACGGCGTAGCCGAGAGCCTGTGCCGCCTTGTCGGCCAGCTGGCGGGAGCGGTGCGCCTCCAAACGGACGCGCCCCTCGTCCAGCGCTTCCTGCGCCACCTGACCAGCGCGATCCAGCTCCTGCTTGACCTTGTCCCAGAGCGCCATCTCATTCCTCCCTTCGTTGCGTTCCACCGCAACCTACGCGCCTGGAGCCGTCCGGGTTTCCCGGAATCGAAAGCGCCCCCGCGAGAGCGGGGGCGCTGCGTTACGGCCTGGTTCAGGCCGCGGTGGTCTTGTCCTGCTCGGCAGCCGCCGGATAGACGCTGACCTTGTACCGCGTCTTGCTCTTGTGCTCGAACTTGACGATGCCGTCGATGAGGGAGAAAAG
Source organism: uncultured Azoarcus sp. (assembly GCA_964404505.1). GTDB lineage: Bacteria > Pseudomonadota > Gammaproteobacteria > Burkholderiales > Rhodocyclaceae > DAOMNN01. The sequence goes on from CAYOKH010000106.1 coordinate 450, forward strand.
CGTGTAATCAGAGCCGACGCCGACGTTCCGTCCGGGATGATACTTCGTGCCGCACTGGCGCACGATGATGTTGCCCGCGCGAACGAGTTCACCACCATACTTCTTGACGCCGCGGTACTGCGGATTGCTATCGCGCCCGTTGCGGCTGGAGCCTACTCCCTTTTTGTGAGCCATGATGCACTCTCAGCCGAGATTGATGTCGTTGATGCGTACTTCGGTGAAATTCTGGCGGTGCCCCTGCTTGCGGCGGTAGTTCTTGCGCCGCTTCATCTTGAAGATGACGATTTTGGGCCCGCGTCCATGCCGCACAATCTCGCCCGTGACCTTGGCTCCATCGAGCAACGGTGCACCGGCTCGGATGTCGCTGCCATCGGAGCCGAGCAGCACCTCGTCAAAGGTCACCGTCGTGCCGACCTCGGCCTCGACGGTCGGAATGCGAATCGTCTTGCCAGGTTCGGCCCGAAACTGAAAGCCCGCAGTGCGGATGATGGCGTAGGACATGGGATCGGGTAACGTAAGTGGTTTAAGCTAGTAAACTTAGTCGGTTGAGCTGGGTGTGTCAACGAGGGTAACGGTAGTACCAGCACCGATGGGGGGTGGTTGATTGACCTTACCAATGCGAGCCGCACTGGGCGCCCAAGTACCGAGAGGGGCCTCCGGCCCCTGCCTCTAGGCTACCGCGTACTGTTGCGTCACGTCCCTTCCCGCTCCTTTCACCAACAGCTTGAACTCGTCCGGTTTGAGCAGCGGATCGTCACGGAGCTCCAGGCTGAAGCCCACGGCTTTCTCGAGCTGACGCACGAGGTCGCGCTCCTCCTGGAGCACATACAGTGCGACCTCGGGGTGAAGCCGGATGAGCAGGTTGTCCTTGCGCCCCGCCACCGCAACGCGCCGAACAGCACGTTCCACTCGGCGAACGGTGGTCTCCGGAGTGAAAACGCGCCCCGTGCCGGCGCACATTGGGCACGGCTCGGTCATCTGCTGCAGGTGGCTCTGCCGCACGCGCTGGCGAGTCATCTCGATGAGTCCCAGCTCGCTGACCGAGAACGCCTTGGTACGGGCTCTGTCGCGGGATAGGGAAGTCCGCAACTCCTGGAGCACCTTGTCCCGGTTCGACTTGGTGTCCATGTCGATGAAATCGCAGACGATGATCCCCCCGATGTCGCGCAGGCGGAGCTGGCGTGCGACCTCGCGTGCCGCCTCGACGTTGGTGCGCAGGATCGTCTTCTCGGGATCTTTCTTGCCGGTATAGCGGCCGGAGTTAACGTCCACCGACACGAGCGCCTCGGTCTGCTCGATGATCAGGTAACCGCCTGAGGGCAGGTCGCAGCGCCGCTTGAACAGCTCGCGCATCTCGCCCTCGATTCCGGCCTTGTCGAACAACGGCTGTGGTTGGTCGTACAGATGCACGCGGTTGCGCAACTCCGGGGCGATTCCCTTGAGGTATTCGATGATCTCGTTGAAGTACTGCTTGGAGTCGACCGTGAGCTTGTCCACTTTGGTGCTGAAGAGATCGCGAATGATTCCTCGCGTGAGGCTGGTCTCGCGGTGCACCAGCGATGGAGCGCGCATGAACGTCGTCTTCTTGCGGATGCGCTTCCACTGGTTGATGAGCGTCGTCAGCTCGCGGGAGAAGGTCTCCTGGGTGACGTCTTCACCCACCGTACGTACGATGACCCCGCCGGAATCCTCGGGTACGACCGCCTTGACCTGGTCGCGCAGCCGCGCCCGCTCGGCGCGGTCGCCGATCTTGCGGCTTACCCCCACGCGAGACGCGAAAGGCATGTAAACCAGAAAGCGACCCGCCAGTGAGATCTGCGCGGTAACCCGCGGACCCTTGGTGGAAATTGGCTCCTTGGATACCTGAACGAGGATGTCCTGGCCGCGCTTCAGCACGTCCTGAATGGGGGGCGCCTTGGCGCGTCGTTTCCGCCGCGCGTCGTCCTCCTCGTCGTCATCCTCGAGCTCTTCGTCGAGGTCGCGGTCGCCGTCCTCCTCATATACCACATCGGAGGCGTGCAGGAAGGCGCTCTTTTCAGTACCAATGTCTACGAACGCTGCCTGAATACCGGGAAGAACCGCCTCGACGCGCCCGAGATAGATGTCTCCCACCATTCGGCGGGCCTCGGGGCGGTCGATCATCAGTTCGACGAGCTGGTCATCCTCCAGAATCGCCGCACGGGTCTCCCGTTGACCCGCGCTGATCAGAATCTCGCGCTTCATGCATGGTCGTGCCCATTGCGGCGAACGGCGACTCGGCGCCCGCCGATGAGAACGTCCGTGAGAAAAGGTGTCCGCGCTTCGCTCGCCGTGGTCCCCCTCCAAGCGTGCGTTCGCGCCGCAGCCCTCCACTTGGCAGCGGCGTGATCGTCCACGAGCGTTCCGCCTCGACGGGACTGATTCTGCGTGCCAGGTCCAGGAGGACCAGGAGCGCAATCAGCCCGCGGAGGTGTCTACGAAAGCCCGTGCGATCGGGAGTGGTCGTCGACATCGATGCACGTCGGGTAGGTCCGCCGCCTCTGCGGCACGCCCTCCCCGTCTCCAGTAATCGCGCGCACGCCGCCTCGAGTCGCGTGGCCGGAACCGCGCGCGCAGGAATGGATCAAGTTTGGTGCTACTTTCCCAATATACGTGAACAGGACGTCATTTCGCAAGCAGCCACAACGACTTACGGCGTTCAGTACGCTCAGTCGACAAGATCTGACAGCAGCGAGCGGGCGATCACAATGCGCTGGATCTCCGAGGTTCCCTCGCCGATCTCGCACACCTTGGCATCACGCATCATCCGCTCCACGGGGTACTCTTTGGTGTAGCCATAGCCGCCGTGAATCTGCACCGCTTCTATTGTTGCTCGCATTGCCAGTTCCGAGCAGAAAAGCTTGGCCATGGCAGCCTCGCGCGTGAACGGCTTCCCCTCCCGCGCCAGCCAAGCGGCATGATACAGGAGGTGCTTGCCAGCTTCGATCTCCGTCGCCATGTCGGAGAGCTTGAACTGCACGCCCTGAAACTGCGCGATCACCCGGCCGAACTGCTTCCGCATCGAGGCATACTGCAGTGCCTGTTCGAAGGCGCCCTCGGCTATGCCCAGTGAGAGAGCGGCGAGACCGATGCGTCCGGAGTCGAGCGTGCGCATGAAGTTGACGAACCCCTGCCCTTCCTCGCCGAGGAGGCATTCTTCCGGTACTTCCACGTCTTGCAGTATGAGTTCACGCGTGTCCGATGCACGCCAGCCCAGTTTGTCCTCCTTCTTGCCTGCCCTGAAGCCCGGCATGTCGGGCAGCGACGGCTCATGCCCGATGCCCACCTCGCGAACCTTCTCGAGATCAGTCGTATGCTTGGTGAGGATGAAGGAGCTGATCCCACGGCTTCCCTTCGATGGATCGGTGACCGCGGTAACGACGAATATCTCACCCACACCGCCGTGGGTAATGAACACCTTGGATCCGTTCAGCACATAGTGCCCGTTCTTGCGGACCGCCGTGGAACGTGTGCCAGCCGCGTCGCTCCCGGCGCTTGGCTCGGTTAGGCCGAACCCGCCCAGCACCTTTCCCGAGGCAAGCAAGGGCACGTAGCGCTGTTTCTGCTCATCGGTGCCGAAGTTGACGATCGGAGATGTGCCGAGCGTAGTGTGTGCCGAAATAGTGATGCCGTGAGAGGCATCAACCTTGGACATCTCGTGGATGGCTATGATGTAGCTGATGTAGTCCAGGCCGGCGCCGCCCAGCGACTCCGGCCATGGAACACCCAGCAGCCCCAGCTCTGCCATTCGGGCCACACTCTCCCATGGGAAGTCCTGCGACGCATCGTATTTCGCGGCGACAGGCGCAACCTCCTCGCGCGCGAAATCGCGCACCATGTCGCGCACGGCGAGTTGCTGCTCGGTGAAATAGATCGAATCGTCCATGTCAGGCCGCTTCAGTGTCGTCGAACTGTGTGATGACGCTCAGGAACC
>CAYOKH010000107.1:0-4348 GCA_964404505.1 uncultured Azoarcus sp.
TATGGCAAAGCCAACCGATTTTGTCCAAGGCACTCTTGATCTGTTGATCCTCAAGACCATCTCGCTCGAACCTAAACATGGCTGGGCGATCGCCAAGCGCATCCAACAGGTTTCGCAAGAAGCTCTCCAGATCCAGCAGGGGTCCCTGTACCCGGCGCTACACCGTCTGGAACAGCAGGCCTGGATCAAGGCCGAGTGGCGCCCGACCGAGACCGGGCGAATGGCAAAGTTCTACTCCCTTACGCGTTCGGGACGGAAGCAACTGGAAAGGGAATTGGCGAACTGGGTTCGCCTATCGACCGCCATCAACATAGTGGTCCGGGAGGCTTAGCAATGCGGATTTTGGACAAAGCCCGTTTGCGGCTTCGATCGCTGTTCCGCCGTCCGAATGTCGAGTTCGAGCTCGAAACCGAACTTCGTTTCCACCTGGATCAGCTCATTGAAGAGAACACTTCATCCGGTACGCCGCCCGAGGAGGCCCGCCGGGCCGCGCTGCGAATGATCGGGGGCATCGCGCAATACAAGGAGGAGTGCCGGGATATGCGCCGCGTAAACTTTGTCGAGGATCTTGTACAAGACGTACGTTACACGATTCGATCTTTAGCGAAGAGTCCAGGGTTCACAGGAGTTGTCGTCGCCACGCTGGCGCTTGGGATCGGAGCAAACACTGCCATTTTCACGATCGTGCATGGAGTGCTGCTGCGGCCCCTCGACTATCCAAAACCCGATCAGCTGATGTATCTGACCGCAGAATCTCCGGCCATTGGGGGCACCCGAAATGCGCTCTCTGCGCCAGAGTACACGGAGTTCCGCCAGATGAACCAGTCGTTCGCGGCGGTTGGTGCTTATTCGACCGGCGGCGGGGCGTACACAACCGGCGAGGTCAACGTCACGACCGGGGATCGACCTCTGCGGGTGCGCTCGATCTCCGTCGATGCACATTTGCTCAAGGCGCTCAGTATTCAGCCGGAGCAGGGACGGTTCTTCAGTGACGAAGAAACCGCGCGATGGACCGGGACGCTACCGCCACCGATCGCAATTCTCTCGCACGAATTGTGGCGAACAGCATTTGGACGACGACCGCTCGTTGGACAGAAGGTGGAAATCGAGGGCCGGCCGCACGAAATCGTGGGCATTATGCCGCCCGGGGCCGACCTTATGGATAATCACACTCAGGTTTGGTTGCCTCTTTGGCTCCACCCGAGTGCGGCCCGGTACCGCGGGGCTCACGCCCTATACGTCATTGCGCGACTGAAAGACAGCGTCACGTTCGCGGCGGCACAGGCGGAGCTGAACGCATTCCTCGAGGACTGGGGGGAACGTGTCGGCACGAAAGGCCATGTCCCTAAGAACCGTCCCCAGCGCGCAGTAGACCACACCCTTCAATTGCGGGCGTTACAGGACGCGATCGTTGGGAATGCCAGCCGCCCGATCTGGGTTCTGCAGGCCGCCGTAGGATTCGTGCTGCTCATCGTCTGCGCGAATCTTGCAAACTTGGTGATGGCTCGCGCCGGGTCACGCCGACGTGAATTTGTACTGCGCGCCGCTCTTGGCGCCAGCCGCGGCCGGCTGCTCCGGCAGTCGGTAACCGAAGGTGCGGTGCTGGCTGGAGCCGGTGGCATTCTGGGTCTGTGGCTGGCCAGCGCTGGCGTGCGGGCCCTGATCCGTGCCTACCCGACCAGCATCCCACGGACGAGTGAGCTTACGATCGATTTGCCCGTTTTGCTGGTTGCGCTCGGCCTCTCGACTGGGACTGCCCTGCTTTTCGGATTCGTGTCGCTCGGGCGCGGGAGAACGAGTAGCATGGCGACTGCGCTCAAGGAGGGCGCAAGGGGCGCGAGCGGCGCCTGGCGTCATTACGCCCGTCGTGGACTCGTGATAGCCCAAGTCGCTTTCGCCGTGATGCTTGTTATCGGAGCGGGTTTGCTAGTTCAGACAGTCTACAACCTCACGAGGATCGATGCAGGATTTGACCGGTCGCGGCTGGTGACGTTCTCGATGACATTGCCAATGGCGAATTCAGATCCCGACACACGCGCGCAGGCGTATCAGCGCGTCCTCGACGGGCTTCGCTCCGTACCGGGCGTGGTGGGATCGGTTGCCATGTCGGGCCTGCCGCCGAATCGAACTCCGGATGCGGTCGCTACTCCTATCGAGAACTACACCTCCGACGATGGTAGACACTTTGAGATCATCGACTACTACCAATTCGTCATGGGCGACTATTTCGGGACTATGGGCATCCCGATCGTCGCCGGCCGCGGCTTCGAACGAACCGACAACGCGTCGCAAGGCAAGGTGGCCATCGTCAATGAGACTTTGGCGAAAAGGATCTGGAGGGGGCAGAACCCCATTGGCCAGCGTTTGCGGCCTCCGGGTGGGTCGTTTGGCGCTAGCGATGATGTCTGGCATACGGTGATCGGAGTGGCCAAGGACGTCAGGCAGCGCGGGGTGGAGCACCCGGCAGGAACTGAACTCTACGTAACCCTTGACCAGCACGGTGTCTCTCCGCCGAGTATGAATGTGGTGATGCGTACGACTCTGCTACCGGCTGCACTGTCAGGGACGATCGAGCGGGTGGTGCGGGAAGTGGACGCCGCGGTTCCCTTCGTGCGGCTTCGCGACATGGACTCGGTGTTCGCCGAATCGATTCGCCGACCGAGACTCCTGGCGCAGCTATTGGGCGCATTTGCCGGACTGGCGCTGCTACTGGCAGCCATCGGCACTTACGGTGTGCTCTCCTACATGGTGACGGAGCGCCGGCGCGAGATCGGCATTCGGATCGCCCTCGGTGCAGTTCGCTTCCACGTGCTCACACAGATCATGAAACAAGGTCTGCAGGTCACGGCGATGGGTGTCACCATCGGCCTCACAGGCGCGCTTGCATTAAATCGGCTGATTGCGTCCCTGCTGTTTGGCGTGCAACCGACAGATACCGTGACGATCGCCTTTGTGATCGCGACGATTACGGCAGTGGCGGTGGTTGCCAGTTGGCTGCCGGCGTGGCGCGCATCGCGGGTGGACCCGAACATCGTGCTCAGAGAGGAATAGCACTTGGAGATGCTCTCGTACGCCATACTGTTGTTTTTCGTGGGCGGATCGCCGCTACACGGAAGTTGAGGCCTCTGAAAGGCCTTTACCAGAAGGTGCCAGGAAAGCCAGATGCCGATTACCCGCCGCTGACGGCGCAGCGTTTACCGTCGCTCCGGGAGGATCGTCGGCGACTCGGAGAAAGGCTCCGCCCGAATTCGCTGTGCCGTGCTAATCCCGTCACTTGACGGAAAACGCCCGTTACTGAGATATGACCATTCGGCGGGAGCCCACGAATTTGCAGTCGTGGCGATTGGCCCAGCCCGGCTAGACTCCACGAGGTCCTGTTAAGGGAAAAGTGACAGGGTGTCCCACGCGACCGTACCCGGTCGCCGACCGTTGACGGGACCGCCGCAAGAACCTCCCGAAAAACTTTTGCTGGTTCTGCGACAGCACTACCGGTTCCTTTCCGGCGAGCGCCGAAGCCCGGCATGGTCAACCGGCTGGGTCCTCTGCAGCGGACACCGCCGATCCGACACTACTTCGAAACGAAAGCGTCAGCGTCCTGGAGCCATCGTTCGTACGAGGGATACGGGGCGGGCGGATTCTTTCGCCATCGGGAGCTGCAATCTGCCCAGTACTCGGCGATGCGTTCGCCGCGCAGGTGAGTTCGAGCGGTGTCGCGGACGGCATCGAGTGAGGACCTCGTCGTAGCTTCCTCGAAGGCGTGGCTTTCAATCCAGGCAAGCAGTCGGCGCCAGAACCATGTCGAGTAGTCGCTGCCTCCGGGTTCGTTGCTGCGAATGTCCGGGAGGAAGCCGGGACATCGAGCCTCCATGACGGCCTCGACGTCCTGAGGGAGCTTGGAACTGCGCTCGACGATCAGGCGAGCCCAGAATGCGAACGCCTCCCACTCGATGTACTGCTGCACCAAGTCGGCCGCTGGTTCAGGCTGGGCGGCGCCGGTGTTCAGCGCCGCCTGATGCCACTCTCCGAAGCTCGGGTAGCGTGGCGGTTTGTGATCGCGCCAAGCCTCCTCGATTCGTGTCCAGTGACCCCAGATCTGCTCGGAACGCGGGTCTCTTCCCGAGTAGTAGTGGAGAGCGTCGATCCAGCCCTCCTCGCTGGCGGCTGCGAAGGCATGGTCGTCAATCCAGGTGCACAGGTCGAACCAGATCGACTTGAGCTCATCCGGATTCGTCCGGCCTTCAAGAAAGCCTGAGCAGCGCTCACCGAGGGTTGCTCGGAGCCATTGCGGGAGGGAGCCTTCAGCGTCAACGATGGCGCGGACCCAGAGGGCGAACGATTGCCACACGAT
>CAYOKH010000108.1:0-4252 GCA_964404505.1 uncultured Azoarcus sp.
CGGTCGGGATCTCCTGGCCGATGAACTCGGCGTAACGCGGCGCCAGCAGCTCCTTGATGTAGGCCACGTACTTCTGCTCGACCTCGGGCGGGAACTGCTCGCGCTCGATCTGCTGCTCCAGCACGTACATCAGGTGCACCGGATTGGCGGCGATCTCGCGGTGATCGAAGTTGAAAACCTTCGACAAGGCCTTGAATGCGAAGCGCGTGGACAGGCCGGTCATGCCTTCGTCCACGCCCGCGTAATCGCGGTACTCCTGCAGGCTCTTGGCCTTGGGGTCGGTGTCCTTGAGGTTCTCTCCGTCATAGACGCGCATCTTCGAGTAGATGCTGGAGTTCTCGGGCTCCTTGAGTCGCGACAGGACCGCGAACTGCGCCATCATCTGCAGCGTGTCGGGCGCGCACGGCGCCTCGGAGAGCGAGCTGTCGGCGAGGAGCTTCTCGTAGATGTGGATCTCGTCCGAAACGCGCAGGCAGTATGGAACCTTGACGGTGTAGATGCGGTCGAGGAAGGCTTCGTTGTTCTTGTTGTTCTTGAACGCCACCCATTCGGATTCGTTGGAGTGCGCCATCACGATGCCGTCGAACGGAATCGCGCCGAAACCCTCGGTTCCCTTGTAGTTGCCTTCCTGGGTTGCGGTGAGCAGCGGGTGCAGCACCTTGATCGGCGCCTTGAACATTTCCACGAACTCAAGCAGCCCCCGGTTGGCGAGGCAGAGACCTCCGGAATAGCTGTATGCATCCGGATCGTCCTGCGAGTACTGTTCCAGTTTGCGGATGTCGATCTTGCCGACGAGCGACGAGATATCCTGATTGTTCTCGTCGCCGGGTTCCGTTTTCGACACGGCGATCTGCCTGAGTACCGACGGGCGCAGTTTTTCGACCCGGAACCGGGTGATGTCGCCCCCGAACTCGTTCAGGCGCTTCACCGCCCACGGGCTCATGATGATGTTCAGGTAGCGGCTCTGGATGCCGAAGTCGTCTTCGAGCAGGGCGCCGTCCTCTTCCAGGTCGAAGAGGCCGAGCGGCGACTCGTGTACCGGTGACCCCTTGATCGCATAGAAGGGCACTTTTTCAATCAGCAACTTCAGCTTCTCGGCAAGAGATGACTTGCCGCCGCCGACCGGACCGAGCAGGTAGAGAATCTGCTTCTTTTCTTCGAGTCCCTGCGCCGCATGACGGAAATAGGCCACTATGTGCTCGATCACCTCTTCCATTCCGTAGAAGTCGCGGAACGCCGGGTAGAGTTTGAGCATCTTGTTGGAAAATATGCGCGACAGCCTTGGATCGAGCCGGGTGTCGACGAGCTCCGGCTCTCCGATGGCCATGAGCATCCTCTCGGCCGCCGTCGCATAGGCGGAGCGGTCCGTCCTGCAGAGCTCGAGATACTCCTGGATCGACATCTCCTCTTCGCGAGCCGCTTCGAATCGGGCCTGATAGGCATTGAAGATAGTCATCAGAAATCTCCTTGTTCGGTCCTGGCCGAGGGCCGTCGAACGTGGGTGCGCAACACCGCTGTGGACCCAACCGGTCCTGGCTCCCGTGGTCGCTCCAAGGCCCCTGCGGCGCCGTGAGCGCCCGCGTCCGGGAGTTGCGGCTTTCAGCGTTGAGAGGGCCGCCGATGGCATCGAGTTCCTCACAGCGTACCACCGTTCATTCGCGCCCTCGGGACCAATTATCGGCGTGTATTCCGGCTGGAAGGAAGCCCGTAGCCCTGTGCTAGAATTATCGTTTGCGTACGATTCTGTGTCGATGGTCGTTGCACCTATCGCCCGCGTCCAGGACCGGTTCGGAGGTCGGGCCATCGAATGATAATTAGACCTGTCAGGGAACAATTGATGCCGAACGACCAAGAAGCTCAGAGCGCACTCGAACGCCGCATCGACATGTCCGTGCCCATCGCCGACATCGATCGGGAAGTGGATGCCCGTCTCAAGCGCATGGCCCGCACGGTCAAGATGCCGGGTTTCAGACCGGGCAGGGTACCGATGAAGATCGTCGCCCAGACCTACGGTCACCAGATCCGCTCCGAGGCCATCGGCGCCGCGGTCGAGAAGACATTTGGGGAGAAGGTGCGTGAGCAGAACCTGCGCATTGCGGGCAGCCCGCGGATCGAACCGAAGCAGGGAGGGGGCGATTCGGCGCTGGAATTCATTGCCGTATTCGAGGTCTACCCGGAGGTCGAACTGGGTGACCTTTCCTCCCAGACGGTCGAGCGGCCTGTACTGACCGTGGGCGATGCAGAAGTCGACAAGACCATCGACGTGCTGCGCAAGCAGCGTACGAGCTTCGACGAGGTCGATAGGGAAGCGAAGGAAGGTGATCGGGTCGTGATCGATTTCGTCGGACGTAACGACGGTGAGGTTTTCGAAGGCGGGCAGGCCGAGGACTTTCCGTTCGTCATCGGATCGGGCGCGATGCTCAGGGACTTCGAGACTGCGGTTCAGGGGCTCAAGGCCGGGGATTCGAAGCGTTTCGACGTGACCTTTCCCGACGATTACCAAGCCGAGAATCTTGCCGGCAAGGCGGTACAGTTCGACATCACGGTGAAGCGTGTCGAGGCGCCGGTGCTGCCCGGGATCGATGCGGATTTCGCACGTGCGCTGGGTGTCGCCGACGGCGACGTCGTCAAACTTCGTGATGAAGTCCGGAGCAATCTGGAGCGCGAGATCAGACGCCGTATCCAGGCGAAGGTGAAGGAACAGGTCATGAATGCGCTGCTCACGGTCAATCCGATCGAGGCTCCCAAGGCGCTCGTAGGCGCGGAGTCGCAGCAGCTCGCTGAAAATGCGAAGCGCGACCTCGAGATGCGCGGCATGAGCAGCAAGGACATTCCGGTCGATCCGTCATGGTTCACGGCGCAGGCCGAGCGCAGGGTCAAGCTGGGCCTCATCATGGCCGAGTTGGTCAAGGTCCATGATTTGTTCGCCAAGCCCGAACAGGTGAGAACTCTGGTCGAGGAAATGGCTCAGAGCTACGAGGACCCGTCGGAACTCGTGCGCTGGTACTACGCCCAACCCGAGCGACTTTCCCAGGCCGAAGCGGTGGTTGTCGAGGATAATGTGGTTGCGTGGGTGATATCGCAGGTCCAGGTGACGGACAGCGAAATCAGCTTTGATGAACTTATGGGAAATGCAGCCTGAGTCTGCGAAGGGTCGGCGAATGAACACTTCGACAACGGATGAGAGCGGCACCTGGAACCCGGTCGGCCTGGGCCTGGTACCGATGGTGGTGGAGCAGAGTGGGCGCGGAGAGCGTGCCTACGATATTTACTCGCGCCTTCTCAAAGAGCGCGTGGTGTTTCTCGTCGGACCGGTCAATGACGTCACGGCAAACCTGATCGTTGCCCAGTTGCTGTTCCTGGAATCCGAGAATCCGGACAAGGATGTGTACTTCTACATCAACAGCCCGGGGGGTTCGGTGACCGCCGGGCTGGCGATCTACGATACCATGCAGTACATAAAGCCCGACGTGAGCACCCTGTGCATCGGTCAGGCCGCCAGCATGGGATCTTTCCTGCTGGCAGCCGGCAAGAACGGCAAGCGCTTCTGTCTGCCCAATTCGCGCATCATGATCCACCAGCCGATGGGCGGGTTCCAGGGCCAGGCGTCCGACATCGAAATCCATGCCCGGGAGATCCTGAACATTCGTGCACGACTGAACCAGATGCTGTCCATGCACACCGGGCAACCCATCGAACGGATCGAACGCGATACCGATCGAGACAACTTCATGAGCGCGACCGACGCTGTCGAGTACGGCATCGTCGACAAGGTGCTGACGTCCCGAGCTGAGAGCTGATTCCGGAGAATGCGATGACCGAAAAGAAGACGGGTGGAGAGAAGCTCCTTTATTGTTCTTTCTGCGGCAAGAGTCAGCATGAAGTGCGCAAGCTCATCGCTGGTCCGTCGGTCTTCATCTGCGACGAATGCATCGAACTGTGTAACGACATCATCCGTGACGAGATGATGGAGAATGCCGGAAACGAGGGGACGAGGAGCAGCCTCCCCACGCCGCGCGAGATCTGCGAGATCCTCGATCAGTACGTGATCGGGCAGTCCCAGGCGAAGCGCAATCTCTCGGTCGCGGTGTACAACCACTACAAGCGCCTGCGCCACCTTTCCGGAGAGAAGGACGAGGTCGAGCTCTCGAAGAGCAACATCCTCCTGATCGGGCCGACCGGCTCGGGCAAGACGCTGCTCGCGCAGACCCTTGCGCGACTGTTGAACGTGCCTTTCGTGATGGCCGATGCG
>CAYOKH010000109.1:0-4052 GCA_964404505.1 uncultured Azoarcus sp.
TCGATGAGCTGCACTCCGTCGGGCAGTTGCACATCGCCCGCCGCGCCCATCTCGGCGATACGGCCGTCGCGCACGACCACGGTTTGCGAGGGTATGACGCGATCGGCGTCCATCGGGACGACGGTAACGTTCACAAAGGCGGTAGCCTGTGGGGATGCCGAAACTGCGGTGGCCGGTGCTGCAAGCAAAGTGGCCAGCAGGGCTGTTGCGAGTCGTGGAATCATGGAACACCTCCCAGAGCCAGGTTTGCCACGATTATAGCGAGCGGTCGCGTCAGAGGGCCTCGACGCGATCCTTGCCGTTCGCCTTGGCCTGGTAGAGGGCGTCGTCCGCGCGTTTCAATAAAGAGTTCGAATCGTCTTGCGGCTTGAGGCACGTCACGCCTATGCTTACAGTGACCTTGTGCACCGTTTCGAACGGGTGTTCCGCGATGGACTGACGCAGTTTCTCGGCTGCGACTCGGGCGGCCGGCAGGCCTGTCTGCGGCATGAGCACCATGAACTCCTCCCCGCCCCAGCGGGCTGAAATGTCGGTGGAACGAATACTGGCGCTGACAATCCGGCTTATGACCTGCAGGACGCTGTCACCGACCCCATGCCCGAACTTGTCGTTGACCTGCTTGAAGGAATCCAGGTCGTACATCACGAGCGAAAGCTGGGTGCCATAACGCTGGGCCCGCTCGATCTCCAGTTCCAGGACCCGGCTGAACTCCCGGCGGTTGAATATCCCCGTGAGGCTGTCGGTGGTGGCGAGCTTGTGAATCTTCTGCTCCGTCACCTTGCGCTCAGTGATGTCCATGGCCTGGACGCGGATCAGGTCCACCTCGGGAACGTACGAGATGTGCAACTCGTAGGTCGTGCGCTCGAGTGCCACCTCCCGGACGACCTCCCTGTGCGACTGGTGCATGCGCAACATGGCGAAATAGTCCTCGAGGCCACGGAGCAGCGGTTGAGCCAGTCCGTGAGCCTTGAGGCCGGGAAAGATCCGCTCGGCCGCAGGATTCGCATAGGTCACGTCGCCGGCGGGGTCGAGTTCTATGATGGGATTCGGGTTCAGCCTGGGGAAGGACGCCAGGCGAAGTATTTCCTCCTGGGCCTGCTGGTGATCAATGCTGTGCTGCACGTTCTGCAACAGTTCTTCCATGTCATAGGGCTTTAGCAGGTAGGAGTAGGCGCCCTGCCGGGTGGCCTCGATGGCGGTGTTCATCGAAGCGTGACCCGTGAGGATGATCGCCTCGGTCAGTGGCGAGGCGGCCTTGATCCGGGACATCACCTCGATACCAGAGAGATCCGGCAGCTTCAGGTCGATCAACGCGAGGCTGAAGGACGCTTGCGACGCCACTTCGAGGGCTTCGGCCCCAGTGGAAGCCTCGACAGTTTCATACCCCTTGATCTTCAGAACATCGGCGAGCGTTTTCCTGAGATTGGGGTCATCGTCGACCAGCAGGATCCGGATTTTCCCTTTCATCCCGTTGCCAGCGCGTTCTGCAGTTTCATCAGGCGGATGTCTTCGACGACCTGGAACAGTTCGTCGATTTCAAAGGGCTTGTACAGGCAGGTATAGGCGCCCACCTCGTACGCCCGATCGATGGAATCGATCATTTCCTGCCGGTGGCCGGTCACCAGCACCACGGGCTTGCCCGGGTATCTCGAGCGGATGTCCTTCAGCACGTCCACGCCGTTCACCGCCCCCAGCTTCAGGTCCAGCACCACGGCAAGCTTGTAGTTGCTTTCCAGGCGCTCCATCACCTTCTGCGGTTCGCTTTCCGTCTCGACCCGGTAGCCGCGCAGCGTCATGATGTCCTTCAGGGTACGGCAGAAGTCCGGGTCGTCGTCCACGACGAGGATGCTTTCTTCCTTGCGCAGCAGGGAAAGAAACGACAGGATCATCTCGACGTTGAGCGGTTTGCTGAGCACGGCATAGGCGCCCGCGCGCCTGGCCTCTTCCATGATCGATTCTGTCGCGTAGGCGCTGACCAGCACCACCGGAAGCTCGGGCGCGAACTCGTGCATCTGACGCAGCGCCTCTACACCGGTGATGCCCTGCATCTTGATGTCCATCAGCACGCAGTCCGGGGTGTCCTTCTTGACCTGCCTGACACCTTCCTCACCGGAGTGTGCGGCCACGGCTTCGTGGCCCTTGATGCGAAGGATGTCGCAGGTCGTCTTGACGATGCGGCGATCGTCGTCGACTACCAGGATCTTCATGTCGCGCTCCCTTGTGGCCTGTCCCCAGTACCGGCCACCGGCAGAGTGATGGAAAAGCGGCTGCCCGATCCCGCCGTGCTCTCCACGGCCACCGTGCCGCCGTTGGCACGGCTCAGGTTGCTTACGACCATCAGGCCAAGGCCGATGCGCCGGGCTTTCGTGGTAAACAGCGGCTGGAAAAGACGGGCCTGTTGCTCTGCAGTCATGCCAACGCCATTGTCCTGGACGCTGATCGTGAGGGCGCTCGCGTCGGGGGCGCGCTCGACACGGATTCCGAGCCGGCCACCCTCCGGCATGGCTTCCGCAGCATTGGTTACAAGGTTCCGGAGCATCCGCTCGAGGTGTCCGGGATCGACCCACAGGCCAGGCAGATTTTCCGGCGGTTCCAGGTCTACCGTGACCGTCTCGGGGAGCTTGCACTTGTCCAGCAGGCCGGCGAGCAGCTCTCCGAGATCTACAACCCTCCGTTCCGGCGGCCGGATACGGACCGCATCCAGCAGGTCGGACACGATGCGGTCCGCGTCCGCCACTTCGTCCTTGATGATGTCCAGGTATTCCCTGGTCGTTTCGTCCGCATCAGCCGAAATCGTCTGCAACAGGTACACCGCGTTGTTGATGACGCCAAGCGGATTGCGCAGTTCGTGCCCCACGCAGTCCGCCACCTGCCCGAGCAATGCCAGCTTCTCGCTGCGCACGAGCTCTTCCTGCGCCGCGAGCAGTTGCCGGTTGCGTGGCTCGACCATCGCGCTGAACGTTTCGTCGAGTTTGCGCGCACGCTCCGCAGGTTCCATGCGCCTGAACAGTCCGGAAACCTCGCTGAGGGCCACGCCGCGGGCCAGTTCCGGCTTCCTCTTGAGGTAGGCGCCCACGTGGTCCAGGAGTCGCGCCGGCGGCGCGATGATGTAGCGGCACACGGCGTCACCCTTGGCGCGGCACATGATTTCCTGGGAAACCAGTTCCACGCCGAACGTCGCTTCGCACCACCCGGAGCCGTAGCCGGCGTTCATTACGCAGACCGGGAACTCCGCCTTGCGGCCGGCGGCCAGCCAGGCGTCCGCCTCGAACGAGTGGTCGTGGTCGCAGATGAGGTAATGCGCCTCGTCCGAGGTCGGCGATGATTCCGGCAGTACATGCACCGAGGCCCATCCACACTGCGCGAAGTGCAAGGTGCCGGCTGCAAGCCGGTCAGTCACGCTCTCGAGCTGCAGCTTGCGGTTGAGGTTGCGGGCGTCCTGCTTGCCAAGCGAGTGGGCGATATCGAACAACAGCTGGCGCGCGACGCGCTCCGCCTCCGGGCGACCGTCCGGCGGGTAAAGCGCCGCGATGGTTTCAAAGAACTCCACGGACAGCGATGAGGCCCGGACAAGCACATAACGTTCCCCAAGGAGCTCGACTGGCGCAGGCGATGAGTCCTTCCGGCCGAGCTCGAACCACTGGGCGACGTGGCTGTGCGACCTGGCGTAGAGCCGTTGAAATTGCTGCGAAGTCTGATCGTTATTCGACATGTCCTTAGCTCGGGTCTGCGCTCTCGGCGGCCGGCTCGCCCGGCAGGGTAATGGTGAACTCTGTTCCCTGGCCGGCGACAGTGCGCACTTCTACGCTGCCGCCGTTCGCCTGCGTGAGGTTTTTCACCACAACCAGTCCGAGCCCGATGCCGCGGGCCTTGGTAGTGTATAGGGGCTGAAACAGTCGTGCCTGCTGCTCTGCCGACATGCCAACACCACTGTCACGCACGGCCAAGACGATGCCGCCGTTCGACTTGGTCTGCGCGGCCTCGATTTCCAGCAGCCCGCCGTCCGGCATTGCATCCAGCGCGTTGCCGACCAGGTTGTGCAGCACCTGGTG
>CAYOKH010000110.1:0-4013 GCA_964404505.1 uncultured Azoarcus sp.
CAAGCCCCTGGAAAACTACGAAATCGGCAGGAACGAGATCGTCGCCGGCAGCGTGGCGCCGAGCTACCTGTCGCCGCTTCAAGGCCTCCAGCGGCTGGAGAAGATCATGGACGAGTACGTTGGCGGCATCAGTACCTTCTATATGACCAGCGAACCGATGCTCAACCGGGGCCTCGAACTTCTGACCATGCTGCGTGAGGATCTCGACCATATCGGTGCCGAGGACCTACACCAGCTGCAGCGCGCCTGGGAACTCAACCACCGGGTCTGGACGTCGGAGGCCGTGCTCAGGCACACGCTGTTCAGGCAGGAAACCCGGTGGCCGGGCTACTACTACCGCGGCGATTATCCGAAACTGGACGATGCCGACTGGCATGTCTTTGCCGCGTCCCGGCACGACGCGAAGACCGGCGAATGGCAGATGAGCAAGCTGCCGGTGCATCACATCGTCGCGTGAGCACGAGATCGCGCCATGTCCGGCTCCAGTGTGTGGGCACCAAGGAAACTGGATGATCGCCCGACGCGCCACATGCAACCCATACCACCCCTTCGCATCATGAATAAAAGCATCACGATCATCATGGCGAAGCATGCGAGCGGAAAGATCCACCCGCAAGTGGACCAGTGCATTTCACGCCACCATGGATATGGCGGTGGTGGCACCTGGTCTGCGGCGAACACCGACGCGACGCAAACAAGCTCACGCCAGATACAGACAGATCAGGGTGTGTTTCATAATGCCCAAAGGGCCTGCCCGGAATGATGTCAGCCCGAGCATTACGCCTTGCGATCGCACCGAAACACGTTGTCCGGATCGCGGTAAAACTCGCATTGCGCTTTCAGCGCCTCCTTGAGTCGAAGGCGTGCACGATGGATTCTGATCTTGGCCGAGGCCACGGAGCAATCGCATATCTCGGAGATCTGCTCTGCCGAAAGCCCCTCAAGATCGTGCAGGATGAGCGCCGCACGGTACGCGTCGGGCAGGCTGTCAATCACCTGCCGGACGCATTCGTTCATCTCGTCGACTACCAATCGTTCACAGATTGCGCGATCCGTATCGGACAGTTCAGCGACTTCGTCCAGTTCGACGATGCCAGTCTTCCGTGCGGGGTGGCGGAAATGGTCGGCGGCAACGCGGCTGGCGATGGAAAATGCCCACGTCTTGATCGACGAGCGACCGGCGAAGGAGGACAACCCCTGGTGCATTCGCATCAGCGTTTCCTGCCACAGATCCTCAGCGACTGTACGGTCTCCGACGTAGCGTTCAAGGTAGCGCATGATCGGCTGCGTCAGTTCGCGCGCGAGGTCCTCAAACACGGGTTGTTCGTCCCCACCATTCATGTCCATGCTCCCCAAGTGAAACCCCGCCCCCGAATCATGCAGGCGCGGAGCATCGGTGAACACCACATCAGCCGCACCCGCATCCCTCGCTCGTCCCGGCATTGGCTACCGGCTTCTTCTCCGCGGAATTCAGCGCACTGGCCGGTTGACCACGTCTGCCGCAGGCATCCATCATTTTCGACATCATCCCCATCATCATGTCGCGGGGCTGCGCCACCTGATTCGTTTCAACCCTTGCAGCCCGAGTCACGGCGCCGCACCCTCGGTCTTCACCCGCTCCGGCGTTTCGACCATCGTCGGCGGCAGACGGCAGAAGTTTCAGTGCGGCTTGCAGCGTCTTGCGGGCCGGGACTTGACGGATCTTGTCCGCATGCTGGATCGCCGCGTGGATTTCCGCGTCGGCAAGACCGACTCTTCGCGATTCCGAAATGTGATACTCGACGCAAGGGACGCAGTTGCTGCCCATGGCGGCGCCAAGCGCCACCAGTTCACGGTCGCGGGGGGTCAGATCACTCATGACATTCTCCTCTCAGGTTGGGGTGACAGGTAACGGACGACTATTCCTCATACACCCTCTTAGACGGATATCGAGCGTGAAGGGATACAGCCCTTGGCAACGCCAGCGTGCATCGGCCGGCCTCCGCTTCCAGGTACCTTCGAACGAAACGGCGCGGACGGCGCACAGATGTCAGTTCATGGGGCCTACCGCTTTGTTGAGTAGCGCGCTTTAGCGCGTCCGCCCGAAGTATCTCCGGCAGATGCCTGGCAATTGGCTCGATTCCCTGCGCAATGACGATGCCGTACCCGGACAGGAGCCCGCAGACTTGATTGGCTTGAGCCGGGCGCGCCTTGACGAAACCGTGCCGGGCCCGATGTAGCGCTGGCACAGCCTGCTGCTCGTCATTCTTGATCGGCACAAGACGCATCGTAGGTCGGCAACGGCAACAGTCGCGAGTAGCAGACCTCGATGTTCAGGCGCACCCCGTTACGTCGGGCGCGCCTGAACGATTGTTTTCCAGAATCAGGCGAGGTCGAAGCGATCAGCGTTCATGACCTTGCTCCACGCCACCACGAAGTCGCGCACGAACTTCTCCTTCGCGTCCTCGCAGGCGTAGACTTCGGCCAGGGCGCGCAGTTGCGAGTTCGAACCGAAGATCAGGTCGACACGCGTACCGGTCCACTTCAGGTCGCCCGTCTTGCGATCGCGACCCTCGAACACCTGAGCGTCATCCGAGAGCGGCTTCCACGTCGTGCCCATGTCGAGCAGATTCACGAAGAAGTCGTTCGTGAGAGTCTGTGGGCGCTTCGTGAAGACACCGTGTTGCGACTGTCCGAAGTTGGCGTTCAACACGCGCATGCCGCCGACGAGGGCCGTCACCTCGGGTGCGGTCAGGGTCAGCAATTGCGCCCGATCGACCAGCAATTCCTCTGCCGATACCGTGTAGCGGGTCTTGAGGTAGTTGCGGAATCCGTCTGCGATCGGCTCGAGCACCTCAAAGGACTCCACATCGGTTTGTTCCTGCGATGCGTCGGTGCGTCCCGGAGCGAAGGGAACGTCGATGGCGTGACCCGCGTTCTTCGCGGCCTGCTCCACGGCGCCGCATCCGCCCAGAACGATCAGATCGGCGATCGAAACCCGCTTGCTACCCGATTGCGCGCCGTTGAATTCACCCTGGATGCTCGCGAGGGTGTTCAGCACCTTCGCCAACTGGTCGGGTTGATTCACCGCCCAATCCTTTTGCGGCGCGAGACGGATGCGCGCACCGTTTGCGCCACCACGTTTGTCGGAGCCGCGGAAGGTCGACGCCGACGCCCAGGCCGTCGAGACCAGTTCGGAGGTCGACAGTCCCGATGCCAGGATCCTGCGCTTGAGGGCGGCAATGTCCTGTGCGTCGATCAACTCATGGTCGACCGCGGGCACGGGGTCTTGCCAGATCAGCTCCTCCTTTGGCACCTCCGGACCGAGATAGCGCGAGATGGGGCCCATGTCGCGGTGGGTGAGCTTGAACCACGCACGTGCGAACGCATCGGCGAACTCTTCCGGCCTCTGGTGGAAGCGGCGCGAAATCGGCTCGTAGAGGGGGTCCATACGCATCGCCATGTCGGCGGTGGTCATGATGATCGGCACGCGCTTGGACGGGTCTTCGGGATCCGGCGCCATGTCTTTCTCGGCCAGGTGCCTGGGGGTCCACTGCCACGCGCCCGCGGGGCTCTTCACCAGTTCCCATTCATGGCCGAAGAGCATATCGAAATAGCCGTTGTCCCACTGCGTCGGATTCGGCGTCCAGGCGCCCTCGATACCGCTGGTGATCGCGTCACGTCCTTTGCCGCTGCCGAAGCTGGACTTCCAGCCGAGGCCCTGTTCCTCGATGGGGGCGGCCTCGGGTTCCGGACCGAGGAGTGCGGCATCACCCGCGCCATGGGTCTTGCCGAAGGTATGCCCACCAGCCGTGAGGGCGACGGTCTCTTCGTCGTTCATCGCCATGCGCTCGAAGGTCTCGCGGACATCGCGGCCCGAGGCGACGGGGTCCGGCTCGCCGTTCGGCCCTTCCGGGTTCACATAGATCAGGCCCATCTGTACCGCAGCGAGCGGCCTCTCGAGCTCCCGGTCACCGGTGTAGCGCTCGTCGCCCAACCACGCGGTCGGGGGGGCACAGGAGTGGTCTTCTGCG
>CAYOKH010000111.1:0-3945 GCA_964404505.1 uncultured Azoarcus sp.
AGCGAAAGGGGAAGTCCAAATGAATGCTACGACGGTTGGGGTGGATCTGGCAAAGGACGTGTTCGTGGCCTGTGTGGCCCGCGGTGGGTCGCGTGATCGAGACCCGCGAGTTCAATCGGGCGGGGTTTCCTGGCGTGGCTGTCGACGTTGTCGCAGGGCACGGTGGTGGGCATGGAAGCCTGTGGCGGGGCGCACTGCTGGGGACGAACGATGCAGGCGCTGGGGCTCGAGCCCCGTTTGATGGCAGCCGAGTTCGTGCGCGCCTATCGCAAGCGCCAGGCGGTCAAGAATGACCGCGCGGATGCGGCGGCGATCGTGGCTGCGCTGCGCGCGCCGGGCATGCGCTTTATTCCGACCAAGACCGAAGTGCAGCAGCAGCGGCTCGCCTGGCACAGCCTGCGCCTCGGCTGGATTGAGGAGCGCACCGCGCTCCTGAACCGCATTCGCGGCGTGCTCGCCGAGTTCGGCATGGTGGTCGAGAATGGGGCGGTCCGGCTGAGGCGCTGGCTCGCCGAGCACGAGTTCGACACCGCGCAGCCTGCCCCGATTCGCCTCCTGATCCAGAACGTGCGCGATCAACTCGACGCTCTCGATCTGCGCATCGCCGAATGTGATCGGCAGATTGCCGTCCAACAGGCCGAAGACCCTGCCGCCCGACGTGTGCGCGATCTGCCCCGCGTGGGGTTGCTCACCGTCGACGCGGTGACCGCCAGCGTGGGCAATGCGCAACTGTTCCACAACGGGCGCCAGTTCGCCGCCTGGCTCGGGCTCACACCCAGTCAGTATTCCAGTGGTGGCAAGCCCAAACTCGGACGCATTACCCGGCGCGGCGACGACTATTTGCGAACCTTGTTGGTGCAAGGCGCGAGGAGCGTGCTCGCGGCCACCTTGCGCAAGGCCCGCACCGCGCCCGACACGCTCACGCGCCTGCAGCAATGGATCGTGAGCCTGAACGGCCGGTTGGGCGACCACAAGGCCATGGTGGCGATCGCCAACAAGCACGCTCGTCAGTTGTGGGCGGGATTGGCCAAGGGCGAGGCTTACAACCCGGATGCGTGGCGCCGGTGAGGCGAAGTGGCCGCGCCGAAACCGTCCGTGTGAGTGTGGTGCGGTACGTTCAGGAATGACAGCATGACTGCGCAGCAGCGATAGAAAAAACAGGTCAGACCGACCGGCTGAGAGCCTGGCTAACCTGATGGCCGACCAAGCAGGGTGTCGCGGCTGATCCCCGCGCCCCGGTCGAGCCGACGAATGATTGAGGCCAGCCGGAGCGGTTAGTCGCATGGCCCCGGCGCACGCGCGCCGAACAAGGCCGATTGGGGAAAGGCAGTCTGTTCTGTCCTTGTCCATCGCGATGCCGTCAGTCGAGAACAGGTCACGCCCGGGCGTGATCAGCGGGAGATGAAGATGGGTGCATGATCAACGCAAGGGTCGGCCTGCGGCCGGTCTGAAAGGAAAGGTTGACGGGAAGTCCCTTGGGGACGGGTTATGATCAAAACTTTCCATTGCCGCGACGCAACAAATGACTGATCTTTTCCCAATCAAAAACCCGGTCGTGGTGTTCGCTTTGGTGGCCGTGATCATCCTGCTCGCGCCCATCGTCATGCAACGTATGCGCATGCCCGGCATGGTCGGATTGCTGTTGGCGGGTGCTCTGTTGGGGCCAAATGCGATGGGTGTTCTTGAGCGAGACGCCTCGTTCGTGCTCTTAGGCACGGTTGGGTTGCTCTACATCATGTTCACGGCGGCGCTTGAGATCGATCTAACAGTGTTGAGGCGCTACCGCCTACACAGCTTGGTATTCGGTCTGGTGACGTTTGCCGTCCCCCAGGGCCTGGGAATGCTGGTGGGGTACTACGTGCTCGGATTCGACTGGCCGGCAGCTATCCTGCTGGCGAGCATGTTCGCTTCGCACACGCTGGTGACCTACCCCATCGTAAGCCGGCTCGGGCTGACGCGAAATCGAGCCGTGACAACCGCTGTCGGTGGCACCATCGTGACGGATACGCTCGCGCTGCTGGTCCTTGCCGTGATCGCAGGCATGACGCGGGGTGAAGTGAACGAGAACTTCGCTTGGCAACTGGCCACCAGCCTTACGCTGTATGTCCTCGCCATCCTCTTCGGATTGCCGCTGCTTGCACGGTGGTTCTTTCGCCGGATGGCCCGTGACGGAGTGGTCGAGTTCGTCTTCGTGTTGGCAACGGTTTTCGGCTGCGCTGCGTTGTCACACATCGCGGGCTCCGAGCCGATCGTCGGCGCGTTCCTGGGTGGGCTCGCTCTGAACCGACTGATTCCGCAGAGCAGCACCCTGATGAATCGAATTCAGTTCACGGGTGACGCCCTGTTCATTCCGTTCTTTCTACTTTCAGTGGGCATGTTGCTCGACGTCAGCGTGTTTTCCGGGAGCATCAGGGCGTGGCTGGTGGCCTTCTTCATGGTGGCGACAGTCCTTGTTGCGAAGTGGTTGGCCGCCGAGTCGACCCGCCCCTTGCTCGGTTATAGCCGGGATCAGGCACGGGTTGTCTTCGGACTCAGCGTTCCCCAAGCGGCTGCCACCCTTGCAGCAACGATCGTCGGCTTCGAAATCGGGCTCTTCGACGATGCTGTCGTGAACGGTGCGATCGTGATGATTCTAGTGACCTGCTTTTGGGCGC
Organism: uncultured Azoarcus sp.; assembly: GCA_964404505.1. GTDB lineage: Bacteria > Pseudomonadota > Gammaproteobacteria > Burkholderiales > Rhodocyclaceae > DAOMNN01. The sequence continues at coordinate 2,655 of CAYOKH010000111.1, forward strand.
CGATCGTTGTCGACAGACACGGACGCAACCTGGTCCTTGTAGAAGCAGAGCATCCCCAGGAGGCCCCAGACAACCCGCAGCGCATTCTTGTAGCCTGCTCGTCGGAAAACTCTGCTCGGCCGCTAATCGACCTAGCTATCCTTGTGCGCGATCCCGTTCAACAGCAACCCGTGTATCCGCTCACGGTCGTCGAAGATGGCGGTGACACCATGAGCGATGTGGCGGCAGCAGCGCGGATGCTCGATAACCTCGTGCCACAACTCGCTGCCGCTGGCGTCCCGGCTCACCCGATCACCCGAATTGACCTCAATACGGCGGCCGGAATTCAACGGGTTCGCAGGGAACTGCATGCCCGACAGGTCATTATCGGCTGGCGCAAGCGAAGTATCGGTACCGAGTTTTTCTTCGGCTCAATGGTCGAGCAACTCCTACAGGATCGGCCGTATCTGTTGATAGCCTGCCGACTACGCGAGCCGATCAACACATGTAAGCGCATCGTGGTGGCGCTACCGCCCCATATCGAAAACGAAGAGGGTTTCCTGGATGGAATGAAAACGCTTCAACATCTTGCGCGCCAGCTTGGCGCCACTTTGCTAGTTTTGTGCGAATCGGCGCACGAGGCTGCCGTGCATCGGCGGATGAAGGCGCTGCGTCCCGCCGCAGAATTCAAACTGCAAGCGATTCCCGCCTGGAGTGGCGTACTGCGGTCCCTGTCGGAATTGGCAAACAAGGATCAGTTGTTGGTGTTCGTCGGGGTTCGCCCTGGTGGCTACGCCTGGCGGACATCACTCGGTACATTACCCGAACGGATTACCCGCCGTTCGCCGGATTTGAACCTGGTCGTGCTCTACCTTCCTCAGGTTGATGAGCCAAACACCGTAATTGAGGCAGCATGAACGACCTTTCTCATAGGGCATTTCAACAGGAGTAGAGAGCCGTTCAAGAGACCTTTCGATTCGAAATAGGCGGAACGTCTGCAGGGGTCGTTCCTGTCGTTCTTTTCCCAACGAGCCTTCCAGATTTCGAGCACGCCGCAGGGCATTGGACACACCGCACCGTTTCAGCCAATGACGAGACCGCCATGCATCCATCAATCTGCCAGCGGCAGCAACGTCGCTCGCGAACGGCGGGTTCGCTCGGGATTGAGCGACTCAACCTTCGCCTCAGCGACCGTCGCGTCAGGGTCGGCTCGAGCCTGTCGCCGATGGTTCGCAGAGCCGCTGCGAGGGGCGCTGGGAGGGGCGCTGGGAGGGGCGCTGGGAGGGGCGCTGGGAGGGGCGCTGGGAGGGGC
>CAYOKH010000112.1:0-3919 GCA_964404505.1 uncultured Azoarcus sp.
AACTGCCGACACGCGGATTTTCAGTCCGCTGCTCTACCAACTGAGCTACCTGGCCAAAGAAGCGGGATTATAGCGAATCGCGGCCGGCAGTCAAATCCGTCGCCACACCAGGGCAGGCAATACAGCCATCTGTCATGAAAACTCACTTCCGCCTCCACGCCGTTCCGCAAGTTCGCGTGGCGGTACGGGCAGGGTCGAGGGCCTGCCGCGCGGGAACACGACCTGCGCAATGGTGCCACGTCCGGCCGGATTGGGATTCAGGCTGACGGTTGCGCTGTGCAAATCGGCGATCTCCCGCACGATGGGGAGGCCCAGTCCGGAACCGTCCTCGCCGCTGCCCAGCACCCTGTAGAAGCGCTCGAATACGAGGTCGCGGTCACTCTCGGGGATGCCGACGCCGGAGTCCTCGACCTCGAAGATGATGGCTCCGGCTGCGCGCGAGCGCGCAGTCACGCTGCCGCCGCGGGGTGTGTACTTGATCGCATTGTCGATGAGGTTCTTGATCATCTCCCGCAGCAGCACGGCGTTGCCGTCAACCTGCAGCAGGTGGCCGCTGTACTCGATACCGAAATCAATGTCCTTGGCGAGCGCCCGCGGAAAGAGCTCCTGCGCAACCTCCCGTACGATGGCCTCGAGGTCTACCGGTTCGACCGTGTAGACCTTCTCGAAGCTCGCCTCCGCCCGGGCAAGGGACAACAACTGGCTGATCAGGTGACTGGCCCGGTCGGCACTCTCCGCAATATGCCGAAGCGACAGCCGCAACTGCTCGGGATCGCTTTCCTGCACTGCGAGTTCGGTCTGCATCTTCAATCCGGTCAGCGGCGTACGCATCTGATGTGCGGCGTCCGCGATGAAGCGTTGCTGAGCCTGCAGATTCTCCTCCAGCCTTGCCATCATGTCGTTGAACGAGACAATCAACGGGCGCACCTCTTCCGGAACGCTTGCGGGCGTGATCGGCGACAGGTCGGTGGGACGCCGCCTGCGGATTCGGCTCTGCAGACGGTTGAGCGGCGCAATTCCGCGGGTCAGTCCCACCCAGACCAGAACGACGGCCAGGGGTATGATCGCGAACTGCGGGAGCAACACCCCGGTCACGACCCGCGAAGCCAGATTGCTGCGCTTGTTCCGCGTTTCGGCCACCTGGACGATCACGAACTGGGCGTCCGGTCCGGTTGACGCGGTCAGAAACTGATAGGCAATCCTGACTTCCTCTCCGTGGATGAAATCGTCCCGGTACAGGATGTCCTCGGTAACGAAAGTCGGCGGCGGGCTGGCCCACCCGATCTCACGGTCACCTGTGACCAGATCCCCGTTTTCCTTCGCGACCTGGTAGTACATCACGTCGTCCTGGTCTGATCGGAACAGCGCTCGTGGCGGTGCAGGAAAATCCACTTTCACCGCGCCGTCCTGCACCGACACCAGTCGCACCAGCGCCCTCACGCTGTCGGCCAGCGCGAGGTCGTAGGGCTGGTTCGCGATGCTGTCCGCTACGTTATGGGTGACGATGATGGAGATCGGCCACAGAAACAGCAGCGGCGCGAGCATCCAGTCCAGGATCTCGCCGAAGAGGGAATTCGGCTGACTGGGCGGCCCCTTCTGGACCGCCGCCCTGTCACGTCTTCGGAGCCTGCGCAGCATCCGGGCTTTCCAGGCAATAACCCAGGCCACGCACCGTAACGATACGCACGCCGCTGTCTTCGAGTTTCTTGCGCAAGCGATGCACGTAGACCTCGATGGCGTTGCTCGAAACCTCGTCGCCCCAACCGCACAGGTGGTCGACGAGCTGATCCTTGCTGACCAGACGCCCGACCCGGAGCATGAAGACTTCGAGAAGACCGATCTCGCGCGCGGAGAACTCCACCATCTCTCCGTTGATCTTCACGACACGGTCCACCTGGTCATAGGACAGCCTTCCAATCTCGATGCAACGTGGCTGCCCCGTCCCACGGCGCGTGAGCGCGCGCACACGCGCTTCAAGTTCGGGCAGGGCGAAGGGCTTGGTCAGGTAGTCGTCCGCGCCCGCATCCAGACCCCGGACCCGTTCGTCGACGCCGTCCTGTGCGGTCAGAATCAGCACCGGCAGCGCGCACTTGCGGCCTCGCAGACGCTTCAGAACGTCTATACCGGGCAGCTTCGGCAGCCCGAGATCGAGTATCAGCAGGTCATATGGCTGGGAGGCCAGGGCAACGTCCGCCTCGACCCCTGAGCCCACGTGATCAACTGCATAGCCGCCGCGCCGGAGGGCGCGCCCCAGGCCGTCAGCGATGACCGGGTCGTCTTCCGCGAGAAGAATCCGCATTGAAATCAGGATCCAGGTTAGCTGTAAGAAGGCGGGCCGAATGTATGGCCGCCGTTCTCCTCCCGGCCGATCCGAATGGATGGACTTCCGTCTGGAGGTCCGTTCCCCGGATCTTCAGCGCAGGCCGCGGGTGATCGGCGCCGCCCATTCCCGACACTCGATTCATTATCACACGCCGCCCGCGCGCCGGCCATTCCAGTTGCAGGGCGGCTGAATCGTGGTTGACGCAAACGGCCCCGCCGAGGCGGGGCCGTTTCCTTCGGGCTGCAAAGCCCGCCGGGCATCACTCGGACATTACATGCCCATGTCCATGCCGCCCATTCCACCCATGCCGCCCATGCCGGCCATACCGCCGCCCGGCTTGTCTTCCGGCAGCTCAGCGATCATGCAGTCGGTCGTGAGCATCAGGCCCGCCACGGAAGCGGCATGCTGCAGCGCCGTGCGCGTCACCTTGGTCGGATCCAGCACACCCATCTCGACCATGTCGCCGTACTCGTCGGTTGCGGCGTTGTAACCGTAGTTACCGCTGCCTTCGAGCACGTTGTTCACCACCACCGACGGCTCGGCACCCGCGTTGGCGACGATTTCACGCAGCGGTTGCTCGAGTGCACGCAGGACGATCTTGATCCCGGCATCCTGGTCGTGGTTGTCGCCCTTGATGCTACCCAGTGCAGCACGGGCCCGCAGCAGCGCAACGCCACCACCGGCGACGATACCTTCCTCGACGGCCGCACGGGTTGCGTGCAGTGCGTCCTCGACGCGCGCCTTCTTCTCCTTCATCTCGACTTCGGTCGCGGCACCGACCTTGATGACGGCCACACCGCCGGCCAGCTTGGCCACGCGTTCCTGCAGCTTCTCGCGGTCGTAGTCGGATGTCGCTTCCTCGATCTGGGCCCGAATCTGCTTGACACGGCCTTCGATGCGGGCGTGCTCGCCGGCACCATCGATGATGATGGTGTTCTCCTTGCCAACCTCGATCCGCGCAGCCTGGCCCAGTTGCTCCAGGCTCGCCTTCTCGAGGGTAAGGCCCACCTCCTCGGCGATCACCTGGCCACCGGTCAGCACTGCGATATCCTCGAGCATGGCCTTGCGGCGGTCACCGAAACCTGGCGCCTTCACCGCGCAAGTCTTGAGGATACCGCGAATGTTATTCACCACCAGAGTCGCCAGAGCTTCACCTTCGACATCCTCGGCGACGATCAGCAGCGGACGGCTGGACTTGGCCACCTGCTCGAGCACGGGCAACAGATCACGGATGTTGGAAATCTTCTTGTCGAACAGCAAGACGTACGGCTGTTCGAGGATGGTAACCTGCCGGTCCGGATTGTTGATGAAGTACGGGCTGAGATAGCCGCGGTCGAACTGCATGCCTTCGACCACGTCCAACTCGTTCTGCAACGACTTGCCATCTTCGACGGTGATCACGCCTTCCTTGCCCACCTTGTCCATCGCGTCGGCAATGATCTTGCCGATGTCGGCATCGGCATTCGCGGAGATCGCACCGACCTGGGCGATCTCCTTGCTCGTCGAGCAGGGCTTGGAGAGTGTCTGCAGGGAGTCAACGACCGCCGTCACGGCCTTGTCGATGCCGCGCTTGAGATCCATCGGATTCATGCCAGC
>CAYOKH010000113.1:0-3907 GCA_964404505.1 uncultured Azoarcus sp.
ATTTGCCTCGACGTCGGCTCCTCGACGGGCGGCTTCACCGACTGCCTGCTGCAGGCCGGCGCCGCCCGCGTGGTCGGGGTCGAGGTCGGCCATGGCCAGCTCCATGCGCGCTTGCGCGGTGACGATCGATGCGTGACCCTCGAAGGCATCAACGCCCGTTACCTGGTTCCGGACGACCTGCGGCAGCACTTGCCCGCGTCCGGATTCGGCGTCATCGTGTGCGATGCCAGTTTCATCTCGCTCACCCTTCTGATGCCGCGCTGGACGTCATTGCTCGCAGACGACGGCGACATTCTCGCGCTGGTGAAGCCGCAGTTCGAACTCGGACCGGAAGCGCTCGGCAAGGGCGGGGTCGTGCGCAATCCATCGGCCTACGCCGAGGTCGAACGCCGCATCCGTGCCGCTGCCGCGGATGCGGCCCTTGCGGTGCGCGACTGGTTCGATTCGCCCATAGTCGGCGGCGGTGTGGGCAATATCGAAGGCAACCGCGAATTCCTTATCTGGATGAAACACCGAAAACATGAACAAGACTGAACTGTCGATCGAGTTCTTCCCGCCCCAGACGCTGGAAGGGGCGGAGAAGCTGCGCGCCGCACGCGCCCGGCTCGCAGTGCTCGAGCCGGAATTCTTCTCGGTCACCTATGGTGCGGGCGGATCCACCCGGGAACGCACCTTCGCCACCGTAGCGGAGATCGTCGCGGAGGGTTTCGAGGCCGCGCCACACCTGTCCTGCATCGGCTCCACCCGCGACAGTATCCGGGAGATATTGCGAGAGTACGCAGCTAGCGGCATCCGACGCATCGTAGCACTGCGCGGGGATCTTCCCTCCGGGGTCGGTGCGTCGGGCGAGTTCCGCTACGCGAACGAACTGGTCGAGTTCATCCGCAGCGAGACGGGCGACCGGTTCCTGATCGAAGTCGCGGCCTATCCCGAATGGCATCCTCAGGCCAGGAGCCCCGGCGACGACCTGCTCGCCTTCAAGCGCAAGATCGATGCCGGTGCGAATTCCGCGATCACCCAGTACTTCTACAACTTCGATGCGTACCGGCATTTCGTCGACGAGGCCCGCGCGCTCGGCATCGCCGTCCCCATCGTCCCCGGCATCATGCCGATCACGAGCTTTTCCAGACTGGCCCGATTCTCCGACGCATGCGGCGCCGAGATCCCGCGCTGGATGCGTCGCAAGTTCGAAAGCTTCGGCGACGACACCGATTCGGTCCGCGCTTTCGGCTTCGACGTCGTCACCGAGCTGTGCCAGCGCCTGCTTGATGCGGAGGCACCGGGACTGCACTTCTACAGCATGAATCAGGCCGGCCCGACGCTGGAGATCTGCGGCCGGATCGGCCTCGGCCGAGGCGACGGGAACAGGCGCTGCTCGTGACCGGAGGATTGCGCTTCCCGAAACTGAATCAACGCGGCCTCGAGCCATGGAGGGCGACCCGCGTCCGCGTCAATGCAGCGGACAACCCCGTTTGCATTTGCGTCAATCGGAGGAATGCCGGAGGAGCATTGTTACAGACTGATACTGCGCCGCATTCCGCTCCGGAGGCATAAGACCGCATAGTGTGAAAAACATCACCGGGCGGTATCGACAGCGCATCAGGCGGCGCCGTTCGGGGGATAATGCGGGTTGTTGCCCGGCTTGGGGAGCTCCGCACGAATGGCGGCGACAATGGAAGATTCAACACGTTCCGGGCTGGTCGCAGAATGCCGTGCGGCCTTGCTGCGCACGCTCGAGGCGTATGCACGCAGCGCCGGGTATGCGAAACCCGACTGTCTCGAGGCAATACGGGATGCCGCCGGTGAAGGGTATGACGAGCTGGCCGGGCTGTGCGGACTTCGAGGGTTCGAACGGGCGCGAGGACTGACAGCATCGAGAATCAGTCTCGTGCACGAGCAGGATCTGAGCTTCACGCTCGAACTGAGTGACCTCGAGCGCCGCTTGCGCGAGTACTGCGACGTCAGCCTCGGACGGCTTTACCTGCGCTTCATGACCCTGCTGTCGCAGGACGACGCCGTCGCCGAACAGCTGCCGGTGGGACCGGACACGGTTTGTCGCAGCCTGCGGGCGCTCGCGGACAGCGCCGGACTCGACGGCGAAGAGCGCCTGGATCTGATCGAGCGCTGCATGCCCTCACTCGGCGATCACCTCGTGACGTTCTACAGGTCGCTCGACGAGAGGCTCGAGAAAGCCGGAATCGAAATGAAGCGGCTTGGCCGGCCTGGACAGGAGTCCGGGCGCCCGAAGCAGGCAACGGCCACACCTTCCGGAAGCATCGACCGAACCTCCCCTTCCGCGCCCGCAATGGCTGCAGGACCTCTCGCGGACCTGCATCGCGCGTTGCGCAACCGCCGCGGTGTTCCGGCCGAGGCGCCCGCGACTGTCGACCCGCAGCTTGCTGCCTCGATCATCGCCCGGATTCGCGACTGGCTCTCCGAGCAACAACAGGCGGGGGCACAGGCGCCCCGCGTCGGCACCAGCGGCCTGGGACAATTCCTCGACCCAGCGCCTGCCGCTACGATCGAGGTGCTTCAGCTTGTCTTCGACCAGATCGCCGCCGATACCGAAGTGCCCGAGCCGGTAAGACAGGCCATCGCAAGTCTCCGCATTCCGCTGCTCAAGCTGACGCTTGGCGACGACAAACTGCTCACGGAAAGTGACTACCCGGCGCTGCCATTGATCGACACACTGGCTGCAGCCGGCAACAGTCTGCCCATGGATCGCCTCGAGCATCCGGGATTCGAGCGACTCGGGGCGCTCGCACGAAGCCTCACGCAAGTCCCGGAGCTGCACAAGCAGGACCTTAAGACCGCGCTAAGGCAGGCGCAGACCTTCATCGAAGAACGACGCAAGATGGCCGGGAACGCCGCCGAGCGCGCACTGGACATTGCAGCCAAGGCGGAGCGACGGGAAGCCGCACGCCTTTTCGCATCGAGGGCGTTGGGCGTGCTCATCGATGACGACACACCGGCGGCGATCCGCTATTTTCTGCGCAAGCACTGGGTCCAGGTGCTGGCCCGGACGCTTTACAAGCATGGCGAGAAGCACCCTGAATGGCGCGCGCAACTCGAGATCGCGAACGAACTCGTGCTGAGCGGCCGTGCCGGTCCGGATGGCCGCATGCCTCCGGAGCAGTTCGAGGCCTTGCCCGTACTCGTCAAGCGCATCGAAAACGGCCTCGCGACACTGGACCTCGGGCAGCAGGCGCGTGACGCGGCATTGGCCGATTGCATCGAATACCATTCGGCGCTGATGGCCGGACGCAGTCCGGAAATTGCCTACGCGTCGACAACCGCGCCAGAGCGCATGACGCTGTCGCGGACACGCGAACATCCTGAACTGGCCTTGCTGCACCACACGGGCTACGCCGCACCGCGCACCCGCGCGAGCAGCCTCCACGCAACCCTTTCGGCGGGCACGTGGCTGGAGGTGGAACTTCCGGATGACAGCACGATGCACGGTTGCGTGGCCTGGGTCGGCCAGGGCCGAAAGATAGCCGTGATCGCCGACCCCGACACCGGCCGACTGCTCGTCGCGACCATGAAGTGCCTTTCGGATCTCCACCGTGAGCAACGCCTGCGCATCCGGAATGTCGCATCGCTCACCGCAAAGGCCGCGAGCGCAGCCCTGCAGAATCTGTGAGCTCCCTCTGCCACTGGCGCGACGGATCGGGCCCGAGTCCCATGGACTCGCGCCACGGTGAATCGCACTCGTATCGTCCGACGCCGGACATTCAGCGCCGAGTGCCCGAACCTCCGAGCAGCGACCCCAGCAGACCGCGCGCGATCTGACGCCCGATCGTGCTGCCGATGGTCCGCGTGACGGTCTTCGCCGCTATCTGCGCCAAGCCGTCGCGACGCCCGCCGCGGGGTCAGGTCGAGCCGAACAGGACGTCGGACAACCCGC
>CAYOKH010000114.1:0-3905 GCA_964404505.1 uncultured Azoarcus sp.
GAGCCTGGGTGTCGCCAGTGGAGCGCCTCTCGGCGGCTGGCTGGGCGCGGAGGAGGCGATTCGCGTGCCGTGGCTGGGCGGCTGGATGATGATCGCGCTCGCGCTGGCGATCCCGATGCTGCTGCGTGACGCGCCGACGGGCATGGAGCGGATGAGGCCGCGCGCTTTGGTGCGTGCGCTGGCGGGCAACCGGATGCTCGCGGTGCCTTACGTGTTCGCCTTCGTCGACAGGCTCACCGTCGGCTTCATCGTATCGACGTTCTCCCTCTATCTCGGAACGGTCATGGGATTTTCGGCCCCCCGCATCGGCATGGTGATGGCCGCGTTCCTGATCCCCTTTTCCCTGCTGACCTACCCTGCCGGGCTGCTGTGCCGGCGGTGGGATCGACTCGGCATGATGATCCTGGGCAGCGCGCTCTACGGCGTGTTCCTGATCGTGCTCGGGCTGGTCCCCGGACAGGCGATGATCGCGGTGATGGCCGTCGGCGGTGTGGTCGCGGCGCTGATGTACGCACCATCGCTGGTGCTCACCGCCGAACTGGCCGGCCCCGGTCAGCGCGCGAGCACGCTCGCGGGCTTCAATGTCGCCGGGTCGATGGGTTTCGCCCTGGGCCCCCTGCTCGGAGGGACTCTCGTCGGCGGTTTCCGCGCAGCGGGCCTCGACCCCTACCTTCCGGTGTTCGTGATCGTGGCGGCGATAGAGATTCTCGTCGCGGCGGTGATGATGCCGCTGTGGCTGCGCCGGCTGCGCCGGGCGCCGGTGTGAGCTTCGCCCGCCGATGTGCGCGCGACGCGCCTGAGGTGCGGAACGGTCCGGTGCGAAGCTTCGAATCGTCAGTGGGGCGCGGCCTGCGGCTCAGTGCACCGTGTTTCCGCCGAAACCGATCGGTGCCGGCGCGAGCGTGAGAATGCGATGATAGAGTTCCTCGGCCTCGTCCTTGGGCTTGATGCCGAAGAGCGGGTTGTCGTTTTCCTTGAACGCTTCGTGAATCGCCTGCCAGTCCTCCGCGCTGAGTACCCGTTCGGCGATCGGGATGAGCAGGTCCTCCTCGGAACGCAGGTGTGCCCATTCGAACTCGATATAGCGTTCGGCGGTCGCGATGAATGCGTCGCCGGCCGCCGCATCCCCCTCGCGGAACGCGACCAGATGCATCTTGAGGCGTTCGACCATGGGGTGGCCGAGGGCGTGCTCGCGTTCGAGTTTCTCGATCAGCGCATCCGCGTCGCGGGTGCGTCGTCGGATCGCGGTGAATAGATACTTGTCCTCCTTGGGATGATGCCACCGCTCGGGATAGGAGACGATGTAGTCGAGAATCGCATGCAGCAGCGCGAAGTCGGCTGCGGCCCCGTCGCGCATTGCGCGCACGAGGTGGCGCAGCGCATAGAGCACCGTGCTGATCGCCAGGTGCTCATCCTCGATGATGCGGATGGCCTCGGGCTTCACGGTGCACCCTGGCGGCGAGGTGTCGTCGCATGGTTCGGCATCAATAGGTCTCGACATGGAAGCGTCCGCTGCCGAGCAGCTGCGGGCGCAGTTCGTCCCAGTCGCTGCCGTTGGAGCGGCAGATGTCGCGGAAGGCCTCGATCACTCCGCTTTCCATGCCTTTCAGGCCACAGATGTAGATGAAGCAGTTGTCGTCGTTGAGCAGCCGGAAGACCTTGTCGGCGCGCTCGCGGATCCGGTCCTGCACGTATTTCTTGGGTTCGTCGGGCACGCGCGAGAATCCCAGGTTGATGTCGATGAACTCGCCCGGAAGCTTCTGCAGCGGTCCGAAGTAGGGCAGCTCGCCGGGGCTGCGTGCGCCGAAGAACAGCATCAGCTCGCCATCCTCCTTCAGATGCATGCGCCGCCGGCGTCGTTCGGTCATCGCACGCATCGGCGCCGAGCCGGTACCGGTGCAGATCATCAAGATCGACGAGCCGGGATGGTTGGGCATGAGGAAGGTCGAACCGTACGGGCCGGTGACCTGCACCTTGTCACCCTTCTTCAGGTCGCACAGGAAGTTGGAGGCGACGCCGCGCGCCGGTGCGCCCTCGTGGTCCTCGGTAACGCGCTTCACGGTGAGGGCGAGGTTGTTGTAGTGCGGGCGCTCGCCTTCACGCGGGCTCGCGACCGAATACATGCGCAACAGATGCGGTTTGCCCTGCGGGTCCGTACCCGGAGGGATGACGCCGATGGACTGGCCCTCGAGCACCGGGAACGGGGTCGCGCCGAAATCGAGCACGATATGATGGATCTCGCTCGAGGTGTCTTCCGCCGTGAGTCGGTAGTTCCCGCTGACGGTGGCGGTCACCGGCCGGGTCGGCGAATAGAGATTCACGTACGGGTGCGCGGCCGACCACGGCGCGAGCGCAGCTCCGCCCTGGCCCGCAGTGGCCACTTCCGTCAGTTCGCGAACTTCGGCCGGTGTCTCCGTCGCGCCGCCGATCGTGGCCTCGACCTCGTCGAGCTCGCGCGTGTCGGGCAGGACTTCCCACGAGAACTGTTCCTCGAGGGTGTACGGAGTGTCCTGCTCGACGTTGCGCCATGAGTCGATCGCGCCGGTCGGGCACGGCGAGATGCACGCCATGCAGCCTTCGCACACGTCGAAGCGGACCACGTAGTTGAGCGAATCATGCGTGATCGCGTTGACCGGGCAGGTTTCCTCGCAGGTATTGCAGCGAATGCAGATCTCCGGGTCGATGAGATGCTGCTTGGCGATCCTCGTGTGCTCAGTGGGCGCGTTCATGGTGTCTATTCCTCGGGACCTTGGGGAGCGGTCCCCTCCCCTTCAAGGGGAGGGATACGGTGGGGATGGGTTGAACGTGATGCAGGTAATCAGGCGACTCCGGCTCGTCCCTGACCCATCCCCCTCCTGTCCTCCCCCTTGAAGGGGGAGGGACCTGCTAACAGGCGCGTCTATTCGATCCTCAGTTGAAGCGGACGTATTCGAAGTCCACCGGCTGGTTGTTGATGCCGCGTGCGGGGGGCGCGATCCAGTTGGCGAACTTGCCCTGTTCCAGACACGGGCCCATCAGTGCATGCACGTGCAGACGGTCTTCCTCCGTCGGAAGCCATTTGTGATGCTGATGGGTCCATTCCGCTTCGGAAATGATGCGGCCGTCCGGGCTCACGTGAACGTCGGCGAAGATGCCGATTCGGCGGTGAAAGCCCTTGTGCGGCAGGGTGAAGCGGAAATCGAAGCCGAACTTCGCAGGGATCCGGTTCCAGCGGTCGACGCCGGCCTGCACGTCTGCGATCCAGTCGTCGCGGAGGCGGTCGTTGAGGGTCGACAGCGCAGCGACGTGGCGGGTGACGATGCGGTCGCCGGAGATGTCGAGGATCGGGTATTCCTCCGCCTGCAGCTTGTGGTCGTCGCCAATCTTCGATTCCTCGAAGCGTCCCTTGAGTCCGTTGGTGTAGTAGGTCGCCGCGTTGGACGAGACCTCGGCGCCGTAGAGGTCGCTGGTGACGCTGTAGTGGAAATTGAGGTATTTCTGCAGCGTAGGCAGGTCGATCACCCCGGCTGCGCGCAGCGACTCGGGGTCGTCGGTCTTGAGCTCCTTCATGACCTCGCAGGTGCGCTGGATGATGCGCGCAACCCCCGATTCGCCAACGAACATGTGGTGGGCTTCCTCGGTGAGCATGAACTTGCAGGTGCGCGCGAGCGGGTCGAAGGCGGATTCGGCGAGCGACGCGAGCTGGAACTTGCCGTCGCGGTCGGTGAAGAAGGTGAACATGAAGAAGGACAGCCAGTCGGGCGTCTTCTCGTTGAACGCGGTGAGGATGCGCGGATTGTCCGCGTCGCCGGAGCGGCGTTCGAGCAGCGCCTCGCCCTCTTCGCGACCGTCGCGCCCGAAATAGGCGTGCAGCAGGTACACCATCGCCCACAGGTGCCTCCCCTCCTCGACGTTGACCTGGAACA
>CAYOKH010000115.1:0-3862 GCA_964404505.1 uncultured Azoarcus sp.
CATTGCAGTCCCCAGCGGCGAGCCGGCCGGTGTCGGGCCGGAGCTGTGCGCGGCGCTTGCGGCGCGTGAGTGGCCGGCCCGGCTGATTGTGCTCGGCGACGTCGGCCTGATCCGTTCGCGAATGCCATCCCGGTACGCCGGGGCCGGCATCGTCGAATACCGATCCGGCAGGGTGGAGGCGACCGCTTCGGCGCCTGTACTCGAAGTCCTGCATGTGCCGCTGACGACCCGCTCGCACGCAGGCTGCGTCGATACGGCCAACTGCGACTACGTGCTGCGCCTGATCGATCGGGCGATCTCCGGTTGCGTCGGGCGAGAGTTCGGCGGCATGGTGACCGCACCGGTGCACAAGGCGGTGATGAACGACGCAGGCATGCCGTTCACCGGACATACGGAGTATTTGGCTGCACGCACGGGCACGCCGCGGGTCGTCATGATGCTGGTCGGAGGCGGGCTGCGTGTCGCGCTTGCGACCACACACCTGCCGCTTTCGGCGGTGCCCGCAGCGATCACCCCGACCCTGCTGGAGGAGACGCTGCGCATACTCGACGCAGACCTCCGCGATCGCTTCGACTTCCCCGCGCCGCGGATTCTCGTCGCAGGCCTTAACCCGCATGCGGGCGAAGGCGGACACCTGGGGCGTGAAGAGATCGACGTGATCGGTCCGGTACTGGACAAGCTCCGTTCGGCGGGAATGCAACTCATCGGCCCACTGCCTGCAGACACGCTGTTCGTACCGCACACGCTGGGGCGGGGTGACGCGGTACTCGCGATGTATCATGACCAGGGGCTACCGGTGCTCAAGCACGCCAGTTTCGGAAGCGGTGTCAACGTGACCCTGGGCCTTCCGATCGTGCGCACCTCGGTCGACCACGGCACGGCGCTCGACCTTGCCGGAACCGGTCGCGCCGACCCCGGCAGCCTGTTTGCAGCGGTCGACCTGGCCATCGACATGGTCCGGGCCAGTGTGCGACACGATGCGTCCCCATGAACGGTCATCGGGCGCGCAAGCGTTTCGGACAGAACTTCCTGTCGGATGCGAACATCGTTCGCAAGATCGTTGACGTGATCCGCCCCGTCGCGGGGCAGAACATGGTCGAAATCGGCCCGGGCTTGGGTGCGCTGACGGCACCCCTCATCGAACGACTTGGGCATCTGCACGTGGTCGAGATCGATCGCGACCTGATCGCACACCTGCACAAGCGTTTCACCGCGGGCCAGATAACGATTCACGAGGGCGACGCGCTGCGTTTCGATTTCGCGGCGCTGGGCGGACCGCTCAGGGTGGTCGGCAATCTGCCTTACAACATTTCCACGCCGCTTCTGTTTCACCTCGCGCATTTTGCGGATCAGGTGGCGGACATGACCTTCATGCTGCAAAAGGAAGTGGTGATGCGCACGGTCGCCGAAGCGGGCACGGACGACTACGGTCGCCTGTCGGTAATGCTTCAATACCGATTCGCCATGACACGGCTGTTCGACGTTCCGCCCGATGCGTTCCGTCCGGCACCGAAGGTCACGTCGAGCATCGTGCGCATGCAGCCTCTTCCGCGGGAACGGCTTGGCGCCAAAGATGAGGCGCTGTTCGGCCGCATCGTGGCTGCTGCCTTCGGCCAGCGCCGCAAGACGCTGCGCAACACCTTGCGCGATTTCCTCGGCGAAGCGGATTTTGTCGCGCTCGACATCGACCCCGGCCTACGTGGCGAGCGACTGTCGGTCAGCGAATACGTCGCGATCGCGAACCACGCGACGGCGCACGGAGCCCGATAGCGGGATACCGCGTGCCGCTGCCGGATGGCCGGGCGGTCGAGGCCGCGCGTGGTCGGTGTCGCTCGAGATTCAGGCCGCAATCCGTCCGTCGTCGGGGGCCGACTCGAGAACGAGTTCCAGCACCACCGGCGCATGATCCGAAGGGCGCTCGAGTTTGCGTGGCGCCTTGTCGATGGTACAGGCGGTACACGCGTCGCGCAGCGCTCCGGACACGAGGATATGGTCGATGCGCAGGCCGAAGTTGCGGCGGAAGGCCATCATCCGGTAATCCCACCACGAAAAGCTGCGTTCGGGCTGGTCGAACCGGCGGAACGCGTCGGTCAGACCCAGTTCGACCAGGGCGGCGAAGGCCCTTCGTTCTGGCGCCGAAACGTGGATCTCGTCGCTCCACTCGGGATGAGCGTCGCGATCTTCGGGTGCGATATTGAAGTCGCCGGTCAGTACCAGTCGCTCATGCGACTTCAGTTCGTCGCGCATCCATCCGGTCAGTGCGGCAATCCAGCGCAGCTTGTACTCGAACTTGTCCGAACCGACCGCCTGCCCGTTCGGAAAGTAGCTGCAGACGAGCCGCACGCCCTGGACGGTGGCGGCGATGACGCGTTTCTGCGCGTCCTCGAAGCCGGGTATGTCGCGCACCACGTCAATGGGTGCATGCGGGGTCAGTATCGCGACCCCGTTGTATGTCTTCTGCCCGTTGAACACGGCCCGATACCCAGCCTCCGCAAGCTGGGCCTCGGGAAAATCCTTGTCCTCCAGCTTCAGTTCCTGCAGGCACAGCGCATCGGGCCTGTTCGCCGCGAGCCAGTCGAGCACATGCGGGAGGCGAACCTTGAGCGAATTTACATTCCAGGTGGCAATCTTCATGAGTCGTTCAATACGGCAACAAGAAACAGTAGCACTCGCGGGATCAGTCTGCCACACGCCTGGCTACGCGAAAGTCCATTGCATTGCGCATTGTGCCATCCGTTTCTGCCTGTCAGTGAAGCGACGTCGTCGATGGTTCAGCGTTCGCTCCGGGCCGCGCGCGACAACCGGTGTCGGGGCCCATCCCCTTCCGGCACCCCGCGTGACGGCGTGATTCAGGGCTTGGGAGAAGATGCCGATTCGCAGCCTCAGGTGTACTCGGGCGCAAGGCTCTCCGGGTCCTCGTCAGCTGGCGCCGCCGGAGGACGGCGGACCGCCGCGAGAATGCCGCGCAAGATGTCGATCGGTGCCGGCGGGCACCCCGGCACTGCGACATCGACCGGAATTACGTTCGATACGCGCCCGCAACTCGCGTAAGTCTCGCCGAATATTCCGCCGGTGCAACCGCAGTCGCCCACCGCCACAACCAGTTTCGGCGCCGGCGTGGCCTCCCAGGTGCGCTTGAGTGCGACCTCCATGTGACGAGACACCGGACCGGTCACCAGCAGCATGTCGGCGTGGCGCGGGCTGGCGACGAACCTGATGCCCAGTCCCTCGATATTGTAGTAGGGATTGTTGAGCGCGTTGATCTCCAGTTCGCAGCCGTTGCACGAGCCGGCATCGACCTCGCGTATTGTCAGCGCGCGACCGAGAATGGCGAGGAGATCACCGTGGATCTGCTGGGTTTCGTTACGCCAGCCGGCCTCGGGTTCCGGTTCGGGTTCGCTAACGATGCCGGTTCGGGCGATGCGCTTCAGAACATGCCACATGAAGTCGTACTCCCCTGACGAATCGTCTGACCGCAGATCACGCGTCGTGTCCCGCGTAGCTCAGATTGAAGGATTTGTTGATCAACGGAAAGTCCGGCACGATATTTCCGATCACCGCATGCTCGATCACCGGCCAGTTGTGCCACGACGGGTCATGACAATGACAACGGACGATCTGACCGTCGGCGCCGGTTTCGAGCGCGACGAAGACCGGTCCGCGCCAGCCCTCGATCCAACCCGCCCCGCGGGCATCCGCGCTGCCCGCGACCGGACTGCGGTGCTCGCCGGAGGGCAGACCGTCGAGCAGCGCGTCGATGAGCCGGAGCGACTCGAAAACTTCGGCGAAGCGCACCGCGACGCGTGCCGCGACGTCGCCGTTCGCATGCGTGCCGATATTGACAGCGAGACCGTCGTACGGC
>CAYOKH010000116.1:0-3780 GCA_964404505.1 uncultured Azoarcus sp.
TGAGCATCGCTCGACGGCCGTGAGTGCGCCGTCGCCGGCAGCTCGGCGACGGCGCGGCTCAAGTCAAGTAATCGTGATGCAAGGGCGATAGCGTACCCACGATTCCCCGATGGAACCTTCTTTCAATCAACCGACACTTGCGCAGGACGCATGTAATGGGCGGGCGAAAGGCAAGATTGCCATGCTGCGCCGGGCTGTTGCCTGGATGATGCTGGCGCTAGCTGTGCTGCTGGTGCTGTTCGGCCTGACGCTGGCTCTCCCGGTGGAAACCTGGCGGACTGGGCAGCAGTTCTCGGAACCACTGCCGGTAGTTGTGCCGTCCGAACTGCCTGCTGCGCCCAGCCGGATCTGGGTCGATGCCGATCCCGCCTGCGGGGAAGGGCCCCGCGTCGACGCCGATGATTGTCTGGCGATCTGGTACCTGATTCGTCAAGTCGATCTGACCGTCGTTGGCATATCCACAGTCTTCGGAAACGCCCCGCTGCAGACCACGGATGCCACAACCCGGCAACTGATGGCCAGGCTGAAGCCCGGGCACGGCGCTGTGCCGGTGTATCGAGGAGCGGAGGCCCCACTGCCGAAGGTGGATGGGGGAACCGAGGCGGAGCGCGCTCTGCGCGCCGCACTGGCCGCCGGCGAGTTGACTATCGTTGCTCTTGGGCCGCTGACCAATGTGGCTGGCGCACTACAGGCCCGGCCAGACCTGCATGATCACGTTCAGATGATTGTCGCAGTGATGGGTCGCCGGCCAGGCCATATCTTCCATCCGGCGGAGGGTGCCGGCGGCGGTATTCTGTTCGGGCACGGGCCGGTGTTCCGAGATTTCAACGTGGTCCAGGACCCGGATGCGGTGCGTGTGGTCATCGACCTGGATATACCGCTAGTGCTGGTTCCTTATGAAGCCGCGCGCGATGTGGAGATTGACGAGGAAGCGCTGGAACGAATCGCCGCCAGCGGGCCCGACGGACGTTGGGTGGCCGAACGAGCCCGGCCTTGGTTGACGTACTGGAAGACAGACATCGGGCGTGACGGATTCTATCCATTCGACTTGATGGCGGCGATGTTCGTTGCCGAGCCGAGGCGGTTCGCCTGCGCTGGCGTACGCGTCGACTTGCGCCGCGACCGCACCGTGTTCTTCCCCTTCAGTCGCATGCCGGCGCTGCTGATCGAGCCGCTGGCGTCCGAGCATCACGGCAGCCATCCCAGTACGCTGTACTGCCACGGCCTGCGGGGCGATCCGCCGCCGCTGGGTCTGACCGGAGTCGGTGCTCAGATAGCGGGTAACCCGATTATCCGATGGTGATGCTCATTGTCACCCAACAAGGCCATTCGGCCGACGCTCCTACCTCACGCGGCTGATGACAAACGTTGGGCGGCTTATGAGCTCGAAACCCGATGTATTATTGATCATCACCGCGATACTGACGAAGAGCGAAGCATGATTATTCTTCTCAACGGCCCGCTGGGAATAGGAAAGTCTACACTCGCGGAAGCGCTCATGGAGGAAATGGACAAGTGTGTGATGCTGGACGGCGACCATGTAGTCGCTATGAATCCACCGCCGCCCAATGAACTTGAGTATCTACACACAACACTGTCTCTCTTGATCCGGCATCACAGGGACCGCGGGTATCGTAATTTTGTTGTCAACCATATCTGGCGGACCCCTGAGGATATCGATGATTTGCGTTGTAAGCTCAGTGACATTGATGCGGACATCCGCTGTTTTCTGCTCGTGCTGTCATTGGAAGAGAATCTTCGACGAATCCAAGTTCGTCAGGGTGCGCGCGCTCTTGACGAGCAGGACTTTGAAAGGCGAACTGTCATGGAGGAACGCGAAATGTTATTCGAAGGCACGATTGAGAATCTCGGCGAGAAGTTTGACGTATCAGCCTCACCAGAAGCACTTGTCGCAGGGCTCTTATCTCGTCTGAGAGTTGGATGAAACCGAAGGAGGTGCCGGCGCGCGTTATGCGCCAGTAATTCACGCCTCCACGGACATCGAACGATGCTATGCAGTCTTACCTTGCATCTGAGCTCAAAGGAAGCGCCTATCATGCACCAACGCGTTACACCACAGCTGCGATCTACGAACTGGGCGAAGACGCGCACCTTCTACGAGGACGGTTTGGGTTTCCGAGTGCAATGGGAACATCGCTTTGAGCCAGGATTCCCGGTCTTTGCGCAAGTGAGTCGAAATGCTTCAGCTGCGGGACATTACCGCTCGGCCGTCTGTCCTGTTTCGGTTTAGGTGCCTGGTGTGCCGACCTCCGGACGCCAGCGCTCGTTCGGACCATGGTGTTGAGGGTGGT
Source organism: uncultured Azoarcus sp. (assembly GCA_964404505.1). Lineage (GTDB taxonomy): Bacteria > Pseudomonadota > Gammaproteobacteria > Burkholderiales > Rhodocyclaceae > DAOMNN01. The sequence goes on from CAYOKH010000116.1 coordinate 2,313, forward strand.
CAGCAGCTACCGCATGCAAGCGACCAGGGCCAGCTTCTTCGGCTTCCCCGCAGCCAGGACGCAGGTAGAACGCACGGATCACCGCGTTCCGCTTGGTGGCCACGAGCGCGAGCTAGTGTACGCGGCGACTCCGCCGCCGCATTATTGTGATCGCTTGCAGCTGCGCGCTCAGGCGTTGATATGACTGGGCTGGTGCCAAGGGCGAACTCGTCGACCGTACGAGAAAGCCGGGTTCAGGGTCGGAATTCCGAGCATATGGCTGCCAGAAGCTATGACCCGCACAGCTTTCACTTGTGCCATTCAATGATGAGAATACGCCATGGCTAGATCAGGAGACGTGATCGAGAACCCCTTGATAGGCGACCGCATCGTCTTCCGTCGTACTAGAGATGAGACCGAAGGCGAACTTCTGGAGTTCGACCTCTACGCGCAGCCAAGCGCCGCCGGCCCGCCACGCCACGTCCATCCGCATTCAGAGGAGCGCTTCGAGGTCCTCAAAGGCAACTTACGTGCTGAAGTGGATGGACAGCAGATGAGCTTCAGCGAAGGGGATACGTTCACCGTTGCAGCAGGGGTACCCCATACCTGGTGGAACGAGGGCGAACTGGAAGCCCACGTGCGGGTCAAATTGCAGCCTGAGGCAGGTATGGAATCGTTCCTGGAGACGATCTACGGCTTAGCGAAGGACGGGAAGACCAACGCCAAGGGCATCCCCACCCCGTTGCAGCTTGCGGTGACGGCTTCGGGCTATTTCGATACGAACTATTTGGCAACGCCTCCGCTTGCGGTGCAGAAGATCGCCTTCGCCGTGCTCGCGCCTGTGGCCCGTTTGCTCGGCTACCGAAGGGACTACCCGTACCCCTACGAGAACTCAACAGACGCGGCATAACTGAACGCTGAACCTGCCGAACGGGCCGAAATCAATGGATCTGCGCAGACGACAGCTCGGCTCCGCCGGTGCTACGGCTCCTGGAAGGGCTCGCAGGTTAGCCCATGGACGTTATGCGGCGCAGTTTGGCCGTGCCGGTGCAACGGCTGCGCGCCAGGGAGCGAGAAAGGAGCCGAACATGCGACTGCTGGCACAAGCGTTCTTCCTGATTTCGCTGGCTTGGGCGCCGGTCGCCGCCCAGGCGACGGACCCTCTCGCATCTGGCGAGCACGAGATAGAACTGCGTGGGGTCAATATCTGGTATCTGGTTCGCGGTAGCGGGCCGGTCCTGCTGATCCAGCCCGGCGGCGCTGGCTGGGGCGGCGATGCAACGGTTTACATCGAGACACTCCGGCCACTTGAGGCGGCGTACACACTCGTGTACTACGACCCGCGCGGGATTGGCCGCTCCGGTCGTTCCGATCCCACGCTATACAAGCTGGATGAGTACGTGGAGGACCTCGAGGCGCTGCGACGGCACCTCGGTCTTGAAGCGCTCAACCTGGCGGGCCACAGCCACGGCGGGTCCGTGGCGCTGAA
>CAYOKH010000117.1:0-1514 GCA_964404505.1 uncultured Azoarcus sp.
GTGTCGGGATGGCTCGGCGGGTTTCCTCGTTTAGATGCGCGGCGGCTTCGCCGAACTGGCGCGTTCGTCACCGCTGGAGCCGCAGGCCGAGGCGCAGTTGCGGCTGCTCAACGGCAGCTACGCCGGCGGCACCGAGCCTCGGCCGGGGCAACCGGTGAAGGTGGTGCGGTAGCTGTCGGAGCCTGGCGCTCTCGACTCCGTAGCCTGGCACCGAGTCGAGAGCGGATGCGATCAAGATTGTCCGCTTCGACGGTCGAGCACCGCTCAGCCCGTGTCGGATCCGCTCTCCGCGCCGGACTCGAAATCGACGTCGGCGATCGGCAAGGCGAGCTCGATCGCTGCGAAAGTGATGGTGTCGGCTGGCAACCGGTTGCTGCGCCAATGATCCGCGAATGGCACGACGACGTTGCTGTTTAATGACGCGATCCCGGTATTGTTGCTCGTAGTGGTCGGCGCCGGGATCCCGATACTCCATGCCATGCCGCATCGCGTTGTAGAACAGCCCGGCGATCTTGCGAGCAGTCGCGGTCACCGCCTTGGCTTTGCCGATGCGTGCGGCAAGGCGCCGGTAGAATGCACCGCGAGCAGTATTGGTCTTTCCCACATTGACTGCTGCCAGCCGAAGATCGACGGTGACCCTACTGCTGGTCTTGCGGGTGTGCGCGGAGAGCACTTTGCCGCCGCTGATTTTGCATCCCAGCGACAACGTAAGCCATGAGGTGAAATGCTTGGCGGTGGGCCAGCGGCTCAGATCCGTTCCACATTCAGCGATCAGGCGCAATGCCAGGAACGGGCCGATGCCATGGATCTGGGTGAGGTCGGTGCCCGCAAGCTGGTACATGGCCGAGCCCCCTGCGGTACCCTCATCATGCGGGTCATGCAGCAGCGGGCGGCGATGGGCCTTCCGCAGCGTTCGTGGCGGCAGTTGCTCGAGCATGTGGCAGCCGACTCGCCCGCCTTGACGCCTTCCGCAAGCGCGTCACCAGCGGCCGATGGGTCGTCCGCGAGTACGGACGAATCGTGACCGTGAGCGTCCGGGCCATCTCGCTTGACATATGAAGCCAATGAGCATGTAATTCAATCACTGCGCCGATTTGAGCAACAGCTTGCGGGCGCATTACAAATACAGCTAAAGCGGACACAGCAAACCCGCTTTGGCTTTTCGGCCCAGCGGGTTTTTTCGTTGGGCGTCGCCGAGTTAAGGACAACTTGCAGGGCGACTCACAAATGCTGCTAAAGCGTCGCCGCCTCTTTCGCCCCCGCGAGGCCGGTCACGCCGGATCCCAGGGGGCGAGGAGCACTACGATGGTCAGCACCGACTTCGCCTCGCGCGCACGCAGCGCCGAATCCCGCGGCAAATTCATCACCCGCCCGCCAGCACCTCGCACCCCGAGATCGACACGCACCTCCACACCCGAGCTGCCGATCGTGCCCCCGTGGCTCGGCTGGCGTTGAGGAGGGCATCGCCATGTGGCCCTTCGCCCGCCGCCGTTCGCGTGTCATCACTGAGATCG
>CAYOKH010000117.1:1614-3736 GCA_964404505.1 uncultured Azoarcus sp.
TCGAGACCGGCACATCGACATCTTCCTCGGCTCCGTCAAACCCTGCTCCCTATGGCAAGGCGAGCGAAGACGTCAAACTCCATCTGCCAGCGCCACTTCAGCAAACCCTGCTGCAACTTGCCGAACGCCATCGGTTGCCGTTGTCAGAGTACGTGCGGTGCGAGTTGCGACGTGCCCTGTTCGGTGAGCCCGATGTGAGGTGCTCGCTGGCGCGCGTGCGTACGATTCAGCAAGCCGCGTGAGGGAGGTGATGACATCGAAAGTCCTGACAGTCGTCTCCGGTGGGCAGACCGGCGCTGACCGTGCCGCGCTCGACTGGGCAATCGCCAACGGGATCGCGCACGGCGGCTGGTGTCCGGCTGGTCGAACCGCTGAAGATGGCCCGCTGCCATCGAAGTATCAACTATGCGAGACCAGCTCAGGTGGCTATCGCCAACGAACGCGATGCAATGTGGAGGATAGCGACGGCACCCTCATCCTCAACCTCGGATTGCTCGAGGGAGGCTCGCTGGCCACGCAGCGATTCACTGAGAAGGCCGGGCGTCCGCTGCTCGTCCTTCAGCTCGATGAGGTTGATGTCGTGGAGGCCGCACGGCGCGTTTCCCAGTGGATCGAAGCCAACCGCATCGCCCGCCTGAACGTCGCAGGCCCGAGAGAGAGCAAACGGCCCGGCATCTATCAGGCGACGTTTCAGATTCTCGAGTCGTTACATGCGCCGCGAAATCTGAACACGGAGAGCCTCGCGTGAGCGCCATTCCACAACGCTATCTCGACGTAATCACGCCCCTGGTCGGCAAGGCCCGCGAAATGCTGCAGAAAGGGGGAGGCGCTCGCGCCGATCGCGTTCGTCGGTAACTTCACCACGGGTGCGACCGTACCGGTCGTGATCCAGTCCGCGACGAAAGAGCAGAAAGATCGCGTGGCCGACAGCATCCGGCTGCTTGCCGCGCAGATGGACGCGGACTTCGTGTTCGTGCTGATGGAGGCCTACAGCCTGCGTGCGGACAAGGTCGCTCGCTACGAGGAACTCCTCGACCACTACGGCTCATTGGCCAACTGTCCGGAGAGCTGGCGCCTGGATGTGGTGAGCTTCTCGCTCGAGACCCGCCACGGCATGTGGGGCGCACAGGTGCCGGTCAAGCCCAAGGGCGTGAGCAAGAAGAAGCGCACGATCGGCAAGGCGGACTTCCGGTTGTTCACCGAGGTGCAGGGGCGGTTCGTCCATCTGCTGCCGGTCAGAGAAGGAGACGGTGCGGCGGGCGGGTTGCACTGAGATCGCGGTCGTGCGCCGCGTGGGACCGGATTGGTTGGGGGATACCCTCCGCTCGGGCTGTGCGGATCCGCATAGGAGTCGGCCCCAAACCTGCCGACTCCTCGTGGTCTTGTCGACTGTCTGGCCGTAACAAGAAAACAACTGACGTTGAAGCCGCCTCCTCAGCGACAAGTCCTCGGCCTGACCGGCCATTGGGGGGTGTCCCAACCAACGGCAGCAGCGGGTCGGTAAGCGGTCGAGGCCCTGGCTATTGACCCCAATGACCGCTTGGAACGTCAGGCTACAGCCGGACCCGACCCCGTTGCCGACGTTCGGGATCGAAGGCTACCGTTCGCCGCTTGAAATGAATATTTCAGGGACGATTAGAGTAGCCGTAGGCAGGTACCACCTCGGCCACCACACGAAGGCAGGCCTCGGCTGCACTACCGGCAGCGGCGAGCACAGCAGATGCGCAGTGCCGTGGGGCCTGGGCTCAGCGCTTGCGCCACACGCTCGCCAGCCAGGGCTGTTGCTCGATAGGTAGGCCCGACGGACGGTAGAAGTGTTCCAACTCGTCGAAGCCGGCGGCCGTCACCAAGGCACGCCACGTTGGCCAGTCGTGAAATGCGCCGTAGCGGTCTCCGTTCCAGCCCTCCTGGCCATCGCCGCGCGGGTTGGAACTGAACAGCACGCCGCCCGGCCGCAGGCAGGCCTGCAGTTGTCGCAGCACCTGCGGCAGTAGCTGACTGGGCACGTGGAACAGCACGGCATTGGCAAATACACCGTCGTAGCGCTGGGCGGGCAGCTCGAGGTGCATGAAGCTCTGCTCCAGCACCTCGCAGCCGCTGTGGGCGCGCGCCAGCGCCGCCG
>CAYOKH010000118.1:0-3688 GCA_964404505.1 uncultured Azoarcus sp.
TTTTCGAGGTAAGCTACGCCGGTGGCGAGGCGAACGCGGTAGCTGGCGCCAATGAATGATTGCAGGGTTGTGGCTGATCGACTGCGTTCTTGCGGGTCGCTGCAGGGCATGCGAGGAATCGTTCGTGCAGATGGATCTGGCGCGCGATTCGAAACGAATGGTTTCGTCGATCATTCTTGCCGAATCGCTCCTGGCGCGGTTTCGATCGGTGGCGACTGATCGGCCACGCTGTCCGGTGGCATGCAGTGCGGCACATGTCTCAGCGGTCGGGATCCTGTCGAGCACTTTGGCGGCTGGTCGTGTTTCAGGCTGTAAGTGGTTGTGTATTTCTTCGCGAACGCCTTAATATGAATTCGTGTAGCATGCGAATCAGATCAACAACTTGTCGCCCGTCAATTCTCAAGGGGGAACCGACGATGTCAAAGACAGTTTCGACTTCATGGGCACGCGTGGTCTCGGTGCTCGGTGTGATATTGGCAGGTTTTCTTGCAGGATGCGCGAGTTCGTCCTTTCCCCCGGCTCCGGCGCAGGCAGCCGAGGCCGAATACAATTACGTGATCGGGCCGTTGGACGCAGTCAATATCATCGTCTGGCGCAACCCGGAATTGTCGATGTCCGTCCCGGTAAGGCCTGATGGCAAGATCTCGACCCCGCTGGTGGAAGATCTCCCCGCACTCGGCAAGGACGCGACCACGCTTGCCCGTGACATCGAGGAAGCGCTGTCGAAGTTCATCCGCGAACCGGTCGTCACGGTGATCGTGACCGATTTCAGAGGTCCCTACAGCGAGCAGATCCGCGTGGTCGGCGAAGCGGCAGAGCCGCAAACGCTGCCGTACGTGCAGAAGATGACCCTGCTTGACGTGATGATTTCCGTCGGGGGGATCACAGACTTCGCAGCCGGTAATCGGGCAACCATCCTGCGCACCGCGGAAGGCAACAAGCAGTACAGCGTCCGCATAGACGACCTGATCAAACGCGGCGACGTGTCCGCCAATGTCGAGATGCGGCCCGGCGACGTACTGATCATTCCGCAAAGCTGGTTCTGATTCACCTTGATCCCGTCGCTCACGGCGAGTAAGCCCGGTGAGCGCATCTCGAAGCAGGCATTATGGAAGAACTCCTCTCTCAGATCGTTGGTTACCTGCGCGGCATGTGGCGCTATCGATGGTGGGCGCTGGCCTTCGCCTGGGTTGCAGGCATCGCCGGTGGCGTATTCATTTATCAGATGCCGGACCAGTACCAGTCGTCCGCAAAGGTCTTCGTGGATACGCAATCCGTGCTCAGACCCTTGATGTCCGGGCTGGCAATTCAGCCCAACGTCGAGCAGCAGGTTGCCATCCTTTCCCGTACGCTGATCAGCCGCCCGAACATGGAGAAACTGGTCACGATGGCGGACCTCGATCTCACCGTCCGGACTCCGGCCGCGCGTGAGGCCATGGTTGACCGCCTCATGAGCACTGTGCAGATTGGTGCGGAAGGCAGGGAAGGCAGGGCACGCGTCGATACCAACCTGTTCACGTTGTCTTATCAGGACACCGATCCGGCTCGTGCGCAGGCAGTGGTCCAGGCGATGTTGTCGCTGTTTGTCGAGTCCGGCCTGGTCAGCAAGACACGGGATTCGACTACGGCCCGCCGGTTCATCGACGAGCAGATAGCGGTCCATGAAGCCAGGCTCATCGAAGCGGAGAACCGTCTCAAGGAGTTTCGCCTGAGGAACATGGGCCTGCTTGGCGATGGCAGCACCAACTTTCTCACCCAGATTGCATTGGTGACTCAGGAACTCAACCAGGCGTGGCTCGAGCTCAAGGAAGCACAGAACACCAGCGCCTCGCTCCAGCGGCAGATCGCCGGCGAAGAGCCGGTCCTGCTTCCGCAGGAAGGGCGCTCGGCGAGCAGTACCGTTCCTGAGATCGACGGGCGCATCAAGACGCTGCAGGAGAACCTCGACGGCATGCTGCTCCGCTTCACGGATCAGCATCCGGATGTGACTGGCACCCGACGGGTAATTGAAGCACTTCAGGAGGAGAGACGGCAGCAACTGGAAATGATGCAGGCGGCGGGGCCGGGCCAGTTTGGAGCCCTGGACTCGAATCCGGTTTTCCAGCAGATGCGGATCGCGCTCTCGAACGCGGAGGCGCGCGTCGCAGCGCTTTCCGCGCGAGTGGCCGAGTACGAGGGGCGGTTGGCGTTGCTCAGGGAAAGGGCGGAGCTTCTTCCGAAGCTCGAGGCAGAGGAGACGCAGTTGAATCGGGATTACAGCGTTCATCAGCGAAACTATCAGGAACTCGTGCAGCGCCGCGAGCAGGCCGCGATGTCGGTCGAGATGGCAGCTCAGTCGGGGATTGCGGATTTCAGGGTGATCGAACCGCCCTCGAGGCCGACAGAGCCGGCGGCACCGAACCGATTGCTGCTGATGCCGCTGGTGGGTGTGGCCGCGTTGGGGGCAGGATTGGCTCTGGCATTTCTGCTCTCGCAGATTCGACCCGCCTTCAACAGCGGGCGCACGTTGCGCGAAGTGTCGGGTTTGCCCGTACTCGGCACGATCACCCGCGTGGCGGGACCGGCCTACCGCCGCTCGCGCTATTTGAGCATGCTCGCCTTTGGTGGCGGGTTGGTCACATATACCCTGGCTATCGGTGCCGCGATGGCGGCGCTGCAAATCCTGCAGCGTTAAGGAGAAACGATGAGCATCATCGAAAAGGCCGTTGAACGGCTCGAGAAGCTCAAGCGAGCTGCTTCCGAGGTGGAACCGGAGTCCGCTCGGAGCTCCTCGGAAACGGAGTCGACGCAGCCGGTTCCCCATGAGCCCGTCGTGATACCGCCGACTCGGGGAGCGGAAGTGCGCGAGTCGGCACCGACGCACGAGACGAGGCCGATTGAAGCGGGATCCGAATCTCCCGGACCTGCCCGGGTCTCACGCACGGTCGAGATCGACCTCGCGCATCTCGACAGTATCGGCATGGTGACTCCCGGCAAGCCCAGGAGCATGCTTGCCGAGGAATGTCGTGTCATCAAGCGCCCGCTGATTCAGAATGCGCGAGGCATGGGTGCCGCACCCATCGCCCACGCCAATCTGATCATGATCACGAGTTCGCTTCCGGGCGAGGGCAAGACCTTCAATGCGATCAACCTCGCAATGAGCATGGCGATGGAGCTCGATTACACAGTGCTGCTGGTGGATGCGGATTTCTCCAGACCGACCATTCTGAGCACGCTTGGACTTCCCCGGGAAAAGGGTCTGATGGACGTTTTGACCGGTGAGATCGACGATTTGTCGTCGGTCATATTGCGGACAAATGTGGAAAAGCTGTCCTTGCTTCCGGCCGGCATGCCTCATGAGCGTGCAACCGAGTTGATCGCCTCCGAGGCGATGGCCCGAATGCTCGATCAGATCGCAACACGCTACCGAGACAGGATCGTCGTATTCGATTCGCCGCCCTTGCTTGCCACGACCGAGGCCCGTGTCCTCGCCAGCCGGATGGGGCAGGTCGTGATCATCGTCGAGGCGGATCAGACAAGTCGCGGGACCCTCAGGTCGGCCCTGATGACGATCGAGTCGTGCCCGATCAAGCTGCTTCTCCTCAACAAACTGAAGCACGGCGGAGCGGAAAGCCTCTATGGATACGGATACGAATACGGATACGGCTATGGGCGTGGTGATCCAAGGGAAAATGGCGAAACTGTCGGT
>CAYOKH010000119.1:0-3676 GCA_964404505.1 uncultured Azoarcus sp.
ATGGACCACGCGGTAGAGCCAGCCGGTGCCCTCGCGGCACGGCGTGCACTGGCCGCAGGACTCCTCGAAATAGAAGTATGAGAGGCGTTCCAGCGCCTTGACCATGCACACGCTCTCGTCCATCACGATGACCGCGCCCGACCCGAGCATGGAGCCGCCCTTGGCGATCGAATCATAATCCATGGTGCAATCCATGATCACGTCCGCGGGCATCACCGGTGCCGAGGAGCCGCCCGGGATCACGGCCTTGAGCCTACGCCCGGCGCGCATCCCGCCGGCCATCTCCAGCAGCTCCGCGAACGGCGTGCCGAGCTCGACCTCGTAGTTGCCGGGACGATTCACGTGCCCCGAGACCGAGAAGATCTTGGTGCCGCCGTTGTTCGGCTTGCCGAGTTCCAGAAAGGCCTGTCCGCCCATGTTCAGGATGAACGGCACCGAGGCGAAGGTTTCGGTGTTGTTGATCGTGGTCGGCTTGCCGTAAAGGCCGTAGCTCGCGGGAAAGGGCGGCTTGAACCGCGGTTGTCCCTTCTTGCCCTCGATCGACTCGAGCAGCGCCGTCTCCTCGCCGCAGATATAGGCCCCGTAGCCGAGATGCGCGAACAGGTCGAAGGAAAATTCGCTGCCGAGGATGTTCCGGCCGAGCAGGTTTGCGGCACGCGCCTCGTCGAGCGCCTCCTCGAAGCGCTCGTAGACTTCGAAGATCTCGCCGTGGATATAGTTGTAACCCAGTGCCGCGCCCGTCGCGTAGGCCGCGATGATCATGCCCTCGATCACGCTGTGGGGGTTGTAGCGCAGGATGTCGCGATCCTTGAATGTCCCCGGCTCACCCTCGTCCGAGTTGCATGCGAGGTACTTGTCACCCGAAAACGCGCGCGGCATGAAGCTCCACTTGAGTCCGGTCGGGAAACCCGCGCCGCCGCGCCCGCGCAGCACCGACAGCTTCACGTCCGCGATGATGTCCTCGCCGGGGGTCTGCTCGCTGATGACCCGCCTCAGTGCGGCGTAACCGCCCCGGGCCATGTAGTCCTGCAGGCGCCAGCTGCGATCGCCATCGAGGCCGGCAAGAATCAGAGGGTGCGCGCTCATTTGCACTCCAGTTCGGCCAGAAACTGGTCGATTCTTTCCTTGGTCATCCAGCTGCACATGCGATGGTTGTTCACTAGCAGCACCGGTGCATCGCCGCACGCGCCCATGCACTCGCCTTCCTTGAGCGTGAATTTCCCGTCCGCGGTGGTCTCGTTGAAGCCGATCCCCAGCTTCTCCTTCAGGTAATCGGCTGCATGAACGCCGCCGGAGAGCGCACAGGGAAGGTTGGTACACACCGCGATCTTGTGGCGGCCCACCGGCTCCAGGTCGTACATGTTGTAGAAGCTCGCCACCTCGTATGCCGCGATCGCCGGCATGTCGAGGTATTCGGCGACGAAGCCGATGGTGTCGCGGGACAGCCAGCCCTTTTCGATCTGTGCAATCCGCAAGGCCGCCATCACGGCCGACTTCTTCTCATCCGGCGGATACTTGGCGATCTCGCGATCGATCTGTTGCAGCGATTCCTGACTCAGCATTTCGTGCCTGTCTTCCCCGTTGTCTGCCTGTGTATTGCCCGTCTCAGCGGTCCACATCGCCAAACACGATGTCCATCGTGCCGATGATCGCCACGACGTCGGCAATCATGTGCCCGCGCGCCATTCGATCCATCGCGGAGAGGTGCGCATAGGCGGCCGACCTCAGCTTCACGCGGTAGGGCTTGTTCGCGCCGTCCGACACCGCATACACACCGAACTCGCCCTTTGGATGCTCCATGGCCGCATACACCTCGCCCTCGGGAACGTGCATGCCTTCGGTGAACAGCTTGAAGTGGTGAATGAGCTCTTCCATGTTGGCCTTCATCTTCTCCCGGGGCGGCGGCGCGATCTTGTAGTTGTCCACTATCACCGGACCGGGATTCCTGCGCAGCCAGTCGATGCACTGGCGAACGATGCGGTTGGACTGGCGCATCTCCTCCATTCGAACGAGATAGCGGTCGTAGCAGTCGCCGGTCTTGCCCACGGGAATGTCGAAATCCAGCCGGTCGTAGACCTCATAGGGCTGCTTCCTGCGCAGATCCCACTCGATCCCGGAGCCACGCAGCATCGGGCCGCTGAACCCCCACGCGAGGGCCTGCTCGGGCGTCACCACGCCGATTCCGACGGTTCGCTGCTTCCAGATCCGATTGTCCGTGAGCAGCGTCTCGTAATCGTCGCAGTACTTCGGAAAACGCTCGGTGAAGTCCTCGAGAAAATCGAGCAACGAACCCTGGCGCGCCTCGTTGAGCTCGCGCACCGTCTTTTCGTTCTTGAAGCGGTTCATCTCGTACCGCGGCATGCGGTCGGGCAGATCACGATAGACGCCGCCGGGACGGTAGTAGGCGGCGTGCATGCGCGCGCCCGACACCGCCTCGTAGACATCCAGGAGGTCCTCGCGCTCGCGGAAGGTGTACAGCACCATCGTCATCGCACCGATGTCGAGCGCATGCGTACCGACCGCCAGCAGGTGATTCATGATACGTGTGACCTCGTCGAACATGACCCGGATGTACTGGGCCCGCTCGGGAACCTGGATCCGCAGAAGACGTTCGATCGCCATGCAGTACGCATGCTCGTTGCACATCATGGACGTGTAGTCGAGCCGGTCCATGTAGGGCACCGACTGCAGCCAGGTACGCGTCTCGGCGAGTTTCTCGGTGCCGCGGTGAAGCAGGCCGATGTGCGGATCGGCGCGCTCCACGACCTCGCCGTCGAGTTCGAGCACGAGGCGCAGCACACCATGCGCTGCCGGGTGTTGCGGACCCAGGTTGATCGTGTAGTTGCGGATCTCAGCCATTGCCGACGTCCCCGTATTTTTCCTCGCGCACGATCCGCGGCGCGGTCTCGCGCGGCTCGATCGTCACGGGCTGGTAAACCACCCTGCCCGCCTCGGGGTCGTAACGCATCTCGACGTAGCCTGAAATCGGGAAATCCTTGCGGAACGGGTGTCCGACAAAACCGTAGTCGGTGAGGATGCGGCGCAGGTCGGGATGGCCGTCGAACATGATGCCGTAAAGATCGAAGACCTCGCGCTCGTACCAGTTGGCACTCGGCCATACCGGCACCAGCGAATCCAGCACCGGAAACTCGTCGTCGTCGGCAAAGGCACGCATGCGCACGCGCCAGTTGTGCGAGATCGAAAGCAGGTGGTTCGACGCAGCGAAGCGCTTGCCGCTCCACACGCCGCTTTTCCATGCGGAATAGTCGAGCCCCGACACGTCGAGCAACTGCTCGAAATGCAGATCGGGGTGATCCCGCAGCGTGCGTGCGACTTCGCGGTAATCTACCGCGCCGATCTCGATCGTGAGTTCGGCGCGATCAAGGACGACTGACTTGAGTCTGCTTCCCAGCACTTCCTGCAGCATCAGCCTCAGACGTTCAAGCTTTGCACTCATGAATGCTTACCTTTCAGCGCGCGATGGTGTTCGTGCGCTTTATCTTGTTCTGCAACTGGATGATGCCGTAAAGCAGGGCTTCAGCCGTCGGAGGACAGCCCGGAACATATACATCCACAGGCACGATGCGGTCGCAGCCCCGCACCACGGAATAAGAGTAATGGTAATAACCACCGCCGTTGGCGCAGGAACCCATCGAAATCACCCAGCGCGGCTCGG
>CAYOKH010000120.1:0-3463 GCA_964404505.1 uncultured Azoarcus sp.
ATGCCTTCGCGAACGATGGATTGCGCCAGCACGGTCGCGGTGGTGGTGCCGTCACCGGCGATGTCGGAGGTCTTGGAAGCAACTTCCTTGAGCATCTGCGCACCCATGTTCTCGAACTTGTCCTTCAGTTCGATTTCCTTGGCGACCGATACGCCGTCCTTGGTCACCGTCGGGGCGCCGAAGGAGCGCTCCAGCACCACATTGCGGCCCTTCGGACCGAGCGTGATCTTGACCGCGTTGGCCAGGGTATTGACGCCCGCCACCATGCGATCACGAGCCGAGTCGCTGAACCTTACTTCTTTAGCTGCCATTATCGATACTCCTTGAATTCGTTTTCGGGGGAAGAAACGGGGGCCATCAGCCCTCGATGACGCCCATGATGTCTTCCTCGCGCATGACGAGCAGTTCGTCGCCTTCGACCTTCACGGTCTGGCCGGCATACTTTCCGAACAGCACTTTGTCCCCGGCCTTGACGGCCATCGGGCGAACCTTGCCATCGTCGAGAATCTTGCCGTTGCCCACGGCGACCACTTCGCCCTGATCGGGCTTCTCGCCGGCGCTATCGGGAATAACGATGCCGCTGGCAGTCTTGCGCTCCGCTTCGAGGCGCTTGACGATCACGCGATCATGCAAGGGACGAATGTTCATCGAGTTCACTCCTTCAGTTTCAAATTCAACGATTACGGGCCGGGCCCGCATCCAGGTTTGACTACGAGTCGGGAGGCAGCCCCTGCCGGTTGACCGGGGCGCTTCGCCAACAGCCTGTCGAGAAAACCGGCTGTTAGCACTCATTGCCGACGAGTGCTAATAATAGGGGCGAAGGAGTACGATTTCAAGAGCCGTCCGGCAATCAGTGCGGGATCGTGCGACATACGGATCAAACACGGGCAGCTGAAACCTTCGGAATGCCGGGAATCGCCACTCGCACCCGGCGGCAGCACGTCCCGGCACTCCGGCGTGCCCATTCTCGAGAACAATGTCCGCCGCGTTTGCCTCTCCTGTTGCCGATGCACGCCCCGGTTCGATCAGAATGCGATCGCAATGGCGAAATGGAGGCGTAGCCGCTTATCCTTCTGGCCGTAGGCCAGATCAAGCGCCAACGGTCCGGCCGGACTGCGCCAGCGGGCACCCACGCCGTACCCCAGCCTGGGGTCGAAGCTGCCTCGATCATCGGCCGCATCACCGGCGTCGACGAAAGCCGCAATCCCCCATTGCGGCCTGAACCAGCGCACATACTCCGCGCTCGCCGTCCCCAGGAAGCGCCCGCCGAGTGTGGCCTGACCTTCCTGGACTCCGAGACTGTTGAATGCATAGCCACGCACCGACTGCGATCCACCGGTACGAAACAGGAAATCCTGCGGAATGCCATCGCGCGTTTTCGCAAGGGTCGCACCTGCCTCGGCGCGCACGATGAACACGTCTCGCTCACCGACCGGCCGGTAGCGAGCGATCCGTGCGTACGTACGGAAAAAGTCCTGATCGGACAGGGCCGCCTTCGATCCGCCGCCAAGCTCGACGTGCAGCACATAGCCGTCGCGCGGATCGAGCACGTCATCGACCTTGCGCTGTATCCACGACCAGTTCGCCGTAAGCGCCTTGCGGCTCGCCGAGTCGGCACCCTCGGGGCGCAGTCCCTCGTGCTGGTATCGGACACTTACCGCGGTTTCGATATCCCCCCGTTGCTTTGCGCGGACCGCCCCCACCGCCTGGCGCGTGATCCGCAGTCCCTCGATGTCGCTGCTCTCCGCCACGATACCAAAGCTGTCGCGATGGCGCGCCTGCGCCGGCGGCAGGAATATGTCGGCGTAGAGCGACTGCCGTCGCTGTTCGAGGCGCAGCCCGGAGGACAACTCCCACCCGCGCCCACGGAAGTTGACATCGCGCCAGTTGACCTCGGTACGCGCCCCCGTGTTCGTGGAAAATCCCGCACCGAATGCGAGGTGGCGCGAGCGCGCCTCGGAGACGTGGATGCGCACCGGGACGGCATCGGCCAGTGCCGGATCGCGCTCGATGTCAACCGTAACCGACGCGAACTGCGGCGCATTCTGGAGAAGGCTCTGCAGCGCAAGCAGGCGCTCCTGGTCGAAGCGCTCGCCCTCCTCGAGCATGCTGAAACGTCCTATCAGTCCTTCCGGAAGGCGATCGAGGCCGACCACTTCGAGCGGCCCGAGAAAGAACGGGGGGCCCGAGTCTATCGTCACCGCGAGCGTCACCGTGGCCGCATCCGGATCGACTTCGGCACGGCTGGCCGTGATGCGTGCCGCGGCATAGTCGCGCCGTGAAACGCCGTCGAGAAGCTGCTGCTTGGCGCCGTCCCATGCGGACTGCCTGAACGGCCGGCCCGGCGCAAGTGACCACTCCTGCTGCAGGGCCGCCCTGCGCTGGTCTCGCCCGGCGCCATCGCCCTCGGCCAGATGTCCCTCGAAACGCAGCTTCACGTCGGTGACCACGGACTGAGGTCCGGGGTCGACCACCAGTCGCCAGACATTGCGTTCCTCGCGCTCGAGACTCACCTCCGGCGTGAAAAAGCCCTCGGTCGCGAGCAGCTCGGCGATCTCGCGACGGGTCCGGCGGATGAGCACGATCCGGTCCGCAGCCTCCTCGGGGATCACCTGATCAGGACGATTGAGAATGCGCAGGTGACGTTCGAGCAGAGGCCGCACGCTGTCCGGCGCCTGCAATTCCACCAGAAGGCGTTCCTGGGCGGACGCGCCCGTCTGGAATAACCCTGCGATCACGGCAATGGCCAGAATCCGGGAGAGGCGCGGAAAGCGAGGGCAGGTCATCCGCGGATTCTACCGGCGTCACCGGAACTTCGCTGCAGATTGTCCGACGCCATCGCGCGCAGGGCGCCGGGATGCGCGATTCCGGTTACGGCCCCGGCGACGAACGCCCGCTTACGCGCCCAGAGCCATCAGGCTGGCGTTACCACCAGCCGCCGCCGTGTTGACGCTGACGGTGCGTTCATGTATCAGACGCGTCGGATCGTAGTCCGGCTGGGGCCGGATCAATGCGACGATCGGACCGTCGCGTCGAGCCAGTTTCCGGCGCCAGGCATCGGCCTTGTCGTCGGGGCCATCGAAGAGCAGGGCGGCGAAGTCGCCAGTCAGCCACGTCGCGTCGACCTTCACTTCGGTCGCGACGAGCGGCGGGAGCCGGGTGACGATTTCGCTTACTCCGGCCTCGTCCGGAAAAACCAACCGGTTGCCGCCGGCAAGTGCTGCAATGAGCTGATGGATCCGCCCGCGCACGCCGTCGGCCACGCCCAGGACCGTCCCGCGCGGTTCGAAGCGCAGGCTGTTGTCCTCACCGGTCGGGCCGGGCAGCGACAGCCGCAGGCCGCGAAGGCGTCGCGCCCGGTAACGCGTGATGTGTTCACGCAGGCCGGCGCGCGACCGGGCGTCGACGAGATCGCGTCCCCCGGCATCGAGCCAGTCGGCCAGCGCCGCCAGGGCCGGGCACG
>CAYOKH010000121.1:0-3419 GCA_964404505.1 uncultured Azoarcus sp.
CTGCAGGCGCCGACCGGGGCGGCCGCCTTGAGGCAGTGCGTGCGCGGGCGCCCACGGCGGCTGCGGATGAACGGCGGTGGAATGCCGGTGCCGCGGTTCGTCCCGCATCACACGCCGTCTGCGAGCCCGAGAAAGAGCCGCCGCGTGCCGGGGGTTCGGTCCCGCCATGGGAGGATTTGCCGCCGGAAGGGATGCCATTCGGCGAAACCGCCTCGAACACCGTCGCCATACCGGCGCAACTTGCGGCGGTGGCCGAAGCCTCGCCCGATGCGCGCGGAGCGGATGTGCTGCGGCAGGCCGTGAACGCCGCGCTGAATGGGGGTGACTGGGCTGCCGTGCCGCGCCTGCTCGATCTGGGCGGATTGGTGCGCGAGCTTGTGCAGCACTGCGAATGGGTCGGTCTGGATCACGATGTATTGACGCTTCGGCTGTCGTCCACTCATCGTCATCTTGTGGAAGTGAATCCCGGACTGACCTCGCGCCTGTCGGACATACTCGGCACCTCCCGCGGCCGGCCGTTGCGGCTGAAGATCGCACTGGGGGAGATCACGGGTGAAACCCCGGCGCAACGCGATGCGGCCGATCGGCGCGACCGTCACGCCCAGGCGGTGGCATCCCTGGAGCGCGATCCGTTCGTGCGGGAACTCATCGAACGCTTCGATGCAACGCTGGTCGAGGCATCGGTCAAACCTCTCTGAAACGCTCACCAGGAGAATCGGGAAATGATGAAAGGCGGAATTGCGGGGCTGATGAAGCAGGCCCAGCAGATGCAGGAGAACATGAAGAAGGTGCAGGAACAACTGGCTTCGGTCGAAGTCGAGGGACAGTCCGGCGCCGGTATGGTCAAGGTGTTGATGACGTGCAAGTACGATGTGCGTCGCGTGAGCATCGACGAATCGGTGATGGACGACAAGGAGATGCTGGAGGATCTGGTTGCCGCGGCGGTCAATGATGCGGTGCGCCGCGTCGAGACCACCACCCAGGAAAAGATGGCGGGTTTCACGGCGGGGCTGAACCTGCCGCCGGGAATGAAGCTGCCTTTCTGAGTGCAGTCGCGGAGCTTCGGGGTGCGCCGGTGACGACCTTGCGCGCTGCCGGTTTCCGGCGCCGGTGCCGTGATGTCCCGATTCCGCTTCACGGTATTGCGCTTCAAGGGTCCTGATGTCACCTTCCAGTCTCGATGAACTTATCGATGCGCTGCGCTGCCTGCCCGGCGTCGGGCCGAAGTCGGCGCAGCGCATGGCCTATCACCTGCTGCAGCGCGATCAGGGCGGAGCGGGGCGGCTGGCGCGTGCCTTGCACGATGCGCTGACGGTGCTGAGGCATTGCGAGCGGTGCAATACCTTCACCGAGGCGGCGCTGTGTCAGCGGTGTGCGAGTCCGCAGCGGGATCAGTCCCTGCTGTGCGTGGTCGAAATGCCCGCCGATCTTGCGATGGTGGAGCAGACGCAGGCATACAACGGGCTCTATTACGTGCTGATGGGGCGGTTGTCGCCGCTCGATGGCATCGGTCCACGGGAACTGAAGCTCGAGAAGCTCATCGCACGGGCCACCGATGGCGCCGTTCGCGAGGTGATTCTTGCAACCAACTTCACCAACGAGGGCGAAGCCACCGCGCACATGATCTCCGAATTGCTGGTTCCACGCGGCCTCAGGGTGTCCCGGTTGTCGCGCGGAGTTCCCGTCGGCGGGGAACTCGAGCACACTGATTCGGGGACGATTGCGCAGGCGCTCATGGAGCGACGCGTGCTTTAGATCCGGAGCCACGCGACGCGGTCGACCGGGGCAATCCGTTCCCGCCCCTGTTGCGATTCTAAGGTATTGATACTCTTGCAACTTCGCGTGAGGTGCTTTTTCTGCATCCTCATTTCACTTATAATGGCAAAGTTTTTTTGAACCGGATTTTGGATTCCTTTCAGGAAAAGGTCATGAGCGTGGAACAGAAGATGGACACTAGTCGCCGGACCCTGCTGATGGCGACGTCGGTGGTGGGGGGTGCCGGCGTGGTTGCGACAGTCGTGCCGTTTGTTGCCAGTCTGACGCCGTCAGAGCGCGCGAAAGCGGCCGGTGCGCCGGTGGAGGCCGATATCAGTCAACTGGCCCCGGGCGACATGATGATCGTCGAATGGCGCGGCAAGCCGGTGTGGATCATCCGTCGCACCCCGGAGATGCTCGAGTCGCTGGAGAAGACCGACCCGCTGGTGGCCGATCCCGATTCGGAAGAGGTGATGCAGCCGGACTATGCGCGAAACCGGCATCGCTCGATCAACCCCGAGTATCTGGTGGCCGTCGGCATCTGCACCCACCTCGGGTGCTCGCCGACCGAGAAGTTCAGGCCCGGCGCCGCAAGCGGACTGGGCCCCGACTGGCCGGGCGGTTTCCTGTGTCCCTGCCACGGTTCCTACTTCGATCTTGCCGGACGCGTCTATCGCAGCATGCCGGCGCCGACCAATCTCGAAGTCCCCCCTCACAAGTACCTCTCGGATACCCGGATCCTCTTGGGTGAAGACGATAAGGCCTAAGCGATGACGACCAAATCCCAGGCTATGCTCAACTGGATCGACGAGCGCTTTCCGCTGACGTCGATGTGGAAGGAGCATCTGTCCGAATACTATGCGCCGAAGAACTTCAACTTCTGGTACTTCTTCGGGTCGCTGGCGCTGCTCGTGCTGGTGATCCAGATCGTGACCGGCATCTTTCTGACCATGCACTACAAGCCGGACGCCACGCTCGATGCATCCGGCATTCCGGTGGCCTTCGCCAGCGTCGAGTACATCATGCGCGAGGTGCCGGGCGGCTGGCTTATCCGCTACCTCCATTCGACCGGCGCGTCGGCCTTCTTCCTCGTCGTCTATCTTCACATGTTCCGGGCGCTGCTTTACGGCTCGTACCGCAAGCCCCGCGAACTGCTGTGGGTCTTCGGCGTGCTGATCTTTCTCGCGCTGATGGCCGAGGCCTTCATGGGCTATCTGCTGCCGTGGGGCCAGATGTCCTACTGGGGTGCGCAGGTCATCATCAACCTCTTCTCCGCCATTCCCCTCATCGGTGAGGACCTGTCGCTGGTGATTCGCGGTGACTACGTGATCTCCGACGCGACGCTAAACCGCTTCTTCGCGCTACACGTGATCGCGGTGCCGCTGGTATTGATCGGCCTCGTGCTGGCACACATCGTCGCGCTGCACGAAGTCGGCTCGAACAACCCGGACGGCGTCGAGATCAAGAAGAAGAAGGACGCCAACGGCATACCGCTGGACGGGATCCCCTTCCACCCGTACTACACGGTCAAGGATATCGTCGGCGTGGCCGTGTTCCTGTTCTTCTTCTCGGTGGTGCTGTTCTTCTGGCCCGAGGGTGGCGGCTACTTCCTCGAGTACAACAACTTCATCCCGGCCGATCCGATGGTGACTCCGGCTCACCTC
>CAYOKH010000122.1:0-3381 GCA_964404505.1 uncultured Azoarcus sp.
ACCCGGAGCGCGGCCTGCTGGGCATTCGCAAGGAGCTCGGGTTGTTCGCGAACCTGCGCCCGGCGATTCTGTATCCGGAACTTGCCAACGCGTCCTCGTTGAAGCCCGAGATCGTTGCCGGACTGGACATTCTCATCGTGCGGGAACTTACCGGCGACATCTATTTCGGGCAGCCGCGCGGAATCGAACGGCGTGCCGGTGAGCGCTTCGGCTTCAATACGATGCATTACACGGAGAGCGAGATCCGGCGGATCGGACGCGTCGCATTCGACGCCGCGCGCAAGCGCAACAGGCGGCTGTGTTCGGTGGACAAGATGAACGTCCTCGAGACGACTCAGCTGTGGCGCGATGTGATGAGCGAACTGGCCGCGGAGTATCCTGACGTCGAGCTCTCGCACATGCTCGTCGACAATGCCGCGATGCAGCTCGTCCGTGCACCCAGGCAGTTCGACGTCATGGTGACGGGCAACATGTTCGGGGACATTCTTTCGGACGAGGCTTCGATGCTCACCGGTTCCATCGGAATGCTGCCGTCGGCATCCCTGGACGAGAACAACAAGGGCCTGTACGAACCGTCGCACGGATCGGCTCCGGACATTGCCGGAAAGGGGACCGCGAACCCGCTCGCAACCATTCTTTCCGTCGCCATGATGCTGCGCTACACCTTCGCTCAGGACGAGGCCGCACAAAGGGTCGAGACGGCGGTCAAGAATGTGCTCGCCCGAGGGTTCAGAACCGCGGATATTCATGAACCGGGTACGCACCTTGTCGGTACGCGCGCGATGGGTGACGCCGTACTGGCTTCCCTTCGGAACTGACGGACGGAGGAAATACGCAAATGAACAAGGTTGGTCTGGTCGGTTGGCGCGGAATGGTCGGTTCGGTGCTGATGCAGCGCATGGTGGATGAAGGGGATTTCGATCACATCGAGCCCATCTATTTCTCGACTTCGAACGCGGGCGGCGAAGCACCTGTCCTGGGCGGCAAGGCCGGCGGTGCCCCGTTGCAGGACGCGATGAACATCGAGGCGCTCGCGGATTGCGACATCGTAGTAACGTGCCAGGGTGGCGATTACACCAAGGCGGTGTTCCCGAAATTGCGTGGGGCCGGCTGGACGGGTCACTGGATCGATGCGGCGAGCGCGCTGCGCATGGCGGACGACGCCGTGATCATTCTTGATCCGGTGAATCTGCATGTGATCAGGGATGCGCTCGCAAAGGGCGGGCGCAACTGGATCGGAGGCAATTGCACCGTGTCGCTGATGCTGATGGGCATTGGCGGGTTGATCAGGCACGACCTCGTGGAATGGATCTCGGCGATGACCTATCAGGCAGCGTCCGGAGCCGGTGCGCAGAACATGCGCGAACTCCTGTCGCAGATGGGCGCCCTGCACGCGGCGGTGGCCGGAGAATTGGCCGATCCCCGTTCGGCGATCCTGAACATCGATCGCAAGGTTGCCGACACCATGCGCTCACCCGATTTTCCGGTGAGCAGTTTTCGCGGTGTGCCGCTTGCCGGAAGTCTGATACCGTGGATCGACGTCCCGGTCGATCGCGGGCAGTCCAAGGAGGAGTGGAAGGGGGGGGCCGAGTGCAACAAGATCCTCGGCATGCCGCCGTTCCGCAGCGAGGGCAGTATTCCGATAGACGGAATGTGCGTAAGGGTGGGTGCGATGCGGTGCCACTCTCAGGGCCTGACCATAAAGTTGAAGAGGAATGTGCCGCTGGATGAGGTGAGCGAAATCATTGCCGGGGCCAACGAGTGGGTCAGGGTGGTGCCGAACGAGCGCGAGATCACCGAAAGGGAACTGACACCGACCGCGGTGACGGGAACGCTTTCGATCCCGGTAGGCCGCTTGCACAAGATGGCGATGGGCCCGGAATACCTGGGCGCGTTCACCGTCGGAGACCAGCTCCTGTGGGGCGCCGCAGAACCCCTCAGGCGCATGCTGCGGATCGTGCTGGCGTGCTGAACGCACTGCCGAACATGTCAATGGGATGGGGCGAAATTGCCGCTGTCTTTCATTGAACGACAAACTTCGTTATGAATTAAAGAATTGCTGCACAAACTTAAAGAAAATGCTAGATTGCTAGAGAAGTGGATGCCAGTGTGGTGTCCGCGACGCCACGTTCCGCGAAACCTGGCGCCCGTAGGGGTGCGTGAATAGACATGACTGCTATGAAAAAATCCTTCAAGGCAACCCTTATCGCCGGCGCGATCATCATGCTCCCCTTCGGCAGCCACGCTGCCGGTCTGGGGGCCATCAATGTCTTAAGCGGACTCGGACAGCCGCTAAGGGCCGAGATCGAGCTGAAGGCCACTGCGCAGGAACTGCAGACGCTTTCAGCGCGAATCGCACCGGTTGACGCGTTCAGGCAGGCCAATGTGACCTACTCCCCGGTGATGACCGGCCTGCGGCTGAGCGTCGACGCACGGGGCAACCGGTCCGTGGTCAGGATCCAGAGTGACCGACCGGTCAATGAGCCATTTCTGGAGTTGCTCGTCGAGTTGAACTGGGCGAACGGGCGCATGCTTCGCGAATACACCTTCCTGCTCGATCCGGTCGAGGCCGTGCGCCCGGCTGCGGCAACTGCTGCCGCACCGGTGGCGACGCCGGTTGCGCGAGCGGCCGCCCCTGCGCCGGGCGCCGCGCCTTCGGGTCAGTATCGTGTTCAGCGAGGTGATACGCTGCACCGGATCGCGACCAGACACGGTGTCGAGGGTGTCACGTTGGAACAGATGCTGATTGCGCTGCTGCGGCAGAACCCGGCGGCGTTCGACGGCGGCAACATCAATCGTCTGCGCGCCGGCGCGATCCTGACCATTCCGGATCAGGCCGCTGGCCGGTCCCTCGAACCCGCTCAGGCCCGTCGTGAAGTCGTTGCGCAGGCGGCCGATTTCCAGGCTTACAGAAATCGGCTTGCAGGCGCAGTTGCGGCCAGACCGGCCGATCCCGAGCCGGAAGCCGCGCGCGAAAGCGTCGGCGAGATCGTTCCCCGCGTGGAAGAAGCGCCACGTGCTGACGCGCCCCAGGATCGCGTCGAGGTGTCCGGTGCGCCTACGGACGGCGACCAGACCCATCTCGCGCGGCTTGAGGCGCTTGAAGAGGAACTTACTGCTCGTGAGCGCTCACTGGATGAGGCGAATAGCCGCCTCGCAGAGCTCGAGCAGAGCGTTCGCGACATGCAGAGACTGATTGAATTGCGCAACGAGAGGCTTGCACAGCTGCAGCAGCAGCTCGCAGCAAGCGGCGTGGAGACACCCCCGGACGAACCTCCCCTGCCGGCGCCGCGCGATCTCCTTCCGCCCGAAGTCCGCGAGGGAGTCGCAGAGCCGGAGATTGCCGGACCCGCCGAAGCGCCGATTGCGGCAGCGCCCGTC
>CAYOKH010000123.1:0-3106 GCA_964404505.1 uncultured Azoarcus sp.
CAGCCGAATCGCCTTCGCGGCCTCGTCCACGCCCGCGCCCTGCGGCAAGTCGCCGGTAACGACGGCCACCTCGGCCTCGAAGTCGATGCCCCCGGCCTCGTCCGCGATCACCCGGTCGCGCGGACCGATGAAACGGTCGGACCCGCCCTGGTACATCAGGGGATCGGTGTAGAAGGATTCAGGCACTTCGGCACCCCGCGCCCGGCGCACCAGTTCGACGTGGTTGATGTAGGCCGAACCGTCCGCCCACTGGTAGGCGCGCGGCAGCGGCGAATGGCACTTTGCCTGGTCGAAAGGCTCGCTTTCGACGGCGTCGCTTTCGAGCGCCTCGTGAACCTGGCGCAGTTGCGGCTCGCACGCATCCCAGTCGTCGAGCGCGGCCTGCAGCGTACGCGCGATCGCGGGCACCGCCCGGCAGCGCGACAGATCGCGGCTGACGACGACCAGGGTGCCGTCGCGGCCGCCCTTCCGGAGGGTCGCGAGCTTCACTTGAACATCTCCTTGTAGCTGCCGTCGTGCATCCACGCCGCATGCTTGGGCGCCTTCTTGGTCCGGGCCCATTCCTCGAGCATGTCCCATTTCACTTCGTCGAGCATCTCGTACATCTTCGGCGTGCCGGTGTTGTATGCAAGCTCGAGGCGGTGGCCGTTGGGATCGTAGAAATAGATCGACTGGAACAGGGCGTGATCGGTCGGGCCGACCACGGCGATGCCCGCGGCTTCCAGTCGCGCCTTCGCATCGAGCAGTTCCTGCATGGAACCGACCTCCATCGCCAGGTGCTGGGTCCATTCCGGCGTGTTCGGATCGCGCCCCATGGGCGCACGGGTCGGCAACTCGAAAAAGGCCAGGATGTTGCCCGCGCCCGCATCCATGAAGATGTGCATGTACGGGTCGGGCTCCCGGGTGGACGGCACCTCGTCCTCCGCGATCGACAGCACGAGCTTCATGCCGAGGTGCTTTTCGTACCAGCGCGCAGTTTCCAGCGCATCCTTGCAGCGGTATGCGACGTGGTGGATTTTCTTGATCAGCATCATCGTCTCCTGGATTCGTCGGCGACTCAGAGGCCGTCGCGGGCGATCCTCATCGCCTCGCGCAGCACTGAGATATCGCCGATGTGATTGGCCAGCAACAGGACCAGGCGCGCGTTGACCATCGCGCTCTGCTCGTCGGTGAGGTCGCGGTGCGTTTCGATCAGCGCCTCGTAGAAATCGTCGCCGGGAGAAAAGGCGCGAAAGTACCGTTTTCCGGGTTCGAAGAAGTGGGGTTCGGTGTTGAGTGCCATGATCCGTTCCTTCAGGCGTTGCAGGTTGCACGCGCGACGGCGGCGCGCACCTTGTCGGCGTCCAGTTCGCGCCAGCGTGCGGCGACATGCTGGTCGGGCCGGGCGAGATACGCGGTTCCCGGCTGCATGTCGTAGCGCTCGCGGATGCGCCCCTCGCAGTCGATGACCGTCCGCAGCGCATTCGGTGCCGCGCCGCGCGCAGCGACGACGATCGCATCGACCGGAATCGGCCCGTCGGCCAGGCCCGCCAGCGTGTCAGCCGCGGCGGCATCCAGTGCACCCGCGTCTTCAGTGAAGTACAAGAGCTGGAAGCGATTGCCCAGCACTTCGAGGAGCCACTGCTCGTCGCCCGTCGTCGCAATCGGCGCGTCATCCATCGGCGCCCCCGGCAGCATGTTGCCGGCAAAGGCATCGGTGTCGGGCATATTCAGACGCGATTCGCAAAGGAAGCTCGGCACCGACAGGCGCCCGGAATTGACCAGCGCACGTGCGAAGGGATAGTGCTCGGCAAGCCCCAGCACCGCATTGCGGAAGGTCTTGCTCACCGCGCTCTTGGGTGTGATGAAATCGGTGGAGCGGGTCGAGTTCATCAGGTTCTCGTCGGCCGCGCAGACGCGCTCCTCGGAATAGGTGTCGAGCAGCGTGTCGGGCGCCTTGCGGTCCATGACCAGCTTGAGCTTCCACATCAGGTTGTCGGTGTCCTGGATGCCCGAATTGGCGCCACGCGCGCCGAAAGGCGAGACCTGGTGCGCGGCATCGCCCACGAACAATACCCGCCCGTGGCGGAAGTCCTTCATGCGGCGACACTGGAAGGTATATACGCTTACCCACTCCAGTTCGAACTCGCGGTCGTCGCCGAGCATGGCCTTGATGCGCGGGATGACGTTCTCGGGCTTCTTTTCCTCTTCCGGGTCGGCCTGCCAGCCGAGCTGGAAGTCGATGCGGAACACGTTGTCCGCCTGGCGGTGCAGCAGCACCGACTGGTTGCGGTGGAAGGGCGGGTCGAACCAGAACCAGCGCTCGGTCGGAAAGTCCGCATCCATCACCACGTCGGCGATCAGGAAGCGGTCCATGAACACCTTGCCCTCGATATC
Organism: uncultured Azoarcus sp.; assembly: GCA_964404505.1. Classification (GTDB taxonomy): domain Bacteria; phylum Pseudomonadota; class Gammaproteobacteria; order Burkholderiales; family Rhodocyclaceae; genus DAOMNN01. The sequence continues at coordinate 2,377 of CAYOKH010000123.1, forward strand.
CAGCCCGAGCATGGTGCGGACGGGGCTGCGTGCGCCGTCGGCGACCACGAGCCAGTCGGTGGTCAGCGTATACGCGCCATCCGGCGTCTCGACGCGCAGGCCGACCCCGCCCTCGCCGGGAGTGACGGCGATGACGTTGTTCTTCCAGCGCAGGTCGATCGCGGGGAGCGCCTCGGCACGCCTGACCAGATACTCCTCCAGATAGTACTGCTGGAGATTGATCATGCCGGGTCGGTGATGGTCCGGTTCCGGGCAGAGGTTGAAGCTGAACACCTCCTCCTCACGGAAGAAGGTGCGTCCCACGTTCCATGACACGCCTTTCGCGACCATCTCCTCGCCGCAACCGAGGCGGTCGAGGATCTCGAGCGCGCGTTTGGCGTAGCACACCCCGCGCGACCCGATGCTGACGGTATCGTCGTTGTCGACCAGCAACACCTTCTGACCCTGCTGCGCCAGATCGATCGCGGCCGCAAGCCCCACGGGGCCGGCGCCGACCACCACCACCGGATAGTGACCGGCGCGCCCTTCGGCGAGCTCCGGCGGGCGCCGGTATTCGAACTTCGGGTACTGATATGTACTCAGCACGCTTGTCTCCTCCGTCTTGTTCCATGCGCGGCAGGCAGTTCGATGCGCTCTTCCCGGCCTGCGCGGATTCTGTTCCGGTCCAGTTCGTCGGCGCCTTTGGCTGCGCGCCTGCCGTCCCGCAGGGCATGACCGGAGGCCGGCGGGC
>CAYOKH010000124.1:0-3103 GCA_964404505.1 uncultured Azoarcus sp.
CGACCTGAATGCCGATGAACACCCCGACGACCACGATCAGGAAATCGATGCCGACGGCGAACCAGTTCTGGTCGCGGACGTGCCTGGTGATGCGGCGGAGGATCATTGGGCATCGCCTGCGATCTCGAGCGGGCACGCCTTTGCAAGCTCGGCACCGGCGGCGAGATCTGAGTTGAACACGTCCTGCGCCACGAGCCAGCGCCCATCGGGGGCGAGGGTCAAGAGCGCAAAACAGATTCGATGCACGGCGGGATTCCTTGTTGGCAAATGCGTGTTAGGGAGCTTGCCCCCGAAGCCGCGGACGGAGCAATCTCGCCACCGTCAATACTTCGTCATTATTCAAGGCGTTGCTCCTGGTCGGGTTGGAAGGTGGTTTGGCCTCGGGCGTCAAACCGTCAGCGTCAAGCCACCGTCAGGGGTCAATGTGGTGCCCGTGATGTAGCTGGCTTCATCCGAGCACAGGAAAACAATCGCCCGGGCGATCTCCTGCGGCTGCCCGGCGCGTTTCAGATGCACGCTGGGCAGGACTGGGCGAAAGATCACGGGCGCTTGCCCGCATTTGTCGCAACGCCGCTCGCGGCAATCATTCGCTGCAGCGCCGTGGCCGCAGCGATACGGTCATTCGCGATGAGCTGGGCGACATGCATGGTCGACATCCAGTAGCGCAACTCCTGCATCAGCCCGACATTTCCCGCCAGCTCGTCAATGATTTCATGGGCTCTTTCCTGCTCGACTGGCGACGGGCAATCGAACATCCGCTGAAAGCCCGATTCGTTCGACTCGTAGCAGGAATCCCAGATATAGGTCTGGATGTCCATCGGAATGATGCCGCGTACATGTTCTCGATAGGCCGGTCGCTCGACCACCGTCGCCGCCGCGCCGAAGTTGTAATATCGGGCCAGCGCATTTCGGATCTCGAGGTCTGAGATCAGCTCAAGATCCCCGGCACTGCGCAACTCGTCATAGGTGGCCTGCGTGGTGATGAACTCGGCTACCTGGCTGGCCTGGAAATAGGCCAGCAGCACCGCCCAGTGGGATGTGCCCTCTGCCGATCCCGTCTGCGCGTAACGGAGCCCCATCTCGCCGTAGCGCGAAACTTCGCCCCAGAAGTTCTGGCGGTCCGCCAGTGTGTCCAGGTCTGCATCGAGATCAAGGCTGATCCGCTCGAGATACGCGCGCGCCCTTCCCTCGTCGACACGCGCATCATTCCAGTTCGCCATCTGGATGCCGATGAACACGCCGACTACGACGATCAGGAAATCGATGCCGACCGCAAACCAGTTCTGCGCTTTGACGTGCTCGGTAATGCGGCGCAGGATCATGATCGACCCTCGATTTCGCGCTGGACGGCGAGCAGCGTGGCTTCGGCATCGGTAAGGACGGGCTTGAGCTGGACGTGCTGCCAGAATGCTACAAAGTAGGCAATCTTGACGAATCCGAGGAAGCGCGCATCCGAGTTCGCCAATCGAATCGCATCGTCCACCGTTGCCCGATCGGCCATGCCGAGACCATTTTCGCGAAGATAGGCCAGTAAGGGCCCCACCTGCTCACGGGCGATCTCGAATTCGATCCGTTTGCGATTGTGGCGCCCGTAGTAGGCTGTCAGCCGGTTGACCAGTGCCCGGTTGGACAATACGCCCAGATTGCCCGACTGCACCAGCTCGTCGAAGGTGTAATCGGTTCCGATCAGGATGAAGGTGCTGGTCAGGGCAGCGAACACGTACTCGGAAAACTCCGACCGATCGATCGCTCCATTCAGCGTATCCGCCGGCGCGAGTGGGGGAAAGAAGCCCGGAGGCTCGAAGTCCGGACCCACCGCCCGCAGGATGGATTCCGCCGTTGTCGACCTCCACCATGCTTGCTGCCACCCGCCCCGAAGCTCATCTACATCGGCCTGCAGGTCACGCGCGAGCTCGGTCAGATAGCGAGCTTCCGCGATCCGCTGCTGACGTTCTGCACTCCATTGCGTGATCTGGAATGCCAGCAGGATACCGAGCACGACGATCAGGAAGTCGAGCCCGACGGCGAACCAATTCTGGTCACGGACATGCTTGGTGATGCGGCGGAGGATCATGGCGGCCCGTCCCTTGAATCCGGCAGAAGAGATTCGACTTCCAGCCGGATCCTGAGCTCGCCTTCCTGGCGTTGCAGGATGCCGGAGTAGGAATATCTTTCGATACCGTCCGGCGCGCCCCAGTCGAACTCGCCGATCACGATGACCGAGTCCGGACCAAGAACCTCGAAGGCAAGATCATGCCAGTCGAAGCTGACCGGCCCGATCCATTGCTCGCGGTAGCGTGCCTTGATTTCATCGAAGTGCCTGTATTTCGGTCACCGTTGAAGATCACCGTCGCGCCGTCACGGTCGTAGCGCGCGGCCAGTGCGGCTCGGTCGTGGCGGCGCAGGTCGGCAGTGTAGCTGTCCATGAAGCGCTGTGCTTCGCGTTCGATGTCGCTCGGGACGATTAAGCGGCTTACGAACCCCACTGCCGAAAGTGAATAGGCCACCGGCCTGACTGCCTGACGTACCAGGGCTCCGGCTCCACGAACTGAAAGGCAAGGACCGCGGTCGGTGGTCGGTGTGGGTGGATTGACGATCTCGAAAAAGCCGGCCGGCAGTAAGCGGGCCTCGCCACCCCAGTCACTCGCGAAACTAGCTACGGTCGTCAGACTCCCCGTCAACGCTGCTGCCGCCCTCATTCTCTGCTGGATTGTGATAATTGGCGTGACGGAAACTGCTTATGTAACAATAAGTTATGATCTATTCTTTTGGTCTAACTTGAACCATATCTGTGACACTATGACTTCGCGTTTCCGAGGAAACGCCATAGTACCGCCGATGCATCACGCCCCCGATCAAAGGGTGTTTTAGCGCTGGCGCTTCTTGTTAAAGAATGCTTTAATATTGAACGATCCTATTAAAGACATCTTTACCATGAAGCGAGCCACAGGCACTTACGCCCTCTCGACGACGCAGGGCGAATCAGTTCAGGCCTTCGTGCCTCATCGGCTGCCGCCCGCCGAGCCTGCGCTGGCACCTGAGGTGTATGCCGACCTGAACCATCAGGCAGAGCTGGCGCTCGCCCGCCTGTCCGGGGTGTCGG
>CAYOKH010000125.1:0-2298 GCA_964404505.1 uncultured Azoarcus sp.
ACTTGAATGAATCCCCCCGGTTTTGATGTACGATGGCGTCGTCCCCATGAGCCGCGCCCCCGCCACAAGGCCTCGCAGCGTCGCTCGATGAAGAAATCATGGGTCAGCGGCAGGCACAATGGCTTTGGTATCATCTCGGACACGATATGCCGCGATGCACAGCTCATTCATCAGGACTCGGTCATGAACCTCATCTCGTTGTCAGGCGCCCCGCTCGGAATCCCGCTCTATGAGGAGGTCAAGCGCAAGATAATGGAATCCCTGCGCAAGGCCGAATGGAAGCCCGGGGCGATGATTCCGTCCGAAAAACGCCTCGGTGAACGGTATGGCGTCAGCATCGGGACGGTACGCAAGGCCGTGGATGAACTGGCCGCCGAGAACATCCTCATTCGCCACCAGGGACGGGGCACCTTTGTAGCATCACACACCCAAGCTCGCTACGCGTTCGGGTTCTTCCACATCGTTGGCCAGGACGGGAGCAAGGATTATCCGACCCTCGAACTCGTGTCGTTTGCCGGCGCCAAGGCCGATGCGGACACGGCCCAACGTCTTGGCTTACGCACCGGCTCAAGAACGTTCCGTTTCACGAACCGGCTTCGCCTGAACGGCAGGGCCGTCATCATCGACGACATTTATCTGCCCGAACGGGTTTTCCCCAATCTCACCGAATCCGTCGTCCGTAACCGCCCCGGTACGCTTTATCAGCTCTACCAGGACGATTTCGCCGTGGCGGTGTTGCGCACCGAGGAACGATTGCGTGCAGTATCGGCGGACGAGCGTCTTGCGCATCTTCTCGGAGTCGAAACAGGCGCTCCGCTACTCCATGTAATCAGGCGCGCGCTCACCTTCCGCGATCAGCCGGTCGAAGTCAGGCACAGCTATGTAAATACCGCCGAGCATGAGTACTTTTCCGATGACCATTAGCGGCGGCACATGAAGCCGGCGGCCGGCCAGCTTTCCCGCCTGCTCGCCGTCGCGCTCGAAGCGGCGGAGCGCGCGGGCGAGCAGGTGGAATGCGGCTGGAGGCAGCGCGACTCGATCGAAGTCGCCTGCAAGGGTGCTGGCGACCTTGTCACCTCGGTCGACTTTGCGGCCGAAACGGCTGCGGTCGACGTCATACTGCGGGCCTGTCCCGGCCACGCAATCCTGTCCGAGGAAGCCGGTACCCGCACGGGGCGCAGCGCCTACCTGTGGGTCATCGACCCGCTCGATGGTTCGGTCAACTTCGCCCACGGTGTGCCTCACTGTGCGGTTTCGATTGCATGCCTGTATGCGGGTGAACCCGTGGTCGCCGTGATCGCCGACCCCTTACGCAACGAAACATGGACCGCGATGCGCGGTTGCGGGGCATGGCAGGCGAACACGGCCCTGCGCGTGTCGTCCTGCGACCGTATCGGGGAAGCGCTCCTCGCCACGGTATTCCCGAAACCTCACGACCCCCGGATGTCCGCCTACATGCCGGCGCTGCATGCTGCCCTCCTCGCCGCGCAGGGCGTCAGGCGCTCCGGCTCGATGGTCCTCGATCTGGCATACCTGGCGAGCGGGCGGATGGACGGCTTCTGGCAGGCCGGAATGAGGGCTTGGGATCTCGCCGCGGGCCATCTTCTGATCGAGGAGGCCGGTGGTCGGATGATCCTGCTCGGCGAGCCGGAAGCGACGATCCTCGACGCAGAGGCGTGCGTCGCTGCGAGCCCCGGATTGATCACAGCGCTCGCACAGATGCTCGGTGACTTTTACAGCGCAAGGCCCCTGGCTCACCCGCCGTCGAGCAGCGATTGACCCGGGGAGACCCGAGTGAAGTTCACGGCCTCGGTTTCCGTTATCAGGCGCCCTTGCTGATAGCATATTCGGGTGAATGCGGAGGCCCCAAGGTCGCCCTCCACGGTGAAGTCTTCGCGGTAATGCGCGCCGCGTGAGTTCTCGCGCTCGAGTGCGGCGGTGGCGATGCTGCGACTGACCAGAACGAGGTTGCGCAGGTTCATCCAGTCGTGCCAGCTTACATTGTAGGCCCGGCTGCGCCCCCCCACACCGGCGTCGTCCAGCTCGGCGGAGAGTGCATCCAGGTCGCGCAAGGCGCTCGCAAGACCTTCGCCGTTACGGGTGATGCCCACGCGATCCCACATGGTATCGAACAACGCCTCACGCACATGCTCGAGATCCGTCGCGACACGGCCCACGGGACGCATGCAATCGTCTACGGCCTCATCGATGACATCCCTGTCGGGATCGCGGAACGCACCGTGATCAGGCACCCACACGGCCATGCTGTCACCCGCCACGCCGCCGAACACGGTCGAA
>CAYOKH010000125.1:2308-3022 GCA_964404505.1 uncultured Azoarcus sp.
GTTATCAGCTTGTCGTCCGGCCGACTATCGTGGATAGCGCCGAACACGGTCGAATTGGCTACACCGTTGCCGCCCAGACGATTGGCGCCGTGCACCCCCCCGGTATCTTCACCGGCGGCAAAGAGGCCCTGCATTGCGGTGGTGCAATCGGAATTGAAGATCATTCCGCCCATCATGTAGTGCGCCGTCGGCACCACTTCGACCAGCCCGCCGGCAAGGTCGAAGGCACAGTCGGCACAGCGCTCGACCATGCCCTTGAACTTGCGCCGTACCTCCTCCGGTCCGAGGTGGCTCATGCTGATGTGGACGCCGCCGTTGGGAGTGGTACGACCGGCGCGCATCTCGCTGTAGATGCCGCGGGAGACGATGTCCCGGGTGGCACGCTCGCCACGTTCATCGTAGTTCTGCATGAAACGTTCGCCGGCGCCGTTGAGCAGGTAGCCGCCGGCACCGCGCAGGCCCTCCTCCAGCACGGTGCCCGTCATGCGGGTGTGGCGTCCGGCGAGCAGTCCGGTGGGATGGAACTGCACCATTTCCATGTCCCGCAATGCGAGCCCGGCGCGCAGCGCCATGGCCATGCCGTCGCAGCTCTTGTCTCCGCTCGGGGTGTGGTACTTGTACATGGTAGGCCCCCCGCCGGTGGCCATCAGCACCGCACGTGCCTGCACCATGCGGAACGCACCGGTGCGCATGTCGATCGTCAATACGCCAGCG
>CAYOKH010000126.1:0-2945 GCA_964404505.1 uncultured Azoarcus sp.
GGCAACGGCGTGCAGTGGGCAAGCACGCTCGACCAGGACGGCCGCACCACCAGCTATACGTTGAATGGCGCGGTCTACACGGTGAACTGGGATGCCGCCAACCGCATCACCGCGATCAACCATGCGACTGATGCCCTATGGAATCGCTCGTTCGGCTACGACAACCTGGACCGGATCACGAGCTTCGCCTCGCCGCCGCGCAGCCAGGCCTTCGCCTACGACGCCACCGGCAACCTGACGGCCAAGAGCGAGCTGATCAACAGCACGCAGACCGACTACATCTACGCGATTGCTGCAACCAGCAACCGGATGACTGGGATCTCGAGCCTGGGTATCGGCTACAGCTTCGACGCGGCTGGCAATCGCACCAGCGATGGCCGCATCACCTACACCTACAACGCCCGCGGCCGCATGAGCCGGGCGGTGGTGATCAATGGCGCCACCAGCCAGACCTTCAACTACCTGGTCAACGGTCTTGAGCAGCGGGTGCGCAAGACCGGGCCGTCCTCGGTGGTGCCGCAGGGCACGCAAATCTTCGTCTACGACGATGGCGGACGACTGCTCGGCGAGTACGACAACCTGGGCCGCGCACGCATCGAGCACATCTGGCTCGACGATCGGCCGATCGCGGTGGTGACGTACACCTATGTGAGCTCGACCCTGACGCCGGCCACGACGACGGTCTCTTACGTCGAAGCCGACCACCTGGGCACGCCGCGCATGATCACCGACTCGGCGCGAAGAATGCGCTGGCTATGGCACAGCGCGCCGTACGGCGACACGATGCCGAACGACAACCCGTCAGCGCTCGGCGTCTACACCTACAACCTGCGCTTCCCGGGACAGTACTTCGACAAGGAAACGAGCCTCTACTACAACTGGCATCGGGACTACGAGGCGACGACGGGTAGGTATGTGCAGAGCGATCCGATTGGGTTGGAGGGGGGATTCAATACATACTCTTATGCCGGCGGGAGTCCGTTGAGCTACACCGATCCGGAAGGTAAGCAGTCGTCCTATGGGTGGCCATGGGCGCCGCCACCCGACCCGTTTAGAAGACCGAACCAGTCCGGGTCGTCTAGGGAGTTGTCATGTGTTCAAACTTGCCTGTTGAAGAAACTAGGTTTCCAAACCACCATCTCGGTCCCTCGCGCTGTCGGTTTGCGTGGAGCGGAGGGTTTGGCAATTGGCTATGCGATAACGGGCGGTGGGCTCGGTATCAGTTCAGCAGCGTGGAGCGGCGCTGCTGGCTGGCTAGGCGTGGCAAATGGGATGTCACTACCCATCGCAGCTTCGATGGGGCCTTCTGTGCTTGCGTTCTGGGCTGATCAGTGCGATCAGGACTGCAATGGAACTTGTCCGCCAAACACGTCTTTCTTTAATAATCCCTGATGGAAGTTAGGTTGCATGGACTTTTCTAGAGTAGACAACCGGCCCCGTAACAAGGCGCGCGATCAGATCTTACTCGGTGGTCTTCTATTAGGCTTGAGTGTCGTTTTTCTCCTGCTACTTATACTGACTTCTATTGCATTTGACATACTCAAAGATGTTTTACTCCTCCGCGATATCGTTGGGCTAACGACTGCCCTACCGCTCTACGCAATGATTGCTGTTGCTCTTGGACTCATCGCGCATGGATTGGTCTTGGTTGTCCGCCGTAGCAAAAAGCTCAATTCCGGCTCTGGTGATCATGAAGGCACGCCTGGGTCGCCTCGATAGCTGTCAACGCCGACTTAAATCTGACCCATTTTCAGACCGAAGCGCCGAAGTAAATTTGACCCACCCTGGCACCCTGGTTTTTGAGCGGCATCGGCGTCTTGCGCCGATGCCGCTCTGTAGTTAAGCCATTGTTGCCTCTGCCTTGGTTTTGAGCTGCCCTGCCTTGCGCTTGTCTTTCATCCGGTAGCTCTCGCCGCTGATTTGCACGATGTGCGCGTGATGCAGCAGCCGATCGAGCATCGCGGCCGTGAGCGTTGGATCGTCGGCGAACGTCGTAGCCCATTGCGCAAACGGCAGGTTGCTCGTGAGTACCATGCTTCCGCGTTCGTAGCGCTTGGCCACGACGTTGAAGAACAGCGTCGCCTCCTCGCGTCCGAACGGCAGATAGCCGATCTCATCGACGACCAGCAGCTTCGGACCCTGCACCGCGCGCGCGAAGTACTCCTGTAGCCGACTCTGGCTGCGTGCGGCAGCGAGCTGCAGCATGAGGTCGGCGGCGCTGATGAAGCGCGTCTTAATACCAGCCTGCATGGCTCGGTAGGCCAGAGCAGTTGCGATGTGGCTCTTGCCGACACCGCTCGGACCCAGCAGCACCACGTTCTCGGCGCGGCCGATGAAGGTCAGGCTGCCGAGTTCCTGGATCTGCGCTCGCGGCGCTCCCTTGGCATAACCGAAGTCGTACTGCTCCAGCGTTTTGACCGCCGGTAGCGTGGCCAGCTTGAGCAGGATGCTGCGCTTGCGCTCCTCCCTGGCGTCGGCTTCGGCCGTCAGCACGCGCTCGAGGAACTCGCCGAAGCTCGCCTGGCCATCGGCCGCAAGCTGCGCCAGGTGCGACCAGTCAGCACTGACGCGCTCGAGCTTGAGTCGCTCGCACAGCAGGCCGATCCGTTCGTGCTGCAGGTTCATGCCACCGCCTCCAGCAGTTCGTCGTACATCGACAGCGGGTGCTGCAGGCTCTCGATGGGAACCGGCAACCTGCAGCCGCGGGCGGGAAGCATGATCACCGGCTGCGGCGGTAGTGGCATCAGTTGCTCGCGCTCGACGTGCAGCCGATCGACGGGCCGCTCGTTAGTGGTGCCGTGCACGCGTACGTTGGCTACCTCCGTGAGCCAGCGGCCAACGTGCGCGTTGGCGACCTCGACGTCGAGCTTCAACCCCGCCTGCTTCAGGCTCGCCGCCAGCGGCACCAGGAAGCTGCCCTTCAGGTAGCCGTTGAAGCGCTCCAC
>CAYOKH010000127.1:0-2849 GCA_964404505.1 uncultured Azoarcus sp.
GTACAGGCCGAATCCCGTGCTGGTACGCGCGCTCGATACCATCTTCATCCTGCACGCCGATCACGAGCAGAACGCCTCGACCTCGACCGTCCGGCTGGCCGGATCGAGCGGCGCCAACCCCTTTGCCTGCATCTCGGCTGGGATCGCATGCCTGTGGGGCCCCGCCCACGGCGGCGCGAACGAGGCCTGTCTGAACATGCTCGAAGAAATCGGCGACGTGTCCAGGGTAGGCGAGTACATCACCCGGGCCAAGGACAAGAACGACAGCTTCAAGCTCATGGGCTTCGGCCACCGCGTCTACAAGAATTTCGATCCGCGCGCGAAGCTGATGCGCAGGATCTGCCACGATGTGCTCGGCGAACTGGGCCTCGAGAACGACCGCCTGTTCAAGCTTGCGATGGAGTTGGAGAAGATCGCCCTTGAAGACCAGTACTTCGTCGAGAAGAAGCTGTACCCCAACGTCGATTTCTACTCCGGCATCGTGCAGAAGGCGCTGGGCATCCCGACCTCGATGTTCACCTGCATCTTTGCGCTGGCGCGCACGATCGGGTGGATTACGCAGTGGGAAGAAATGATCACCGATTCCGAATACAAGATCGGGCGTCCGCGCCAGCTCTACGTGGGCACCGCGCGGCGTGACGTTCCGGCGATCGCCGGACGGCAATAGCCGATGCCGGACATGGAAGGGGAACAATCCCGGCCGTGATCGCCGCGGGATGATCGCCTGGTGTGATCATCCCGTTTTTCCTTCGTGGTTCGAGTCGCGCCGGATCGACCCGTTTGAATTGTTGAAGGCTTTACCCCAGCAGGTGGCACCATCATGATGAAACAATACAGATCGACTTCCCACTTGTTCGGCAGCAATGCGCCGTTCGTGGAAGAACTATACGAAAATTATCTTGCAGACCCGGCCTCGGTTTCGGATACCTGGCGCGCGTATTTCGACAACCTGCAGGCGCAGGCGGGTGCGGCAGTGCGGGATGTCGCTCACAGTCCGGTGATCGCGGCATTCGCCCAGATGGCGAAGCAGGGGCGGATGCGCACGGCCCCGAGCGGTGCCGACGACAAGCGTCAGGTCAGCACGCTGCAACTCATCAATGCATATCGTTTTCTCGGCAACCGCTGGGCGAATCTCGATCCTCTCAAGCGCACCGAACGCCCCGACATCCCCGAGCTCGAACCGTCCTACTACGGCTTCACCGAGGCCGACCTGAGCAAGAGCTTCAACGTTGGCTCCTTCCACGGCTTTTCGACCGAGCACGCCACACTGCGAGAGATCCTGGAAGCATTGCGTCAGACCTATTGCGGATCGATCGGCTCGGAATACATGTACATGTCCGATATCGGTCAGAAACGCTGGATTCAGAGCCGCCTGGAAAGCATTCGCGCCACACCGCGTTTCTCGGTGGAGTTGAAGAAGCGCATTCTGGAGCGGGTCACCGCGGCCGAATCGCTGGAGCGCTACCTGCATACGAGATATGTCGGCCAGAAGCGCTTTTCCCTGGAAGGCGGCGAGTCGATGATCGCCGCAATGGACGAGATCGTCCGCGTGGGCGGTGGCCTCGGAGCCCAGGAGATCGTGATCGGAATGGCTCACCGTGGCCGTCTTAACGTGCTGGTGAATACGCTCGGCAAGTCGCCCGGAATGCTGTTTTCGGAGTTCGAGGGCAAGGCCGCTGCAGACCTGTCGGCCGGCGACGTGAAATATCACATGGGTTTCTCGAGCGATGTCATGAGCCCGGGCGGTCCGGTGCACCTGACGCTGTCGTTCAACCCGTCGCACCTCGAAATCATCAATCCTGTGGTCGCGGGTTCGGTCTATGCGCGTCAGGTTCGACGCAAGGACCGGAACAAGGATCAGGTCCTCGGCATATTGATCCACGGTGACGCTGCCGTGGCCGGGCAGGGGGTGAACCAGGAGATGCTGAACTTCTCGCAGACCCGGGGTTACGGCACGGGCGGCACGGTCCATATCGTCGTGAACAACCAGATCGGATTCACGACCTCGGATCCACGCGACTATCGTTCTTCGCTTTACTGCACCGACATCTTCAAGATGGTCGAGGCACCGATCTTCCATGTCAACGGAGACGACCCCGAAGCGGTTGCGCTCGTCACGGCACTGGCGGTCGAATTCCGCTACGAGTTCAAGAAGGACGTCGTCGTCGATATCGTCTGCTATCGCAAGCTCGGCCACAACGAGCAGGACGAGCCGATGGTCACTCAGCCCCTGATGTACCGCAAGATCGCGCAGCATCCGGGTGCACGCCAGATCTATGCGGATCGTCTCATTGCGGAGGGGACGCTGTCCGCGGACGAGCCCGATCGGATGATTCGCGAATACCGGGAGCATCTCGATCGCGGCGAGTTGCTCTACAACCCGGTGCTGTCCGGCCACAGCAGCAAGTACGCGGTGGATTGGAGTCCGTTCGTGGGACAGCCGTACGCGGACGACGCCGACACCGCAATCCCGATCCAGGAGGTCAGGAGACTCTCGGAGCGATTGACCGCGGTACCCGACGATTTCACGCTGCATTCACGCGTGAAGAAGATCATCACCGACCGCGAAGCCATGGGCGTGGGCGAGATGCCTTTCGACTGGGGCATGGGCGAGAATCTTGCCTATGCGAGTCTGGTCGCCCAGGGCTTCGGCGTGCGCGTTTCCGGAGAGGACGTGGCGCGCGGCACGTTCTTCCATCGCCATGCGGTTCTGCATGACCAGAAGCGCGAAAGATGGGATCACGGCATCTTCGTGCCGCTGAAGAACATCCAGGAGGGTCAGGGCGACTTCCATATCTACGATTCGGTGCTGTCGGAAGAAGCCGTGCTTGCGTTCGAGTACGGGTACG
>CAYOKH010000128.1:0-2817 GCA_964404505.1 uncultured Azoarcus sp.
CGCCGCGCGATGTGTCGGTCGCGCTGGCGGCGCCGGGCGCCGCGAAAGCGGGCTCGACGCTGACGATCATGCTCACCGTGGAAGGCACGGGGCGCCACGACGGCGGCATGGTCGAATTCGACTACGATGCGAACCTGCTCGAGCCGCTCGGCTTTGCCGGGCCGTCCCCAGGCCAGGGTGTGGTGGCCTTGTCGGCTGGCACCCTGCCGACAAGGGTTACGGTGCCGTTTCTGGTCAGGGAGGACGTGCGCGGCAACGCGAGCATGATCGTCAGCGGGATCGTCCTCGAGGCCGGCGGCGAGCGCATGGCCCTGCCTGTGGCAGGCAACGCGCTCGTCGCGATCATCGAATGAACATGCTGCGGTGTGCCGGCGGTCTGCGCACGCGTGCGGGCTTCACCCTGATCGAAATGGTGGTCACGGTCGCAATCGTCGGGATTCTCGCTGCCGGTGCGTTTCCGCTGGCCGAACTGGCGGCACAGCGCACGCGCGAGGCCGAACTGCGCCAGGCGTTGCGCCAGATACGCGGCGGTCTCGACGCCTACAAGCAGGCCTTCGACGACGGGCGCATCGAGCAGGAAGTCGGCGCTTCGGGTTATCCTCCGACGCTCGCGACGCTCGTCGATGGCGTTGTAGACGTCAGCGATCCGTCTGCGCCGCGCATCTATTTCCTGCGGCGCATCCTGCGCGACCCTTTTCATCCCGATACCTCGGTGCCGCCGGACCAGACCTGGGGAAAGCGCAGCTATGCGAGCCCGCCGAATGCGCCGCGCGAGGGTGCGGACGTATTCGACGTCTATTCGCTGTCGGGCCGAACCGGTCTGAACGGCATCCCCTACAGGGAGTGGTAAGGGGTGGATATCGCCCGAGTCGGCATCGTGACGCGAATCCGCAAGCGCGGTTGCGGCGGATTCACGCTCATCGAACTGCTCGTCGTCATGGCGATCCTCGCGATCCTGCTGACGATCGCCAGCCCGCGCTATTTCGACCACCTCGACCGCACCCGCGAAAACAGTCTGCTACAGTCGCTCGCGGTGATGCGTGACGCGATCGACAAGTACCGTGCCGATACCGGCACCTACCCGAGTGACATCGAGGATCTCGTCGCGCGGCGCTATCTGCGCGCGGTGCCGAAGGATCCGCTCACCGATTCGACCACCACGTGGCGAATCATCGTGCCACCCGATCCCGGCGAGGGCGGCATGTGGGACGTGCGCAGCGGCGCACCGGGAACGGCGCGCGACGGTACGGCCTATGCGGACTGGTGAATACGGTCGCGCACAGGCCGGTTACACCTACTTGATGGTGCTGTTCATGGTCGCGGCACTGGGGCTCTTCGCCGCCCAGTTCGGCGTCGTGTGGCAGCACGCCGCCCAGCGCGAGCGTGAAGCCGAACTGCTGGCCATCGGCGTGGAATTCGCACGGGCGATGGCCCGCTACGTCGAGGAAACGCCCACCGGCACCCCGGTATGGCCGACGGAGCTCGGGCAACTCGTGGATGATCGCCGTTTTCCCGTGCCGCGCCGTCACCTGCGAAGAATCTACCGCGATCCGTTCAGCGGTGAAGCGAACTGGGGCCTGGTCCGGGAAGGCGCGGCGATCGTGGGAATTCACAGCCTGTCGGCGGGCGTGCCGATACGTCGCACGGGCCTGCCGCCCGAGCTGGGCGACGCTTCCGAACATGCCGCGAACCATGCCGACTGGGTATTCCGCCCCGTGCTGAGGTAGATGCGGCCGCAGCGTTCCTGTGCATGCCCAGCGTGCGATTTTTCACTCCTGCATGCAGTTGCGGGTGTTTTCCGCGGGTCGAAATGTTGAAGAACATGGACTGTCCCCTTGCATTTTTTCGGAGACTGTGAAAGAAAAAACGAAAAAACACTAAACATTTTCCCGGACTTGCTGTAAAGTCCGTTGCAGTCGGTAAGAAAGGGTAAGCGCGTGTGACAGGATTCCGATACCTCGAAAACTTGACGTAGCATTCGTCGTCGGCCATTGGTTTGGCTGCGGCGGCCTGTAAAGGGCAAACCCGTGCTAAAGGCGGGGGCGCAAAATCACCGGTCTAAAGGGAATACTCCCCATGACAGCGGGATTGCCAGGTGTAGTGACGCGAGTCGCGCGAAGCGCGCATCGTTCATTGATTCCATGCATTCCTTGCTGCTGTATCCTGCCGGCAAGTGTTAATGGATGGAGAATCAGATGGACGGACAACGCTTCAATACCACTTTCACCCCAGTATCGTCTGCGCCGCACGCGCGGAAATCCTCGAAGAGTTGGCTTCGGAACCGACTGCTGCTCGCTTCGGCGATCGGCGCGATGTGTTTTGCCGGCGTCGCCGTCGCGCAGGGCACCGGCAATGCACGGGGCGGCGCCTCCCAGGCGACGCAGACCGAGGGCCAGTTCGTCCCCGGCCGTCTTCTCGTGCAGCCGCGCCCGGGCCTTTCCGACGCGGAATTCGAGAAGATCCTGAGACCGTTCGGCGGCCGCTCCGTTGGCCGCATCGAGGGCATCAACGTGTACATCGTGCAGCTTCCGCCCCAGGCTTCGGAGCGGGCGGTGGCAGCGCTGCTCGCGAACAACCCGCATGTGAAGTTCGCCGAGCCCGACATGATCTTCGGACACGACTCGGCCAACGATCCGTATTATCCGAAGGAGTGGCACATCCCGAAGATCGGCGCGAACACGGCGTGGAGTACCAGTACCGGAAAGGGCATCACGATCGCGATTCTCGACACCGGTGTGGACGGCAGCCATCCGGATCTTGTCGGGAAGCTCGTCCCGGGCTGGAACATCTACGACAACAACTCGGACACCAGTGACG
>CAYOKH010000129.1:0-2791 GCA_964404505.1 uncultured Azoarcus sp.
GGAGCATTTCGGTCCGGATTCGCCGCGCTGATCGGCACCGCCGGGGGAGCGGGCAGGGTCCGTGCGGCCGGATTTGCTCGAGTTTTCCGCGTCGGGCCCTTGCGGCGTTCGTGTGGCTGCTGCCGTGCTTCCCCGGAGGCACTCAACTGATCCAGATGCCCTCGAGGCGCACTCGCATTCCGTCTTCGCGTTTGGCCAGCGCGCTGGCGACACCGGAATGGCGCGACTGCAGCATGCAGGCGCGGGGCAGGAAGTAGTAACGGCGTCCGATCTGCAAGTCGGCGCGGGAGTGTCGCACGATGCCCTCGTAGGCGATCGGATTGTAGAGTCCGATCTCGATGCCCCCGACACGTCCGGCCAGCGGTCCGACGACGCACCACGTGATCACACCGTTGAAATAGTCGGGTTCCTCGACCACGACGCCGATGTGGGTCACTGGGCAGCCAACCCAGGCCGGGCGGCCAATGAGTATGTCTCCGCGTTTGATGCCAAGCTTCTCGACGTTTGCCGGATTGAACGGCAGGATGACTTCCCGCGGGCCCGGATCTTCGGCGAACTTCTCGAGGACGAAGTCGTATTCACGCCCGAGCATGTCCGTCCACGTGACATCCGCAACGACGTCGGGCGGATCCCTGCCCGTGCTCGTGCCGGAGGGCAGATGGACGCAACGCGCGATCGCGCCCGGGCGGATGGCGGCGAACTGGGCAAGCCCTGCGCAAGTTGCGAAGCCGCATTGACCACAGTCCTTGCCGGGTAAGCGTGCCAACAGGCTACGCGTGGCCTCGTCCATCATTGTCCTCGATAGAAGAGATCGGTGTCGAGGGTGCGCAACACCCCAAAATGATGCTCCCATCCGATGTCGCGCTTGCCTGCGCAGATCGTGCAGGTCGCAACGGGCGGGCTGCCCTTGAGCATGAGCTTGCCCTCGATTTCCGGGGTGCGCAGCATACGTGCTACGACCCGGTCCACGCCGATGCCGTGGAGTGCATCGGCTTCGATGACGTCGATCGGTGCAGCGTCCATGATGTTTGCGCGAAACACTTCCTTCTCCGCCTGCGACACCAGGTCAATCTTGGTCACCACGGCAAGATCGGCGAGTGACAGCATCGCACCGATCTTGCGTGGGAGATTCATGCCGCTGGTCGCCTCCAGGACCACCATGCCGAGCGCTCCGTCGATATAGGGTGCGCAACGCAGGCACAGACCTGCGGTCTCAACGAAAAGGGTGTCAGCATTCTCGGCCATGGCCCATTTCACCGCATCGCCCAGTACCAGCACGCTGCAGTGATCAGGACACAGGTCGCCGGAGTAGATCTTGCGTGCAGGGATCCCCAGGTCGGCGCGGAACATCTCGTCCTCGTCGGCGAACTGCACGTCGATCTTCAGGTATGCCAAATGGTGACCACGGTCGAGCAACCGTCGGGCGGCCTGCTTCAACACGGTAGTCTTGCCGCTGGTGGGCGGCCCGGCACAGATTATCAGTTTCATTGCGGGATCTCCCGGGTGAGCGCTGCGCGGGCGCGTTCGATTCCCACGCGGAGTTCATCGTAATCCACGCGTTCGCCCGCGCGAATTCGGTCGCGCAGTTCGAGCAGCAACTCATCGACCACGCGAATGCGCTCGGCCATCCGCTGTTCGGCCGGGTTGGTGATCAGCTGTGCCTGCATGGCACCCGTATGCATGATGAGTCGGGAGTCGGAAAGAAGCGCGATACGCGGGTCATGCGTGACGAAAACGAAGATCTTCTGATAGCGGCGCAGGAGGTTCAGCGCGCGCGTGCGGTCGATGCCCGCATTCTCGATCTCGTCGAGCAGGATGATCGGCGCATTGCCGATCACGACGGCGTCGGCGATGAGCAAGGCCCGTGTCTGCCCGCCGGACAGTTCGGTCATCGCAGCATCGACGAGGACGGGTTCGCCAGTGAGCTGGTTGGCGAAATCAAGCGTTTCCTCGACCACCGAACCCGGGTGCCCGTGCTTGCGAATCTTCGCATGCATCGCCAGGAACCTGTGCACCGGCAGATCGGACAGAAAACTGGTGTGCTGGGTGATGAGCGCGATCGGGTTCTTCGATGGATCGTCAAGAAAGTCCTCCGGCGGCACGGCATCGTTGATCAGTACCCGACGTTGCGACGGCGTGTTGAGGTTTGCGAACAGTCCGATGTCGTTGATGAGTGCCGTTTTGCCGGAGCCGGTCGGCCCGACGATGCTCACGACTTCGCCCATCTGAAGATCAAGGCCCGCCAGCGGCTCGCGAACACCGGATCTGCCGCGCCCTCCGATGACCGTGATCTTCTCGACATCCATGCCATCCTCGCTCACATAATTTATTAACCCGGCAATCAAATACACGTGAAGTCGGTCTTGGCACCTTGTTCCTCCCCCTCAAGGGGAGGTTAGGAGGGGGATGGGTTACTGCGGCGCCTGTTAAACCCATCCCCACCCCAGCCCTCCGCTTGAAGGGGAGAGAGCAACTGCGCCTCACGCCGCTCAGCATCGCCCAACTGATTGCCGCCTCAATAATTATGCGTCCGATTTGTTGTTGGTGCTTTCTTTTGGAACAGGTGCTCGCGCGGTACAAGGATGGGCGTCGAATCAAGGATGAACCGGTTCAGCTCAACCGGTTCCAAGACGCGCAGCCTCACTTGATCGATTGTGAAACAGGGTTCGATCCGCTTTGACGCGACGTCCGGTGTCGTTCCCGCGTCGGCCGGCGCGAATCTGGTGTGTCGGGGCAACCCCCGCGGAGGGGGCGCCCCTGAAGCGGAGATCAGGCCGCGTTGAGGGCCTGA
>CAYOKH010000130.1:0-2768 GCA_964404505.1 uncultured Azoarcus sp.
CTGGGCGATCAACTCCACCACCGCGGCGTGCAGCTGGTTCTCGTCGCGCATCGGCGCGGTGCATCCCTCGAGGTAGCTGACGTGACTGCCCTCGTCGGCGATGATCAGCGTTCGCTCGAATTGCCCGGTATTGGCCGCGTTGATGCGGAAATACGTGGATAATTCCATCGGGCAACGCACACCCTTCGGGACGTACACGAAGGAACCGTCGGTGAACACGGCCGAGTTCAGCGCCGCGAAGAAATTGTCGCCGGTCGGCACGACGGTGCCGAGGTATTGCTCCAGCAGTTCAGGGTGATCCTTCACGGCCTCGGAGAAGGGGCAGAAGATCACTCCGGCTTCGCGGAGTTTCTTCTTGAAGGTGGTCGCCACGGAAACGCTGTCGAATACCGCGTCAACAGCCACTCCGGCGAGCCGCGCGCGCTCGTGCAGGGGAATGCCGAGCTTGTCGTAGGTCTCCAGCAGCTTCGGGTCCACCTCGTCGAGGCTCTTCGGGCCATCGGTCTTTTTCTTCGGCGCCGAGTAATAGGAAATCGCCTGGTAGTCGATCGGCGCGATCCGCACGTGCGCCCAGTTCGGCTCCGGCATGGTCAGCCAATGCTCGAAGGCTTTCAGCCGCCAGTTGAGCAGGAACTCGGGCTCGCCCTTCTTCCGCGAGATGTGCCGGATCACTGACTCGTCGAGGCCCGGCGCAACGGTGTCGGACTCGATGTCCGTCACGAAGCCGTGGCGGTACTTCCGTGCGACGAGTTGTTCGACGTCCTGCTGGCCGCTTGCCATGTGGTGTGCTCCTCGCGACTTCAGCCGCGTTCAAGTCGTGCCAGTTTGCCCGGCGACGACACCAAGTTTCTCAGGTCGACACGCGGCCGGTGGCCAGCCTGCATGCTGGCAAGTTCGGCGAGGCTGATTTCGTCGAGCGCGCGGCGGATCGCGGCATTGATCCGCTGCCAGGCCGTGCCGACTAGGCACGAAGACTCCAGCACGCAATTCCCGGCCTCGACCGAGCATTCCGTCAGGGCGACCGGTCCGTCGAGTGCATCGAGGACCTCGGCCGCGGTGATCTGCCCGGCCGGCCGCGCGAGAACATAGCCACCCTGTACGCCGCGATGGGAAACCACCAGGCCGCTGCGCGTGAGGAGTTTCAGGATCTTGCTCACGGTCGCCGCCGGCAGGCCGGTCAGTTCCGCCACTTCGCTCGAACTGTGCGGCCGGTCACCGGCGCCGGCCAGGTAGGCCAGGACTCCCGTTCCGTAGTCGGTCAGGCGGCTCATTTTCAGCATCGTGCGCTCCGGCCCTGGGGCCGTCTGTACTAATGGGGACCATTTTAGTCCTGATTCGGCCGCAGGCCAAGTCACCGTGTCCGGGCACCTCATGGAAGGCCCTGCGGCAGTCCGGCCGGGAGCCTGATCGCGGCAAGTTCGCAGCGCTCCCTGTGTTAGGATTCCGCCCTTGCGGGGGCTGCGTTGGCATACCAGACACGATTCAGAAGTTACAGGCGGAGGAAGCGATGAACCTCGACGGATTGAACAAGATTGCCCGCACCATGGTCGCCCCGGGGAAGGGGATCCTGGCTGCAGACGAGAGCCATCCAACGATCAAGAAGCGCTTCGACGCCATCGGGCTGGAGAATTCCGAGCAGCATCGGCGCAGCTATCGCGAAATGCTGTTCTCGGCCCCGGGGATCGAGGACTGGATCGGGGGGGTCATCCTGTTCGATGAGACGCTGCGCCAGCAGAGCATGGCCGGGGTGCCGTTCCCCGAATTGCTGGCCGGCCGCGGGATCGTCCCCGGCATCAAGGTGGACGCGGGCGCGAAACCGCTGTCGGGTTTCCCGGGCGAGACGGTCACCGAGGGGCTCGACGGATTGCGCAAGCGGCTGGACGAATACCGGAGTCTCGGCGCAGGCTTCGCCAAGTGGCGTGCGGTCATTGCGATCGGCGACGGGATCCCGAGTGCTTTCTGCATCGAGGCCAATGCGCACGCGCTCGCGCGCTATGCGGCGCTTTGCCAGGAGGCCGACATTGTGCCGATCGTGGAACCCGAGGTGCTGATGGACGGCGACCACGACCTGGCGCGCTGCGAAGCTGTGACGAGCGCCGTGCTGCTCGAGGTGTTCAACGCGCTGGCGCGCCACCGGGTTGCGCTCGAGGGCATGGTGCTCAAGCCGAACATGGTGGTTGCCGGGCAGGACTGCCCCCGCCGACCGAGCGTCGAGGAGGCTGCAGAGGCCACGGTCCGCTGCCTGAGGCGCTACGTGCCGTCCGCGGTGCCGGGCCTCGCATTCCTGTCCGGCGGCCAGTCCGAAGAAGAGGCCACCGCCCACCTCAATGCGATGAACGCCCTCGGTTCGCTGCCCTGGGAGCTCTCGTTCTCCTACGGCCGCGCGCTGCAGGCCTCGGCGCTCAAGGCCTGGTCCGGCGCCGAGGCACAACGCGAGGCTGGCGCGCGTGCCTTCGCGCACCGGGCGCGCATGAACCACCTGGCCCGCAGCGGCGCCTATCGTCCGGGACTCGAGGCCGAGGCCGGCTGAATGAGGCCCCGAGCGAGCGAAGTGCGGCACGATACGCAACCGGGCGGCTGCCCGGATGACGACAACATCATCATCATCCAGAACCTCAGCTACGCCCGCGGCCAGACCCGGATCTTCGAAGGTCTCGACATCAACATCCGCCGGGGCGGGGTAACGGCGATCATGGGCCCCAGCGGCACAGGCAAGACGACCCTGCTCAGGCTGGTCACCGGGCAGGAATTGCCCGACCAGGGCAGCA
>CAYOKH010000131.1:0-2531 GCA_964404505.1 uncultured Azoarcus sp.
GTGACTGAAAATCACGGTGTCGGCAGTTCGATTCTGCCCCTGGCCACCAATCGCTAGTCGATCCCCGGCAGTCCCCTGCGCGGATGGCTGGAACCGGCCCGCCAGCCCCGTGCGCTGGAAGTCGGCTTCCGGACGTCGCCCGCCGGCCTGATCGTTTAACATGCCTGCCATGTGAATCATTGAAAGGGCCGCCATGAGGGACCACGAGGAAGCATCGCGCCTGCGTGCAGTCGTCGACACCGCGGTCGACGGGGTCATTCTGATCGACTCGGATGGATGCATCCTTGAATTCAATCCGGCCTGCGAAAAGCTGTTCGGCTATGCCGCGGCGGAGGTACTGAACCGGAATGTCAAGGTCCTGATGCCGTCCCCGTTCCGTGACGAGCACGACGGCTATCTGGACAACTATCGTTCGACCGGCGAGCGAAAGATCATCGGGATTGGACGGGAGGTCATTGGTCAGCGAAAGGACGGCACTACTTTTCCGATGGACTTGTCCGTCGGCGAGGCGCAGGAGAATGGCGAGTCGATCTTCGTCGGCATGATCCACGACCTCACCGAGCGCAAGGCCAGTGAACGGGCCCAGTATGAATCCGCCGCGCGGCTCAGGACCGTGGTGGATACCGCAGTCGACGGCGTCATTCTGATCGATTCGCGTGGCACGATCCTGATGTTCAACCCGGCCTGCGAACGGCTGTTCGGCTATCCCATGAAAGAAGCCATCGGGGAGAATGTCCGTAAGCTGATGCCCCCGCCTTTCCGTGACGAGCACGATACCTACCTGAGCAATTATCACCGCACCGGCGAGCGCAAAATTATTGGCATCGGGCGCGAGGTGCAGGGGCAGCGCAAGGACGGATCAGTCTTCCCGATGGATCTGTCGGTCGGTGAAGCTACGCAGACGGGGGAATCCATCTTCGTCGGCGTAATCCACGATCTGTCCGAGCGCAAGCGCACCGAAGAACAACTCGTGCAGGCCCAGAAAATGGAGACCGTGGGCCACCTCTCGGGCGGCATTGCCCATGATTTCAACAATCTCCTGACGGTCATGATCGGCAATGCAGAGACCCTCCGCGACAAGCTCAGGGCGCGCCCCGATCTCACGTCGCTGTGCAACTCGATCGTATTTGCCGGCGAGCGCGGCGCCGAACTGACCCATCGGCTGCTGGCGTTCAGCCGCCGGCAACTTCTTGAGCCGACCGAAATCGAGTGCAACGCCCTGGTCGAACGCATGCACCAGCTCTTGCGCCGTACCCTGCGGGAGGACATCGACATTCGCATCGCCCTCGCCAAGGACCTTCCCGCGGTACTGGCCGATCCGGCACAGCTCGAATCCGCGCTGCTGAACCTCGCACTGAACGCCCAGGACGCCATGCCCTTCGGGGGCTGCCTCACCTTGTTGACCGAGCGAGCCGTGCTGGACGAGCGCTACAAGACGACCCATCCGGAGGTCCTGTCCGGCCACTACATCATGATCTCAGTCACCGACGACGGCACCGGCATGACGCCCGAGATCCTCAAGCAAGTGTTCGAGCCTTTCTTCACAACGAAGGAAGTGGGCCGAGGAAGCGGACTTGGCCTCAGCATGGTGTACGGATTCATGAAGCAGTCCAACGGGCATGTCTCCATCTATAGTGAGCCCGGCCTGGGCACTACCGTGCGGCTGTATCTGCCTTGCGCAGCCCGCCCGGCCGACGCCGCGACGCCTGCGGAGACGGACGGGGCGATGATCGGCGGAAACGAGACCATCCTGGTCGTGGAGGATGATCCATTCGTGCGCGGCTATGCAGTCGCGACGCTCGAACAACTGGGATATCGGGTGATGATGGCCGAAAACGGCGCCCAAGCGCTGATGATTTTGGACAGCGAGATTCCCGACCTCCTGTTCACCGATGTCGTGATGCCCGGTGGCATCAACGGCTGGGAACTCGCGGAGCGGGCACGACAGTTGCAACCCGGACTGAGGATTCTTCTGACGTCCGGATACCCACTCGAGACGCTGCAGTCCCGGGGATGCACCCCCAGGGTGGCACAGGTGCTCAACAAGCCCTATCGCAAGACCGACCTTGCGAAGCGGCTGCGCGGGATCCTGGACGCGGTCGACTAGCCGGCCCGCAGCACATGCTCAGTCGGACTGCGCTTGAAGCGGTAGTTCTTCAGCCAAGCCCCAGGAGTCCCGTGCGGGCGAGCGCCAGCGCGATCAGTGCGGATAGCCCTGCCGCCGCGGGCACGGTGATCAACCACGCGGCGATGATGGTGAGCAGGTGCGAGCGGCGGACCAGGCGTCGCTTGCGCAGCTTGTCGGGCGCCTTTTCCTGGGCCGGGTAGCCGTTTTCCGGACAACCATTGGCCGGCAATTCTATTCCCGCCGCGTCGTCTTCCGGTAGCTCCGCCAGCGGCATGGCCGCAAGCGGATTATTGCGCTCGCCACGGTTCGCCATGAACTCCCGCAGAAAACCGACCCCGAACAGCGCACCGATGGCGATGTGCGTCGAGCTGACGGGGAGACCGAGCGCCGAGGCGATGATGAC
>CAYOKH010000132.1:0-2530 GCA_964404505.1 uncultured Azoarcus sp.
TTTACCCTAAATTCGTGTCCAGAAAAACCGGGGCCGGGGCACCAAGGACAGAGATCTTGATCTCGCCGATTCTGTTATGAACCCAATTTCAGGACGAGCCGCAGATCGGTTCGAGGAAAGCGCGTTTCGGTGGCGTTCAGCTCGTCGCACAGTTTGCGGATGGCGGCGTTGAAATACTCGTTTGGCAGGTGATGCAGGCGCACCGTCAGGGTGCCCGCGTTATCGTCTGGCAGCAGGTCGGCCTCGGTGGTGTAGACGGCGCGCAATAGAGCGCGGGTGTCATCACGGTGGGAGAGATGCTCACCGAGCAGGTTGGCCATGGCGGTCTCGGCGCGGTAGGCGATCATCTTGATGGTATCGATCAGGTGTTTGCTCTGGGTACTCAATTGGCGAAAGCGCTGCGGCTCGGGTAACTGGTCGAACGCGATGTGATGTTCGGTGGCTTTTCGCTCGGCCTTGAGGCTGTCCAGTTGCGCCTGAAGCTGTTCGATTCTCTCCTGCAGGTCGGCTTTCTTGCGCACCACGGGCTCGATGCGCGGCGGGTCAATGTCATGCTCGATGGTCAGCGCGCCGAACTGGGCCAGTAGGCGATGGAGTTTGCTGGTGGTGGAGCGCACCTGCGAATCGAGGCTGCGGTAGGCCGGGTTGACCACCCGTATGGGCTCAGAAATCGCCTGCGTGCGGTAGTCGACGAGCCTATCTAGGCCAAAGTTTTCGCGGGCATACTTGAAGAAGTTTTCCTGCGCCCAGCGGGAGAACATCGCCGTGGCCACCGGCACCAGGTCGCTGCTGTAATCGGTGCTGAGGATCGCCGTTTGGTGAGCGCTCTCGCAGAGTTTGCGGATCTCACGTACCCACAGCCCGTTGCTCAGCCACGTGCCGCGCTCGGCGAGCCTCATCGAGACGCGCTCGCCGCTGGGAAGGCTCACCGGGTACTCGCGGAACTCCTCGCCTGCCCAAGGCTCGCCAGGGAATTTGTGATAGCTCAGGCAAGCAATGCGCTTTGCCTTCATGCGTTCGAGCAGTTGTGGCGAGTAACCTTCGCGGTCAAACACGAGCGTGAAACGATGCAGCAGGGGCTGTGCGGCGAGCGCTGCGGCATCCGGCTGGCCGGGGACTTCGCGCTCCAGGCGAGGCACGATGTGCTGCTCCATGACGTGGATGAGGCCCGGGTCGACGGCCTGATTGACCACGAAGAAGGGCTGGCCATCCATGGCGTTGACCCAGTAGTCGGTCGTGGCGCGCAGGCAAAGCCGCTGGCGCGCGACGTAGTGGCGCGGCAATTCGGTCTGATCGCCGTTATAGACGCGCACGTGACCATCGACGTAGAGGGTGCCGGCCTGCTCGGGGGCGGCCTGCATCCAGCGCTCGGATAGCGCCGCACTCCAGGGCTCGGCTTTGCCCTGTTCGCCCAGCAGGCGGACCTTGGCGCGCAGGGTGCGCACCTCCGGGGCCCGATCCAGTCCGAGCAGTTTTCCCCACTCGCCCGGGGCGCAATAGCGCAGTTGCTCCATCGCGTTCAGGCGCGCCAGCGCCATGAAGGCGAGCAGAATCATCAGGCTGTCCAGCCCGTAGTAGCCCTTGGGCAGTTCGAGAAAGCCCGGTGTGGAATCGATCAATCCCAGCGCCAGCAACGCTGGCAGGGCAAACAAGACCCCGCCATAGGGCACATCCAGGGCCGGGACGAATTGCGGCGCCACCGCCTCGAGCGCGCCCACACTGGCGGCCAACCGGGCCGGGACATTGATCGCCCCCATGCCCATCGGCGCCTCGCTGTCACGACTTGTGCGCTCGCTCTTGGTGGTGGTGATCACCAACGCCGCCGTGCCGCCCTCGGGCTTGGCGCGCGCATGCAGCCGCCCAGCACGCACCGCCTTGGCGAGGGTGTCGCGCTTGACACCCAACTGATCGGCCACATCGGCGGTGGGGATGCTTTCATCGAGAAGGCGTTGCGCCTGATCGAGCACCCCGGCGGTGAGCACCGCCGCCCCGCGCGTCTTCTTCGGCGCATAGAAGCCCTTCGGGCCTTGCTCGCGGTAGCGCTTGACGGCGCGCTTGACGCTGATCTTCGCCACACCAAACGCACGCGCTATTTGCGCCTGCTTGGCATGACCGCTGACGACAAACTGCGCGGTGATCATCCGGAACGACGCCACATCGGCTTCGTCATGAATGAACACCGGCATGTTGCCGTTGAAATACGTCACCCGCCCATCGCGCTTGGCAAAGGCCAGCAGCGACGTGATGTGCGTGACCCCTTCGGGAAAGAACGGAAACTGGATCTGCGGCATGGGCGCTCATCGACCGGTGATGCACATCCGTGGAATCTGCCAAAAAAACGGTCTCTGCGCAAAATCCGACGCCTTCACCGCACGCACTCCATCGTCACTGCCGCATCGATTCACTACCCATTGACCTGTAACGCGTTTTTCCCCACCTCGGGCGCTCCTACGAGACGCCGAGATCAGGATCTCTGAACTCGTTCTTGACCGACTGATGCGCTGCGCCTGGGAAACGGTGCACCGCTTCA
>CAYOKH010000133.1:0-2506 GCA_964404505.1 uncultured Azoarcus sp.
CAATGGCTGGGCTAAGTTCAAGAAACGGTACAAAAAATCAGTGGCTCCCCGACCAGGGCTCGAACCTGGGACCTGCGGATTAACAGTCCGTCGCTCTACCAACTGAGCTATCGGGGAATCGAGCCGCGCATTCTAGGCAACGCGGGGCAAGGCGTCAAGGATCCGTTGCGGATTACTCGGCCACCACGGCCGCGATGGCCCGCGCGACGTAATCGATGTTGCCCGAATTCAGCGCCGCCAGGCAGATACGCCCCGTCGACACAGCGTAGATACCGAACTCGCTCCTCAGTCGTTCGACCTGATCGGCGGTCAGGCCGGTGTAGGAGAACATCCCGCGTTGCCGGGCCACGAAGGAAAAGTCCTGGGCAACGCCCGCACCGGCGAGCTTGTCGACGAGGGCATGGCGCATCGTGCGAATGCGATCACGCATGCCGGCGAGTTCCTCCTCCCACATCTGCCTCAGTTCGGCCGAGTTCAGCACGGCTGCGACGACCGCCCCGCCGTGAATCGGGGGGTTGGAGTAGTTGGTGCGGACCACCCGTTTGACCTGGGACAGGACGCGTGCCGACTCGTCCCTGTTGGCGGTGATTATGGACAGGGCGCCGACGCGTTCGCCGTATAGCGAGAACGACTTCGAAAACGAACTTGATATGAAGAACTGCAGTCCGCTTGCGCCGAACATGCGAACGGCCACGGCGTCCGGTTCGATGCCGTCGGCGAAGCCCTGGTAGGCGATGTCGATGAATGGCACGAGCGCGCGCGCGCGGCAGATGTCGATCACTTCGCTCCACTGCGACTCGGAGATGTCCGCACCGGTGGGATTGTGGCAGCACGCATGCAGGACGACCAGGGAGCCGGCCGGCAGCGCGTCGAGCGCGGCCTTCATCGCAGCGAAATCTACGCCGCGCGTTGCCGCGTCGTAGTACGTGTAATTGCGCACCTGAAAGCCGGCGCTGTGGAACAGCGCGCGGTGATTCTCCCAGCTGGGGTCGGAAATGTACGCTGCAGCGCCGGGGTCGAGCTGCCTGAAAAAATCCGCGCCGATCTTGAGGGCGCCGGTGCCACCGAGCGCCTGCACGGTAACGACCCGACCGGCCGCGAGGAGATCCGATTCACTGCCGAAGAGCAGCTTCTGCACTGCCCCATTGTAGGTCGCAGGGCCTTCGATGGGCTGGTAGCCGCGCGGGGCGGCAGCATCGAAGCGCGTCCCTTCGGCAGCGCGCACCGCCGCCAGAAGCGGAATCCTGCCATTGTCGTCGTAGTACACGCCGACGCCGAGATTGACTTTCTCTGCGCGGGTATCGGCGTTGAAGGCTTCCGTCAGACCCAGTATGGGATCACGTGGGGCCATTTCGACGTTGGCAAAGATCGATGCGGACATTGGGGCTCCAGTAGGGGTGCGCTTCGGTTGCGGGGAACCTGGCGTCACGCCGCCAGTCCATCTCGCCGTGCCTTGCGCGACAAATTGCGAAATAATGAGCGGTCGGGCAAGGGCGGGTGCCTTGGTGTGGTACCCGATTCCTTCAAGCCGAACAACGGGAAATTCTAGCATGACGCAATCGATCGACGGTGCGCCGGTGGTCAACTTCGACGGCAGCCCGTTCAGACTGCATCGCCCCTTCGAGCCGGCGGGCGATCAGCCCGAGGCCATTGCGAAACTGATCGAAGGTATCGAGGACGGCCTGCTGTTCCAGACCCTGCTCGGTGTCACCGGATCGGGCAAGACCTACACCATGGCCAACGTCATCGCACGCTGCGGCCGACCGGCCCTGGTGCTGGCGCCCAACAAGACGCTTGCGGCGCAGTTGTATGCGGAGTTCAAGGAGTTCCTGCCGGAGAATGCGGTCGAGTACTTCGTGTCGTATTACGACTACTATCAGCCCGAAGCCTACGTTCCGTCGCGTGATCTGTTCATCGAGAAGGATTCCAGCATCAACGAGCACATCGAGCAGATGCGCCTGTCCGCGACCAAGAGTCTCATGGAGCGCCGCGATGTGGTCATCGTTGCCACGGTGTCATGCATCTACGGGATCGGCGACCCGGTTGACTATCATGCCATGATCCTGCACCTGCGCGAGGGCGAACGCTTCGGACACCGTGACGTGATCCGGCGTCTGGTGGCGATGCAATACATCCGTGCAGATCTCGATTTTCGGCGTGGCACCTTTCGCGTCCGCGGCGATGTTATCGACGTGTTTCCGGCGGAGAACGCGGAGCTGGCGATTCGCATCGAGATGTTCGACGACGAGATCGAGCATCTGACCCTGTTCGATCCGCTTACCGGGCATCTGCGGCACAGACTCGCCCGCTTCACGGTCTATCCGTCGAGCCACTACGTGACACCGCGTGCGACGGTACTGCAGGCGATCGAGGCGATCAAGGAGGAGTTGCGCGAGCGGGTGTACACCTTCCAACAGGCGGGAAGACTCGTCGAGGCACAGCGCATCGAGCCGCGCACCCGCTTCGAGCTCGAAGTGCTGGGCGAGATGGGTTTCTGCAAGGGCAT
>CAYOKH010000134.1:0-2505 GCA_964404505.1 uncultured Azoarcus sp.
GGTTCGAGCCAGCGCGCAACTACGACCGCGTCATGGTCTGGATCGATCCACACGATGTGACCACCCGCGCCGAACATGAACCAGCTCGGACGTGAGGCATCGGCGAACAGGCGCCCGTCGCGATTCAACCATGTCAGCCAGCCGTAGAACGGTGCCACCGCACAGGGTTCCTGCATGCGCTCGACCCACGCGCGCGGAACGATCTGCCGACCATCGCGCGCGCCGCCATCGAGCAATAGCTGGCCGATGCGCGCCTGGTCGCGCGCACTGATGCTGACGCCGCCGCCCCAGTGCGTGCCGCCGGGCACCGACTGTATGCGTTGACCATCGATCTCAACCCATGAGTCGTCGTAACCCTCCCAGCGGAAGTCGCGTCCGCCGCCGATCGGTTCCAATACGCTTTCAACGAACACCTCAGGCAGCGGCCGCTTGAACACGTGCAGCAGCGCCAAAGAAAACTGGTTGATGCGCACGTCGTTGTATTCCCAGTAGCTGCCCGGCGCGCGCAGTGGCCGAAGGTCTCCCTTCTTGCCCTCGGGTGGTTTGGGATCGTGCGTGGTGCGCCGGTAGTGCTCCACCTGGTCGGGCATGCCGAAACATTCGCCCTGCCATTCGCTGGTCTGGGTGAGCAAATGCTCCCAGGTGATCGTGCGGTTGTGCAGCGAATCGAAGCCGATGCGCGGCAACCGTTCGCTGACGCGCTCGCCGGGTTCGAGCAGTCCGCGTGCATGCGCGATGCCCGCGAGCAGCGCGAGATAAGTCTTCGCGACGCTGAACGTCTGGTCGGCGCGATTCGGCTCACCCCAGGCGGCGACTTCCTCGCCGCGCACACGGATGACGCCGGACACACCGCCGCGCGGATGCACCGGCCCGCGCAGCCGATTGAACGGCGGCGGATCGTCGTGATGCACGCCCCAACGCGCGGGATCAGCGGCCGGATCGCGCGGCCAGGGAATCTCATGCGATTGTGCGAAGGTGACCGCTTCGTTGAACCGATCCATGACTCATCATAGCCAGCGTTGCCTTCAAGCGCGGCGAAGATTGCCCGCGACTATGCGCTCGCCGACCGAGTCGATGCGCCCCGCGGTACAGCGCACGAGGTAGGCACCGTTCGTCGGCTTCTCGCACGCAAGACCGTCATCATCTGGCCAGCTATGTGGGGTAGCGTGCAGACAAGTCTTGCTGCCATCCAGCAGACTTAGGATCAGGGTTGCGTCACCTGAGGAACTCGATGAAACACCACTCCCTCACTAAAGGTTTCTTCAGCGCTGTCGCGTTAATGGTGACCTTGTCGATCACGCACGGTCCTGCGCAATCGGCGGACATCAGACTTCTCAGTGCCGGTGCAATCAAACCCGTCATGGATGTCCTGGGGCCCCAGTTCGAACGCGCGACCGGCCACAGGATCGTGGCCAAGTACGGGACAGGCCCCGAGGTGCTGAAGTGGATCGAGTCCGGCGAAGCGTTCGATGTGGCGATCGCCAACCCGCCGAGCATTGATTCTCTGATCAAGTCAGGCAAGCTGGCCTCGAGTTCCCGCGCCCCAATAGGACGCATCGGCTTAGGCGTTGGTGTGCGGGCCGGCGCTCAAAAACCGAACGTCAGTTCTGGCGAGGATTTCAAGCAGACGCTCCTGAACTCAAATTCCGTGGCGTACATCGGAGCTGGCGCGTCCGGCCCGGTCTTCTTAGCCATGCTGGAAAAGCTTGGGATCGCCAACGAAATGAAGAACAAGCTCAAGCCGGCAGGGATTCCTCAAAACATTGCCGCCGTCGCCAATGGCGAGGTGGACATTCTCGTGATGCCGATTCCCCTGATACTGGCTGGCTCCGGAGTGGAAGTCGCGGGTGCGGTACCCGCCGAGTATCAGGATTACATCGTGTTGATTGCGGGCCTCGCACCCGCAGCCGGAAATGGCGCGGGCGAATCGCTCGTAAAGCATCTTCTATCGTCCCAAGCGGACGTTGTCTTCAGAGCCAAGGGTTTCGAGCAGAGAAAGTAGTCCGGCCGGCGCGGTCCGCGCAATGATCCTCGTGGGCCCGCCACGCGCGATAAAGCGGGCTTCGTACCCAAGGGACGGCGTACCGCGCCAAGCCGGTTAATACGTCTTGTACGGAAGAAACTTGCCCGACATCACGATCTTGACGCGATCGCCCTTCGGGTCCGCCTCGCGCGTCAGATCCATCTTGAAGTCGATCGCCGACATGATGCCGTCGCCGAACTCCTCGTGGATCAGTTCCTTGAACGTCATGCCGTAGACGCTGACCAGTTCGTAAAAGCGGTAGATCAACGGATCAGTCGGCACCGCGGTCGGCAGCGATCCCTTGTACGGCACCACCTGAAGCAGCCGCACCGCTTCGTCCGGCAGACCGAACATCTCGCCGATGGTCTTCGCCTGGCTGGCGTCGAATGTCATCTGGCCGAGGCAGCCGGCGGTCACCCACTCTTTTGACAAGCCCAGTTTTTTTGCAACGTCACCCCACTTGATGCCTTTCGCAATCTTGG
>CAYOKH010000135.1:0-2481 GCA_964404505.1 uncultured Azoarcus sp.
CCGCGACCCGCGCCCGCTGGGCCTCGATCCCGGCCTTGCGCGCACGCAATGCCGTCACGGCCTTCTCGGACCGTGCCAGCTTCTCGAATCGCGCATGATCGGCCCGGGCGCGCTCCAGGGCCTGCGCCGCATCCGAACTTCGCTGCTGCAGTGCAGTGAGTCCCGATTCCAGCGTCGCCTTGCTTTCCTCCAACCGGGCAAGTCGCGCCTCGAGCTGGGCCTCGTCATCGCACTCCTCCTGCGCAAGCAATGCGCCGCGCTGGGTGCGCAACCTGGCGGCCTCGGCGCGGAGCTGCCGGCTGCGCTGCTTGAGCGCCTCTTCGACACGACCGTAGAACGCCGTGTCGAACAACTGTCGCAGGATTTCTTCCCGCTCGCGGGACCGGGCGAGCAACAGGTCGCGAAAGCGGCCCTGTGGCAGCACGATGACCTGGCGGAATTGTTCGCTCCGGAAGCCGAGAAGCTCCGCGACTTTCTCCGTGACCTGCATCGCGCGAGTGGCCAACACCCGGCCTTCGGAATCACCCTCCCCTTCACGCACTGCCGTGCGATCCCACAGCGTGGCGGCCGCTGACGCATGCGTCGTGCCCTCGCCCCGCAGCTTGGCGCGTTCCTGCTCCGGCGTCCGGTTGACCCGGTAGACGCGTTCTCCGAGAGCGAAATCCAGGGTAACGGAAGTCATGGTTTCCGGCCCGGCGAACTGGCTGCGAAAACCCTTGCCGTCACGTTCCACGCCAGTCGCATCCCCGTACAGCGCAAAGCAGATCGCGTCGAGCAGAGTCGTCTTGCCGGCGCCCGTCGGCCCGTGCACGAGAAACAGGCGCCGTTCGCCGAGTGCGCTGAAATCGACGACCTGGGTACCAGCAAATGGCCCGAACGCCGTGAGTTCGAGCCTGATCGGCCTCACTCCGGCGCCTCCCGTTCCTTGCGCAACAGCGCCTCGTACACATCGACAAACGCCCGCTCAAGCGGTGTGTCCAGCGGCACTCCGGTGACCTGCTCGAAAAATGCCGCAAACAGTTCCCGATCGCCTCCGTCGTGGCGGTGCGCCTGGAGCGCGTCCGCGGCCGGTTGCGCCAGCGCCGGCCGTTCGATATGCAGCACATTCGGATAGATTTCCCGAAGCCGTCCCATGGGGTCCAGCAACTCTCGCGTGTCCGCGAGGCGCACGAGCAGGAAATCCTCGGCGTTTTCGCCTGGCGCGGGCCCGCGCAGCAACTCCGCCAGCTCTCCTTCGAGCAACCTCAGGTCGCGTCGCGGCTTCAGTGGCAGATGTTCGACCGCCGGCACGCCGGTTGCGTCGAGATCGACGAGGTTGGCCGACTTCAGGTGCGGGATCTCGGAAAACGAGTACTTCAGCAGTGACCCGGAATAATGAATACGCCTGCCCGGGGCCTGCGGCCGATGCAGATGCCCGAGCGCCGTGTAGCTGAAGCCCGTGAAACTGTCGCTTGCAACTGCCGCTGCGCCTCCAACGCTCAGCGGCCGTTCCGATTCGCTTTCCACGCCGCCCGCCACGAAGCAATGCGCGACGCAGACGCTGCGTTCGCCCGCCGGGATTTTTTCCCGCACGGCGGAGGTCAGCCAGGCCATGGCCTGCGCATGTGTCAGCAGCTCGCCGACGCCGCTCGCCTCGCGTACCAGCGCCGGCTCTGCGTAGGGAATCCCGACGAAGTGCACCGGACCGAACTGATCGGCAAGCGTGACGCCGCGCGGCGGGCCGTCGCACTTGCCAAAGACATGCAGGCCCGCCTGCGCGAGCATCCCGGACGCATAGCCGAGGCGTCGTCCGCTGTCATGGTTACCGGCGATCATGATCACCGGGATGCGCAGCCGCAGCACCAGCTCGGACAGGCACTGGTCGAGCAACTCGACCGCATCCGGCCCGGGGACTGCACGATCGAAAACGTCGCCCGCAAGGACAAAAGCGTCGACTTCCGCGTCCCTGGCAAAGGCCACGAGCTGCTCCAGCACGTGGCGCTGGTCCTCGATCAGCGAAACGTTGTGGAACTGGCGGCCCAGGTGCCAGTCAGCCGTGTGAATGAATCGCATTGCGAGCCGTGCCCCCCGCGAGCGGCGTAAGCGCACAGTCTAACCGGCCCGGAACGGTCCTTCCTCGGGAGCGTTGAAGCGGCCGAGCGACGCTCAGAACTTGAAGCGAATCCCGCCCTCGAAGCCGTCGGCGTCGCTGCCGACAAAGTACCTGAGTCCCACCGCCACCAGATCGGACAGGTGCCAGAGGCCCCCGAGGGTCAAAACGGTGTCGTCACCACCGACGTCCACGTAGGTCACGTCCGCGCCGAGTTCGAGTTCGCGCGTGATCAGGTGACGCAGGCCCACAGTCAACGAAAAACCGTTCTCGCTGTCGGAACCAAGCGGCGAAAGTCCGCCCTTGCCTTCCACCCGCACGCGCTCGAAGGCGCCGGAGAAGTTGAGGTCCGTCTGTCGGCTGATGCCAAAGCGGTAGCCAAGCCCGAGGGT
>CAYOKH010000136.1:0-2421 GCA_964404505.1 uncultured Azoarcus sp.
ACGCGAGCTTTGAATGGCCGCACCGCTACGCCGCGGCGGCGGAAATCAACTGGACCAACCAGAAGTAGAGCGTTTCGCGGTGTCTGTCACCACTGCATCAGGCGTCGTGCGCGCGGTTCGGCAGGATCGTGCCTTCGTCGTGTTTGGGATTGCTGCGATCACCCTTCTCTCGTGGGCCTACCTCGTCAGGATGGCGGGAATGATGAACGCGGCGGCAGCCGACAAGGCGATGCACGCCGCGATGGGGATGCCCGAGATGGCCGCATGGGGCACGGCCGAATTCCTCATGCTGTTTCTGATGTGGGCCGTCATGATGGTCGCGATGATGCTCCCGTCAGCGGCGCCGATGATCCTGCTCGTGGCCGGCACGTATCGGCGGCGGGGTAACCGTTCCCGTGCCCTCACCGTCGCTTTCGGTTCTGGCTACCTGATCGCGTGGACCGCCTTCAGTGGAGCAGCGGCCCTGGCGCAGCTGATGCTCCATCGCGCCGCCTTGCTCTCCGCCAACATGGCGACCAAATCCGCAATCATCGGTGGCGGGATCCTGCTGCTCGCCGGTATCTATCAGTGGCTCCCGCTCAAGACGGCGTGTCTGACGCATTGCCGATCACCGCTCGCGTTTCTCGCGAGCCACTGGCGCGAGGGCCAGGCGGGAGCGCTCGCGATGGGCCTGCGGCACGGCCTCTACTGCGTCGGGTGTTGCTGGGCCCTGATGTTGCTGCTTTTCGCAGCCGGCGTGATGAACCTGCTTTGGGTCGCGGCGATCGCCATGTTCGTGCTCGTCGAAAAGCTGGCGCCGCAGGGACACGTGGTCAGCAGGGTAGCCGGAGTGACGCTCATCGCCTGGGGAGGCTGGGTTCTGGTGCGCGGTATCTGAGAGACGTTGAATCGTCGCAACGGGAGGCATGATGGCCGACATCCCGAAGTGGACTGTCAAGGGAGACTGGTTCGATACGTGCAACTGCAGCATTCCATGCCCGTGCACGTTCGCGCAGCCGCCCACATCTGGCCACTGCGAAGGGATCCTCGCGTGGCATATCCGCAGTGGCAACTACGGCGATGTGCGGTTGGACGGTTTGAACGTCATGGCACTCGGCACGTTTGACGGAAACATCTGGGAAGGTAAGACCAAAGCGACGATGGGCATGTTCATCGATGAGCGCGCCGATGATCGTCAGCGCGACGCCTTGCAGATGATTTTTGGCGGAAGGGTCGGTGGTTGGCCCGGTGTCTTCGCGAACTTTATTGGCGATGTGCGCGGAATGGAGTTCGCGCGCATCAACTTCCACGTCGACGATGACCTCGCGACGTGGCGCGCTGAGATCCCAGGCAAAGTAGTCTCACGTGCGGAAGCGCTCGGTGGCCCTACGACACTGCCGGGTCAACGCGTGCAGGTCCATAATCCGGGCGGTGCCGAAACCGGACCGGGCGCCATTGCGACCTACGGCACATCGACGGCCGACAAGGCGGAGGCGTTTGGTTTCAAGTGGGATCGGTCTGGCCGTTCAAGCAAACACATTCGGTTCGACTGGTCGGGCCCTGATTCAGCCTAAACCGCGATGACGGATGAGGGAGAATCACCAAGATGGCTGACCAGTGGCTATTCAAGAGCGAAACCTACGATAACTGCAATTGCGCTGTGAATTGTGGGTGCCAGTTTAACCTGCCAAGCACCCATGGCTATTGTCAGTCGGCGTTCGTCGGTCACATCGTTGAAGGTCATTTCAACGATACGCCACTCGCGGGGCTGAAGTGGGCTGGGCTTTACAAGTGGCCTGGCGAAATCGCGGATGGAAACGGCAAGCGCCAGATCATCATCGACGAGCGCGCGGATAAAGCTCAACGGGTCGCACTTGAAACCATCATCGCGGGCGAGGCATGCAAGCCCCTGAGCAACTTGTTCTCGGTATTCGCGTCGACATGCTCGGAGTTCTGCGAGACGTTGTTCCTGCCGATCGGCTTGGAAGCGAACTTGGAACGCCGAACCGCAACGGTGGATATCCCGGGCATCATGAGGAGCAGCGGCAGGCCGATCATCAACGAATTCAATGGCGAACCGTTCCACATTGCGCTGGCCCGACCGAGTGGGAGTTTCGAGTTTACCTACGCAGAAATCGGACTCGGAACCACCACCGTGACGGGTGAGATGGACATGGCGTTTGAGGATTCCTGGGCACATTATTGTGTGCACCACTTCAATCAGGATGGGCTTATCCGCGAAAGATCAAGGCTCACAGCATGGCTTGGCGGGACATGACGAGGACTGCACGCCCACAGGGTTTCTCCTCTGGACGCGCAGAGCCGTGTGTCAGTTTGTGCCAATCTTCTGGGCGGGGTCCGTCATGCGAGCGCACGGCCGCGGGAAACGGTGGTAGCTGTGGCGGTGGTGGAAGGGGGAGAAGGAGTGATGGCTCTAGCGCA
>CAYOKH010000137.1:0-2377 GCA_964404505.1 uncultured Azoarcus sp.
GCGTCAGGCGCAGATCCTGGCTTTGCTGATGAAGGGCGCATCGAACAAAGTCATCAGTCGAGAGTTGGACCTGGCGGAATCGACGGTCAAGAACCAGGTCACCGTCATCATGAAGGTGCTGAGTGTCACCAGCCGGACGCAGGCGGTGCTGGCGGTAAACAAGCTGGGCCTCGCGCTCCCGGCCACGCCATCCAAAGCCCGATAAGTACTTAAGTCCCGTGACCTGCGTCGCGCCGTTCAGCGCGCCTCGGGACTTCAGTGGGATGGTGATGCGGCATCGGCACGCCGACAATTCCTTTCGATCGCTCAGCCGCACTAGAAAGGAAAGCACATGCGCACTTCCACCCTTCAGCCCCCCTACAACGTTGCAAAGCCCCTGAGTGTTGCTGCTGCGCTGGTGACTCTTGTCGCCGCGCTGGCCTCCAACACCCCAGCCGCCCTCGCCGCCGAACCGCTGGGCGCGGCATCCGGACCGGAATCGCGCGATCAAGGCGTTGGTATGACGCGCGAAGTGCAGACCGGCGCAATGCTTTCGCAGGATCCGGCCCGGCGTCAATTCGAGCGCTTGAGCGAACGCGAGATCAAGGGGTTCTACCTCGCCTGTGCAGACGAGGCCCTCGATCGCCGCGTCGGTGGTAGTGGAGTCAAGGCTTGCTCAATTGCCTACGACGTTCTTCTCACACAGCACTTCGGTGGCGATTTCATGGCGTTGCTGACCTGGTCCAGAGCGCAGAGCAACGGGCCATCGCATTGACCGGAGGGCTGTTCGGAGGCCAAACGTCGGCGAAGACCCGCTGACCGATGGCCTTCCCTGCGTCGTGGTACGGGCGCGCGCCCAGGGATCCTTTCATTTTTTGCAGCCCTGTCGCATCACGTCCCGCTCGCGTGTAACGAAGCGCGTAGCCGTTATATTGACCTGCCTGGTTCTCTCTTGCTGCGGCTCCCTGGCCGCGGCGCAGTCCCATCCGGAGAGCGCGAGGCTGGCGCAGGAAGTGCCGATCGCCGACGTTGCATTCCACCTGCAGCCGCAATTTCCGCGCCGGACATCGAACTGCGACCTGTCGCAGAAGGCGCCGCCGGTGTGGGATCCGAAAAAATGCACGAACGCATCCTCGACGAGTCCGGCATCGAGCTTGCCTGGCAGAAACTGATCGAGGATTTCCCCGACCGGTTCATGATCGGCACCGACGCCTACTGCTGCGACTACGCCGCGACCATCGCCATCATCCGCACAGGGCTGCTGTCACGCCTCACGCCGGCGACCTTGCAGAAGGTCGCTCACGAGAACGCGCAGCGGATGATGAAGCTGAAATAGTTGCGGAGCGCGATGGCCGATGCCGCTCGGGAGCCCGCCCCCAGGCCGCGGCAGCGCCGAACTTCGTCGCCGATGTCGATTCGCCGTTCCGTCGATCGACTATGGGAGGATGACCCCTCACGAAAGGAGAAGAATCATGGCTGGAAGTACCATCCGGCTGCACCGAGTCCTCCGCGCCGCCCCGGCGCGCGTCTATAGGGCGTTTCTTGACCCCGACGCCATGGTGAAATGGCTGCCGCCCAACGGCTTCACCGCCAAAGTCCATGAGATGGACGCGCGGGTAGGCGGCACGCACAAGATGTCCTTCACGAACTTCACCACCGGCAAGAGCCACTCGTTCGGCGGACGTTATCTCGGGCTGAGCCCGAACGAGCGGATCCGCTATACGGAGGAGTTCGACGATCCCAACCTGCCGGGCGAGATGCAGATTACCGTCACCTTGAAGAAGGTGTCGTGCGGGACGGACTTGAACGTCGTGCAGGAAGGTGTTCCGGAAATCATTCCACCCGACGCCTGCGTTCTGGGGTGGCAGGAATCGCTGATTCTGCTGGCGAAGCTCGTCGAAGCCGAAATTCCCGACTAGCACGCCCACTGTCGCACCCGCGCCCCTACTGCGCTCCGCCCAACCATCGGATTGGGCGAGGTCGATCATTGTCGACGATCACCTGATAATGGCGCCATGGCCCGACGAAGCATGCCCGCGTTGACACGCGCAGCGGTGTGGGTGCTCGCGAGCGTGGTCTTGATACTTGCGGCAGCGGCGGTGCTGCTCGCAATGCCGGTCGAGATGTGGCGAACGGGCGAGCGTTTCGCGAATGACTTGCCTGCGTTGCCGTCGCACGCGCTGCCGCAGCCCGCCCGGCGCATCTGGATCGACTCGGACGCCGCCTGCGGGGCGGCCGCCCGCGTCGATCCCGACGATTGTCTCGCCATTCTCTATCTGGCATCGCGCCGGGACATCGAGATCGCCGGCCTCTCCAGCGTGTTTGGGAACGCACCGCTGGAGGTGACCGACGCCACCTTGCGAGAGCTGACTGGCGTGTTGACGCCACAAGGCGCTGC
>CAYOKH010000138.1:0-2245 GCA_964404505.1 uncultured Azoarcus sp.
TGTCCCTACGCCGGCGGCACCGGAGGGAGCGGCGGGCCCGGCGGCGTCATCTGCGTCTGACAATCAGGTAGAATGGATCTATGTACTCCCGCAGGAGGACGTCCGCCCCACACTCCGCGTACTGCCGGTAATGGACCCGAAGAGCCTCGATCCGTCGTCGCAGCTCGACCTGACGCGGCGCGTCGGCCCTTTCGTACATGCTCCCGAGATAGACGTCCCGCTTGGTAAGCGCTTTCTCATCCGGATGACAATACCCGTGGAGTTCATACAGCCCAATAAAGTTACCCGAGTGAACAATGATGCTCCCCGTTGTATTGCGGCCGATGATCACCCTGCCGACATGCTCGACGTCCGGATCGTACACCTCCTCATCCTTAACTGCCAGAAATTCGACGATCAGCGGCAGGTCGGCCAGATCACCGATCCGATGTCCCATGACGGACTTGAAGAGGGCGGAATGCGTGCGCAGATTCCATTCAAGGTCAGTTTCTTTCCATTTCCGGATACGCACCTGCAGCACCTCGTTGCCGACGTGCTTAAATCCTCCGATGTATGTTCCATACGGGTCAGCTACCGCTTTCAATTGAGATTCGTACAGAGCGCCAGACCGGTAGCGAAGAACGGCGGCGGCGACCTCAAACCGGATGTCCGAGGCAGGGACCGGAGGAAACTCCGGTGGGATTCGAAATTTCCAGAGATTGTCCAGAACGGCCACCTGAAGCCAGGTCGCGTACCCGATGGCATCAAGTAAAAGATTGGCAAGTCGACCATTCGCATCTTTCTCTCCAACGTCCGCTACCGTGGGGGCGACCATCATGTCGCGCAACATTTTCTTTCGTTGATTGAGTTTCTTTTCCTTAAGCACGCTATCCGTCACATTCACGATGCCGTCAGCAATGATCCCCACGATCAACCCCGGACCCGCTTTGAGCGGGGCTGTGAGCAGGTTAGTGACGATGCTTGCCACGGTCTGCGCACCGAACGAAAGACCCGCGTCATCGATGGCAAGCTCAAGTATCAAATCCATCCACACGACGCGAAGGTCGTGGTAGAAGCGGGCGAGCCTTTGGCCGTTGAGCTGAACCCTGGTATTCAGGGCCGCCAGCATATTAGAACGATCGACCTCGGTGTACTGTGGCCTTGGCGACTCGTAGTCTGGGACTGGGACACCAGGCAACGCTCCTACCGGTGTTGTCAGCGCCCATTCCGGAACCGGGCGCGTGCTGCGCGCGCCCCCATCGGGCTGTCGCTGCAAGGCGGTAGCCGAATCGGCCTGTTGGAGCACATGGGTCAACTCGTGCGCCAGCAGCCGTCTTCCGTCGCGCGTTTCAGGTGCGAACCGACCGGCACCGAACACGATGTCCCGGCCGACCGTGTAGGCTTGCGCATTGATCTCCTGTGCCGATCGCTCGGCAGCCGCGCCGGAATGCACCCGCACCCCGGAGAAGTCGTGACCGAAGTGCTGTTCCATCTCCTGCCGTAGCGGCGCGTCCAATGGCCGGCCGCGACCGGCGACTACGCGACGGACGCTTGAGGGCGCACTGCCCAGCTGTCCAGTCGACCCGAAGTGGTGGATGCGCAGCGGTACAGCACCCACGCCCGGAGGCGTCGTCAGCACCTGATCGGCGAGCCGATCCGCCTCCTGCTCATGAAGATCACCAGGCTCGCTGATCGGGAGCTTCGGTTGCAGCCCAAGCTTCTTCTTGCTGCACTCCTCGCACTCCCCGCTCAGACCGAAGCTTCCTGAACCGCACGCACACTTGCGTTGGAGTGCCCTCGTTTGGCCTCGACGCGACATTGCCGCGCTCGCGACCACGGGAACGTGAGCCGAGGCCACGGATCCATTCGGCTCCGGCGCGCGGATCGGCTCATCGGCCATTCTTTCCGTCTCGTGATCGGACCGCTGCCCAGGTTGCCCGGTCCTGAGCTTCGCCTGGACAAGCCGCTCCACCGCGCGGTTGCCGAGGGTTTTCTGCAGTGGGACCATCGGCGAGAGCGCAGCCGTCGCCGCGGACCTGGGGTTCGTCGTCTTCGCCGCACGCGCCCGAGCCGATTGCTGCGGCCGGGTCGCCTCATGCCTCGTCGCGTCACCCATCGTGGTCTCCGCCCACAAAGGTACGCCTCCGGACCGACGCGCCCAGAACCCCGCTCCGCCCGGAGCGATCCCGGCCACACGCCGCGCGCGCCCGCGCGACCAGCCTACCCCTCGACCGGTCTACGTCGAGGGCCTCGCGGTTCGCCGGGG
>CAYOKH010000139.1:0-2242 GCA_964404505.1 uncultured Azoarcus sp.
TCGCGTGGCTCGTGGTGCTCGGGCACCCCGGCGTGTATGCGATGTTGCGCAGCGACGTACAGGAACGCTGGCGAATGCTGAATCCGAACCCCGATCTGGTTGCCACTGCCGAGCCCAAGGCACGCGAGACCGACCTGCTGACGATGACGGAACGCGCGCTTGCCAAGTTGGCGCAGGCCACTGCGCACGGTTGATCGAATCGTGACAATGGTTGGGGCAGAATGACCTCAAACGGGACCGGTTGGGACGCCTTCAGGAGACGTGGAATTGCAGGTCGACCGATACGCGGACGCCGGCGCATTTCTCAACGCTGCGGGACCATGACTGGGGACGGCCGAAGTTGAGAACAACGTCATGCTAACCATCGCGAGTTCTGTCGCAGACGGGACTCGGGTTCTGAAGGAGCCGCCCTACTTTGCGACGGCGGTGCATGACAAGCAGATCGATTGCTGCGCCAGTCGAACCCCGCACCATGTCATCCTGGTCACCAACGGCACGCCGCGCGGTTTGGCCGCGCTCGCGGCAGATGCCTTCAGCGCACTCGGACGGTTGCCTGGGGTGACCGGACCGCGCCAGGCGGCGGCCGACTTTTCGGAGGCTTGGTTGGCATTGGCCGGCGGTCGAGGGCAACCAGGCCAATGGCGCGCTGCGTGGCATGACCTGAGCCTGCGCCCTGCCATTGTTGAAGATGCTCCCATCGTTCCTGTGGCCTGGATCTGCGGCTTTGCCGCAACGCCCGAGAAAATGACCGTGATGGCGGCCAACAAAACCGACCTCCCCAAGAAATTGGTTGCCGGTCAACTGCCGGTGAAGGCGCTCAGGGGCGCTAAAAGCTTCGCCCGAAATACTCAATGCCGGACACAATGCACCGCACTTGGAGCAATAACGGTGTCCGATGTGGCCCTAGATGAAACAAGGGATCAAAGCGGATCGGTGAGTCGTCGAGCTACTTAAGACGCTTTGCAACGATGCTCCAACTCGGCAGCTCTGCACCGATGTCGGCAATCGCCTTCTCCACCTGCGCCGGTGTTGGATTCGGATGGGTTTTTCTGAACTGCGTCCAGAATCGATGAATGTAAATGTGCGCTTCGGGAGTCGCCGCGACGAGGTTGCCCATCGCATTCGGGTTCTTGTGTGGGAACAGGTGTGCGTACTCAAGCGGGAGGATATGGTGTATAGCCACGCGCTGGCTTGCCGCCGCCCGTGCGCTCGTTTTGAAGATGGGGATTTCATAGCCATGGTGGAGTGCCCAGACCACCTTTGCTTCCTCTCGCAGAACGTCCTTCTCTGCCCCTGTCAGCGCCTTAGCGGCGATTTTCTTGGCGGCAGCACCGGCGAAGCGCGACGTAATGCCTTTGCGCGCGCCGCGCAGCCGAACGCGCAACGCCTGCAGGGATGCTCTCCTTTCCATCGACAGAGCCACCTTTGACAACACCGTTCTCGGGTCCGCAAAGGTCAAGACGGTCGCCGCAATCACCACAATGGCAGAGGCGAACTGCAGGTAGGGGTTGCTGTCAGCATCCGGATTCGCCCCCAGTGGCGACCCGTATCGATGACCACCCTTGACGCCCTTCGGATCCTCGAAGTTCAGCCCTGCGGCCACTTGCGTGCCTGTACGTGCGACATCTTCGAATAGCGTTGTTTCGCCGCCGCTTGCTGCCGAATGCAGCCCAGAGAACGCCGCCTGCGGGTCCTCGAAAAACAGTTGAGCCTGCAATGCTTCTTGCCCAGCCGGCGTCGAAGGGTCATAGACGTTGCGAGATCCCGGGTCGTACTCGAATACGATCTGTCCAGCCGCCAAGCGCTGCAACGTGTTGACATCGCCCACGAGTTCAAAGCCCTTTTGCCCTGGAACCAACGCCCATCGGGCACCGGGACCCGCGCCTTTCTTTTTAAGAGCGTCGGGAAGGAAATTGACCTTGACGATCCGAATCGTCTGGCCACTGGACGGGGCGGTGCCACGATTCGCGACAGCGGGATTTGCTGTCGCCTTTGAGGACGTCGCCCTTGCGTCGGCGAGAGAACTATCGGGCACGAACGTTTCCTGAAGGGGTCGAGGCAGGGAAAGCTCAAGCGTCCACCGGTACGACAACCGATGTGCCACCATCGATCACGATCTTTTTCTCGATCGTTGGATCTTCGCGTTCGCCTTCGAGAAGCCGCGCCGCAAGCCGTACGTTCTCGAGTTCGATAGCGCGCACATCCGCCAGTGCCTTCTTCACGTCCACGGCGCGATGCAGCA
>CAYOKH010000140.1:0-2203 GCA_964404505.1 uncultured Azoarcus sp.
GGTTCCTGGGCGGGGTCATCGCGATGCCGATCCTCGCCGTGATCTTCAGCGCCATGGGCATCTTTGGCGCCTGGCTCGAGGCGGTCATCATCCTCGGTGTGGACGAGGGAGCGTTCTGGTCCCAGATGCAGGCCAATGTGGATTTGCGCGAGGACGTGATGTCCGGCGTAATCAAGAGCATCTTCTTTGGCATTGCGGCCAGCCTGCTGGCGGTGTTCGAAGGGTACAATTGCATACCCACCGCCGAGGGCGTGGGGCGCGCCACGACCCGGGCCGTGGTTCACACGTCATTGACCGTCCTGCTCCTGAATTTCATGCTCACGGCCTGGCTGTTGGGAGGTAACTAGACTATGCAGCAGACACGCGCTGTGGAACTCGGAACCGGTTTGTTTGTCTTCATGGGCATCCTGGCCCTGTTCTTCCTGACGACCCGGGTCACCAGTTTCGACACTTATTCAGGAGAAGGTGGGTACGAGTTGACGGCACGATTTGACCAGATCGGGACCTTGAAAACCCGTTCTCCGGTTTCCATTGCAGGGGTGCAGATCGGACGCGTCACCGCAATCGATTTCGATGTGGATCGCCTCGAGGCCGTCGTGACGATCCGGATCGCGTCCCGCTACGACCGGATCCCGGACGATTCGGACGCCAGCATCCTGACATCGGGCATCCTGGGAGGGCAGTACATCGGGCTGCAGCCGGGGGGGTCCGACGAATATCTCAAGGATGGCGACGAAATTATTTTTACACAGTCTGCGGTGGTGCTCGAACAGTTGATCAGCAAGTACCTGTTCGGCCAGGGCGGCGGTGGAGACTAGCAAATGATGACCAAGCTTATTCGAAGGAAAATTGCCGTGGCGACCCTCGCACTGGGCGCATTCGCCATGGCATCGGCCGTCCAGGCGGAACCCGATCGCAGCCCCGAGCAGGTAATCCGGGACGCGTCCGAGTTGGCCATGGAGGCCATCGAGAACCGGCGCGAAGAACTCAAGGGGGATCGGCAGGCGTTGTTCGAGCTGATCGACGAGATCCTGTTGCCGCGCTGGGACCGCAATTACACAGGCCAGCTCGTCATGGGGCGCTATTGGCGTGATGCCACGCCAGAGCAGCGCGAAGCCTTCATCACCGGGCTGTACCGCAAGTTGCTCGACAGCTATGGCGAGGGCGTATTGCAGTACGACGCGGGCCAGCTCAGGATCATCGGCACTCGCGGCGATCCGGAACAAGGCCGGGTCATGGTGGATTCGGAAGTGCGGCTCGACGACGGCACCCCTGTGCCGATCAGCTATCGCCTGCGCATCCACGAGGGTAGCTGGAAAGTGTATGACGTGGTCGTCGAGGGCATTTCCTACGTCACGAACTACCGCAACCAGTACGCAAGCGAGTTTCGTTCCAAGGGTATCGAGCGCGTCCTCGAGGAACTGAAAGTGAACGGTGGAGACAGCGGATCTTGACCGCTGACGCGGGCCTCGCCAGCAAGGCCGCTCCGGGGCAGGTCGAGTTCGAGGACCGGGGCGGCGGGCGCTTTGCGATCCTTGGCGACCTGAGCTTCCAGACGGCGGTGTCGGCTCTCGAGGCCAGCAAGCCGCTGTTTGCCGATCACTCGACTATCGAACTCGACCTTGCCGGTGTGCAGCGGGCCGACAGTGCCGGGCTTGCCTTGATGCTGGAGTGGGTAAACTGGGCCCGCAACAGC
This sequence comes from uncultured Azoarcus sp., assembly GCA_964404505.1. Lineage (GTDB taxonomy): Bacteria > Pseudomonadota > Gammaproteobacteria > Burkholderiales > Rhodocyclaceae > DAOMNN01. The sequence continues at coordinate 1,697 of CAYOKH010000140.1, forward strand.
GCCCGTGAAGTGAAGTTCCGCAATATTCCCACGCAGATCATCTCGATTGCGCAGATCAGTGAAGTCGAGGACATGCTGTACCGTGCCGAACGCTGGCTGGGTACCTAGCCCTCGCTACCAGTCCTCCTCGTCGCCCCAGTCTTCGTCCTCGAAATCCAGGCCAATGTCGTCGTCGCCGCCCGTGCCGCGGATCTCGAATTCAACCCGCTGGCGATAGCCTTCACGAACGAATATATAGGGGTCCGGCGCCCGCTCGATCATCCGGTCCAGCGGCAAGAGACGCCGCCGCGTATCGATCACGTCCAGTACCACCAGCTTGTCGCGGATGCTGCGCTCGTCATCGAGGTAATTCCAGATGATGTCGGTCCGGTAGCGGGCGTAGCTGCCGACGCCGCTGCGCACCGTGTTCGGGCCGAGAAGGGGAACCATGAGGTAAGGTCCGGAAGGCACGCCCCACTTGCCGAAAGTCTGGTCGAAACTGGCGCGCTTCTTCTCGATGCCCCCGTT
>CAYOKH010000141.1:0-2153 GCA_964404505.1 uncultured Azoarcus sp.
GAGTTCGTCGGACATCAGTTGCCTCCGTTCCGGCGGGGCCAGGCGCGACTGCGCGACGGAGCTCAATCGTGGACGATGACGCCCCAGGGCGACTCGCCCACATCGATGGTGGCGATGGGCTCATGCGTCGCGCCGTCGATCACCGTCACGGTGTTGCTCTCGCCATCGGTAGAGTAGATCCGGCTGCCGTCGCGATTGCGGGCCAGGCCCCACACGCGATCTCCGACGGGCACCATGGCCTTGTTCTCCAGCGAGTCGGCGTCCAGCACAGCCACGGCGTTGGCACGCCCGGTGGCTACGTACACCAGGCGATCGTCCGGGCTCAGCACGACGTCCTTGGGCCGCACGGCGCGGCCACCGATCCGCTTGGATTGCGCGACTTCGAGTTTCGCCATGTCGATGACGTAGATCTCGCCCGAGACTTCCGCAGTGACGTAGAGCCGCGTCCCGTCCGGTTTGAACGTCAGCTCCCGCGGGCGCGTCCCGACCAGGATATGGGCGAGAATCTCGTGCTCCGGATAGCTGATGATGTGGGCCATGTGGCTGGACTCGCTTACTACCGCGATCCGTGAGCCGTCTGCGGTGATGGCTACGCCTTCCGGCTCGATGCCAACGTCGATGGCTCGCACGATCGTGCCGGAATCCGGGTCGATCTGCACGAGCTGCGCGGTGTCCTCGTTGGAGACATAAATGTGTCCGGTCTCGGGGTGGACGGCAAAGGTCTCGGGTTCGGAGCCGCCCGGGATCGTGCCGACAAGGGTGAGTTCGTAGGGGTCGACAATGGCGATCTCGTCGTCGATCCCGAGGGCCACGTACAGCTTGCTGCCGTCAGGCGAAAATCCCATGCCGCGCGGGCGCTTGCCGACGTCGAAGCTGGCGATCACCGCGTTGGATTGCGGATCGATGACGCTCAGCGTATGCCCCCACTCGTTGGAGATGAAGACGCGCCCGGTCCGCTCGGCCGCCAGGGCGCAGGTGGCGCCGAGACTGAGGAGGCAAGCCAGGATGACCTGCGGAAGTCTGTTGTTCATCGTTGCCGCTCCTCTTTTTTCTTGCGGTTCGCCTCTGGGGGGCAGCCGGCGAGCCCCAGCGTGTCCAGGTCATCCGGGTCTGCCACGCCGGCAATGGGCGCCTCGGCGATTACCCGCTCGTCGCGCACGATCCAGATCGGCTGACGCAGCTGGCCGGTCTCGCGAAAGGTCAGCGGAAATCCCTTGGAACCGTCGAAAGAAAGGTCTTCGCGCAGGAAGGCGCGCAAGGTGCCGGGGTCGGTCGTGGCGGTGCGCATTACCGCCTCGCCCGCGATCCGCGCCGCGGCCCACCCGGCCCATGCGATGTCATCCATCGGTCGCCCGAACGCGTCGAGGAAGCGCCGGTTGAGGTCGCGCGAGGAATAGCGCCGGAAATTGTGGTTCCAGCCGACGGCCTGGGCCTCCCCCTGCGGATTGGCCTCGCGCCATTGCCCCAGCGCATCGCGCTTCATGGCGGCGCTCGGCAGGGTGCTGAACAGGTTCGGCCGGCAGGCCGCGCGCAGGGTGTCTTCGTCCGCGGCGACATTGAATATCGGCACATGCGGCAGTGCCTCGGACAACGCCTCGAGGCTTGCTGGCGACAGCGCCGCAAGGACCACTTCCACGCCGCCGGCAGACCGTAACTGCTCGATCGTGGCGGGCCGCAGCTCGAACTCGAAGCCGGCGAATCGTCCCTGGAGATTGATTTCGGTGAGGCCCTGCTGTGCGCCCAGCCAGGCGCTGCCCGCCGTTTCCCCGATATACCAAAGCGGCACGGCCCTGGCGTCGGCCGCCGCGGCCAGCCCCGGGCAGGCGAGAGCGATGGCAGCCGCCAGGCAGGCGGTCAGTCGAATTGCACGAGCCCTCATCTTTCCAGCTGCCCGATCAGCTGGCCGTCACCGTCGAGCATGGGAATGTTGTATTCCACGAGCAGCCGCTGGACCTCGTCTTGTCGCTTGCGCAGCACGAGTTGCAACGGCCGAAGCAACTCGTGGTCCCCGGGCCGCACCGCAATGGAAATCGGATAATCGAAGCGCACCTGGTGTTCGGACGGCACCGGCACCACCACCAGGTCTTCCGGCGAGCGCTTGGCGAAATAGCCGGCGATGGGCCCCCAGACGAACGCCATGTCGACGTTGCCCT
>CAYOKH010000142.1:0-2047 GCA_964404505.1 uncultured Azoarcus sp.
GGCATCGATTTCATCTATGAAGATGATGCAGGGGGCGTTCTTCTTGGCCTGTTCGAACATGTCGCGCACGCGCGCCGCACCGACGCCCACGAACATTTCGACGAAATCGGAACCGGAAATCGAGAAGAACGGCACCTTGGCCTCGCCCGCGATCGCCTTGGCGAGCAGCGTCTTGCCGGTACCGGGCGAACCGACCATCAACACGCCCTTGGGTATGTGTCCGCCGAGCTTCTGAAACCTGGACGGATCGCGCAGAAAGTCGACCAGTTCGGCGACCTCTTCCTTGGCTTCATCGCACCCGGCAACGTCCGAAAAGTTGATCGAGTTCGCTGATTCGTCGAGCATTCTCGCCTTCGACTTGCCGAAAGAGAACGCCCCTCCGCGCCCACCACCCTGCATCTGGCGCATGAAGAAGACCCAGACCCCGATCAGCAGCAGCATGGGGAACCAGGACACGAATATGCTCATGAGGAAGGACTGCTCCTCCTCAGGCTTGGACGCGGTGACAGCGACACCGGCGCGCATCAGATCCGAGACCATCCAGATGTCCTGCACACCCGGGGTATATACGGTCACTTGGCGGCCTTCCAGCGTCGTGGCCCTGACAACCCGACCGTCGATGACGGCCTTGCTGATACGGCCGGCCCGCGCCTCATCCATGAACTGGGAGTACTCCATGGTGTTCGGTGTGACCTGGCGCGTGTTGAACTGGTTGAAGACCGTCATCAACACCACGCCGATAACCATCCAGATCGCAAGATTCTTGAACAGATTATTCAACGTCTTTTCCTTGTTAGCCCTGCATGGGCAGCATTCAACTGACCCATTCTATTAGTGAACGTTCCGCCTAGCAAACCAATCGGGCCGATCAAGTGCAACAATCATCATGGGAGGTGTCGATCCACCCGGGGCGCAACCGTCCCGGGTACTTTGCGACGGTTGATCGCGGGCGTACAAGCCGTCACCATTGCGCAATACGCCGGACTTTGCCCGGCACGTGGGATAAGACACCCGGTACTTCCCCGCGTTCCCGTTCAACGGACTTGCAGGACTGCGCTGATGACCCGGACCAAACCCCTGCACGGCCTCAAGGTCGTGGAACTGGGCACCCTCATCGCGGGACCATTCTGCGCGCGGATTCTTGCCGAATTCGGCGCCGAGGTGATCAAGGTCGAATCGCCCGACGGGGGCGACCCGCTGCGCAAGTGGCGCAAGCTCTACGAGGGCACCTCGCTGTGGTGGTACGTGCAGGCGCGCAACAAGAAATCGGTCACTGCCAATCTGAAACATCCTGATGGGCTCGAGTTCGTACGCAAGCTCGTGGCAGGCGCCGACATCGTCGTGGAGAATTTTCGCCCCGGCGTACTGGAGAAGCTGGGGCTGTCGTGGGAGACGCTCTCCGCTACCAATCCCGAGCTTGTCATGGTTCGGCTGTCCGGTTTCGGCCAGACCGGCCCCTACCGCGACCAGCCCGGTTTCGGCGCAGTGGGCGAGAGCATGGGCGGCCTTCGCTACGTCACCGGCTATCCGGATCGCCCCCCGGTGCGCACCGGCATCTCGATAGGTGACTCGATCGCCGCGCTATGGGGCGCGATCGGTGCGTTGATGGCATTGCGCCACCGCGAGGTCAATGGCGGCAACGGTCAGGTCGTCGACGTCGCCCTCTACGAAGCGGTGTTCGCGATGATGGAGTCGCTCGTCCCCGAGTTCGACGTGTTCGGATTCATTCGCGAGCGCAGCGGCAACATCATGCCGGGCATCACGCCCTCCTCCATCCACACCACGCGCGACGGCAAGCATATCCAGATTGGCGCCAACGGCGATGCCATCTTCGCGCGCTTCATGCGCGCCATCGGACGCCCCGAGCTGGCCGATGATTCAGCGCTCGGCGACAACGCCGGCCGGGATGCCCGGCGCGAAGAACTCTACGCCCTGATAGACACGTGGTGCAGCACCCACGATGCGGAGCACGTGCTGGCCACGCTTGCAACAGCCGAAGTTCCGGCCACTCCGGTCTATTCGGTCGCAGACATGTTTGCCGATCCGC
>CAYOKH010000143.1:0-2023 GCA_964404505.1 uncultured Azoarcus sp.
CGTCTTCCTCGCGCTTGTAGATCGATCCCGACGGGCAACTCGCGACGCACGACGGATTGAGGCAGTGCTCGCACAGTCGCGGCAGGTACATCATGAAGGTGTTTTCGAACTCGCCGTAGATCTCTTTCTGCATCCGGTCGAAATTGGAGTCCTTCGAGCGCTTGTCGAATTCGCCGCCGAGGATTTCCTCCCAGTTGGGCCCCCATTCGATCTTCTCCATGCGCTGGCCGCTGACGAGCGAGCGCGGCCGCGCGGTTGGAGAAGCCTTCATTTCGGGAGCGGTGTGCAGGTGCTCGTAATCGAACGTGAACGGCTCGTAGTAGTCATCGATGTCCGGCATGCGCGGGTTCGAGAAGATCTTCATCAGCACGCCCGCCTTGCCGCCCTGTTTCAGTTCGAGCTTGCCGGAATCGGTGCGCCGCCAGCCTCCGCGCCAGTGTTCCTGATCTTCCCAGTTCTTCGGGTAGCCGATTCCGGGCTTGGTCTCGACGTTGTTGAACCAGGCGTACTCCATTCCCTTGCGGCTCGTCCACACCGTCTTGCAGGTCACCGAGCAGGTGTGGCAGCCGATGCACTTATCCAGGTTGAGAACTTTGCCGATTTGGGCTCTGACTTTCATCGCTCGCTCCGATGCTCAATGCGTTTCGTGGGTGCGCCGGCGTTCACAGCCCGGGTTCCGTGAGGGCGGCCAGTTGCAGTCCTTCGGGGTCCGGCGTGTCCAGCCAGTCGACCTTCTTCATCCGCCGCACGACTACGAACTCGTCGCGGTTGGTACCGATCGTTCCGTAGTAGTTGAACCCGTACGAGAGCTGGGCGTAACCGCCGATCATGTGCGTCGGCTTCACGACGATGCGGGTCATCGAGTTATGAATACCGCCGCGCACGCCGGTCATTTCGGCCCCCGGCGTGTTCACGATCTTTTCCTGCGCGTGGTACATCATCACCATGCCCGGCTTGACGCGCTGACTGACGACCGCGCGCGCAGTCAACGCCCCGTTGACGTTGAAAAGCTCGATCCAGTCGTTGTCGACGATGCCACCAAGCTTCGCGTCGGATTCGGAGATCCAGACGATCGGCCCGCCACGCGACAGCGTCAGCATCAGCAGGTTGTCGGTATAGGTCGAGTGGATGCCCCACTTCTGATGCGGCGTGATGAAGTTGAGCACCAGTTCGGGCTCGCCGTTGCTCTTCGAGCCGATGATCGGCTTGATCGTTCGCAGGTCGACCGGCGGCCGGTACAGGCAAAGGCCCTCGCCGAACGCGATCATCCACGGATGGTCCTGGTAGAACTGCTGGCGTCCGGTCAGCGTGCGCCACGGGATCAGCTCGTGCACGTTGGTATAGCCGGCGTTGTACGAAACCTTTTCGTCCTCGAGGCCCGACCAGGTCGGCGACGAGATGATCTTGCGCGGCTGCGCCTGTACGTCGCGGAAGCGGATCTTCTCGTGCTCCTTTGGGATCGCGAGGTGCGTATGATCGCGCCCGGTGATCTTCGATAACGCGTCCCACGCCTTGACTGCCACGTGGCCGTTGGTCTCCGGCGCGAACATCAAAATCACCTCGGACGCGTCGATGTCGGTTTCAATGCGCGGGAAGCCTTTTGTCGGGCCTTCATCGGTGACTGCACCGTTCAAGCTGCGCAACGCCTCGACCTCGTCGACGGTGTTCCAGACGATGCCTTTGCCGCCGTTGCCGATCTTCTCCATCAGCGGGCCGACCGACGTAAAGCGCTTGTAGACGTTCGGATAGTCCCGTTCGATAACGGCCATCTGCGGTGCGGTCTTGCCGGGAATCACGTCGACCTCGCCGCGTTTCCATTGCTTCGGCTCGAACGGCTGCGCCAGTTCGCTGGGCGTGTCGTGCAGCGTCGGCGTGAGTACCAGATCCTTTTCCACGCCGAGGTGACCGACAACGACTTCCGAGAACTTCTTCGCGATGCCTTTGTAGATCTCCCAGTCCGAGCGCGATTCCCAGATCGGATCGACCGCTGCCGACAGCGGATGGATGAACGGATGCATGTCCG
>CAYOKH010000144.1:0-2017 GCA_964404505.1 uncultured Azoarcus sp.
ACGCGGCTTCGACCCCACCTGGTCACCCGATGGAAGCAAGATCGCGTTCCAAGATAGCGGTCTTGGAATTTTCGTCATGGACGTGGGCGGGACAACGCAGTGGCGGCTCAGGGGCGGCGACAGTTGGTTGCCGCGTTGGTCACCCGAGGGAAACAAAATCGCATTCGTCACGTGCATACCCAATGGGGAAAACGGCCCATTCCCCATGTGCGACATGACATTCGGCGTCATCAACGCTGATGGGTCCGGCGAGGTAACGCTTGCCCAGACCAACTTCAGGGGGACCATCCCGCCTGCGGAGTGGTCACCCGACGGAAAGAAAATCGCCTTCTCTATCGCTCGCCGCAGCGCTGCCTCCGCCTCGGCGAACCGAGCGCGCGCCGCCAGGACGAAGCCGCGCGCCGTGTAGGCGTCTGCAAGCGAGCTGTCGAGTGCGATTGCTTGTCCGCCGCGACTTCCGCACGCGCGAGCCCTTCCGCTGTTGGCATATAGCCGAAGTTCACCATGTTGACCAATGCCGCAGCCGTCCCGGAATGCGCCAGCGCAAACTGCGGATCGCGCTCGAGCGCTCCGCGATAGAAGACCAGCGACTGCTCCAGGGTCGCCGGGGTTCGCGGTGCCTGGTTATAGACAAATCGTCCTTTGAGATACAACTCGTATGCTCTGCCGTCGTTCGTCGGAGGCGGCGCCACGGCTGCGCGCGCCATCCGCAGGCGCAGAACGCCAAGAACATCGTCTGCAACCTGACGCTCCACGGCAAACGCTTCACCGACGGGAGCTGCGAAGTTGCGTTCCCAGATGGTGGCATCATCGGACACGCGCGTGAGCCGGGCTGCGAGCCGGAGGGTGTCCGATGAAACCCTGATTGTGCCCAGGACCAGGTGCGCGACTCCCAGTTGCTGGCCCACTTGCGCTGGCCCCAGCCCCTGGGCCTGCAGCGCCGCAGCCGAAGAACGGGCGGAAAGACGCAAGCCCGGCGTCCGCTCCAACAGCGCGATCAGCTCATCGGTAACACCGGACACGATGTAGTCGTGCGCCGGGTCGCCCCCATCGTTGATGAACGGCAGCACCGCAAGCGTCCGCACTCCACTCGGTGCCGCCGACTCCGCAATCCCGCGGCTCTGCAACAGGTACCAGCTCCCTGCACCGACCAGCACGAGCGCGACCGCAGCGACCGGAATCACTGCTCTGCGCAACTGCCTGTGACGGGCAGTGCGACTCCAGAATCGCGGTCTATGCGTCAGAGCCGAACCGCGCTGCACTGCCGCAATGTCGGTCAACAGCGACTCCGCAGATTGATAACGGTCTTCGGGATCCTTCTGCAGGAGCGCACCGATCATCTCGTCTAACGGCAGTGAAAGATCCGGATTGATCCGCGAAACACGCGGCGGCTCTTGGTGCAGAACGGCATGCAGGATCGACACTTCGTGTTCGCCGCGGAATGGCGGTGCACCAGTGAGCATCTCGTACAGCATCACTCCGATCGCCCACAGGTCGGCTCGGGCATCCACAGATCCACCGCCGATCTGCTCGGGAGCGACGTAGCCGATCGTTCCAAGCGTCACGCGCGACCTCGTCAGGCTAATGTCGCGGATCTTGGCAAGGCCGAAGTCGAGGACCTTACGGTCCCATCCGGCAGCAGCATCACGTTGCCGGGTTTCAGGTCGCGGTGAACGATTCCTGCTGCGTGCGCGGACGCGAGGCCATTCGTCACCTGTGTCACGATCGCAAGCGCCTCATCGGGCGGGAGGGCACCCTCACGGGCAAGGCGATCCTTCAGCGTTTCGCCCGGGTACAGCGGCATCGCCAGGAACACGCCATGCCGGCGAGAAGCCGAGTTATTGATCGTGCTCGCTCTTCAGTCCTTTCTCAAGGAATTGACAAATGGCGCCTCATAGGAGGTGGCTCGCGATGGCAGACGGCGTGGCCACCTTCCGCCTCAACACCAGAAACCACGCTGGGGGACGCTTGCGGTGGAGTCGACTTTCCAACTGCGGATCGTGCTGCGCTACCGGCT
>CAYOKH010000145.1:0-1950 GCA_964404505.1 uncultured Azoarcus sp.
CGACTGGCGCAGCACGGCCACCGGGTGACCGGTATCGACCTCGACGAGGACACGGTGCAGCGAGTGCAGGACTGCCTGGCCAGTGCGCTGGTGGCCGACGGCAGCGACGAGGAAGTGCTCAAGGCGATCGATCTCCCCGGCGCCACGGCAATTTTCATCTCGCTGGGCGATCACGCCAACCGCAGCATCGTGGCGACCATGTACGTGCTCGAACTCGGCGCGCGTCGCGTGATCGTCAAGGGAATTGACGCGCTGCACGCCAAGATCCTGCGCAAGCTGGGCAAGGTCGAAGTGATATTTCCTGAGGAGGCCATGGCGCGCTATGTCGCGGACCACCTGGTCTGAGGGGCAGGCAGCGGTGGTACCCTAGTCTCCTGAGGCGATACCCTGAGCAGCGCTCATGAGCGAAGAATCCGGCATGAAAATCGAACTCGGCAACCTCGCGCTGGCTGACTACAGCGAGCTGCGGAAGGCCATGGAAGAGGCCTACGCGGATCTCGGCGGGGACTACTGGCCGCACGATGCCATCGAGAAACTCCTCGAGGTCTTTCCCGAGGGCCAGCTCTGCGTCAAGGTCAACGGCAAGGTGGTGGCTTCGGCGCTGTCGCTGGTAGTCGATTACGAATCTTTCGGCGACACCCACACCTTCCGCGACATCACGGGCAACCATACTTTCAAGACGCACGATCCCGAGGGCGACGTGCTGTACGGCATCGAGGTGTTCGTGCATCCGGAGTATCGCGGCATGCGCCTCGCGCGACGCCTCTACGACGCGCGCAAGGAGTTGTGCGAGAACCTGAACCTGCGCGCGATCATGGCCGGCGGCCGCATACCGAATTACGAGAAGTACGCCGACAGGATGACGCCCCGCGAGTACATCGAGCAGGTCCGGCTGAAGAACATCTACGACCCGACCCTGACGTTCCAGTTGTCCAATGGCTTCCACGTCAAGAAGCTGCTGCGCAATTACCTGCAGAAGGACACCCAGTCGCTCGGTTACGCGACGCTGCTCGAGTGGAACAACATCTACTACGAGGACAAGCCGAAGCTGATCAACCGGCCGCGCAGCGTAGTCCGGATCGGCCTGGTGCAGTGGCAGATGCGGTTGTTCGCGGACCGCGAGGCGCTGATGAGCCAGGTGGAATTCTTCGTGGACGCGATTTCGGCCTACAAGGCCGACTTCATCTTGTTCCCGGAGTTCTTCAATGCGCCGCTGATGGCCGAGTTCAACAGCCTCGACGAGCCGAAAGCCATTCGCGAGGTCTCGAAGCACACCGAGTGGATCCGCAAGCGGTTCCTCGAGCTGGCGGTGTCCTACAACATCAACATCATCGCGGGCAGCATGCCGCTGGTCGAGAATGAGCGTCTCTACAACGTCAGCTTCCTGCTGCGCCGGGACGGCACCTGGGACCAGTCGCGCAAGATCCACCCGACTCCGGACGAAATTTCCATCTGGGGCATGTCCGGCTGGGACCGCGTACCGGTGTTCGAGACCGACTGCGGCCGGATCGGCATCCTGATCTGCTACGACGTCGAATTCCCCGAGCTGGCCCGCATCTGCGCCGACCAGAACATGCACATCCTGTTCGTGCCGTTCCTGACGGACACCCAGAGCGCCTACATGCGCGTAAGAATCTGCGCCAAGGCGCGGGCCGTGGAGAACGAATGCTACGTCGCCATCGCCGGCTCGGTGGGAAACCTGCCGCAGGTCCACAATATGGACGTGCAGTACGGGCAGTCGGCGATCTTCACACCCGCGGATTTCGCCTTCCCGACCAACTCGATCAAGGCGGAAACCACGCCGAACACCGAAATGACGGTGATCGCCGACCTCGACATGGACCTGCTCAAGGAATTGCACGAGATCGGCAGCGTCACCAACCTCAAGGACCGCCGCAAGGACCTGTACGAGATCATCGTCAAGGCGCCGCTGGCCGACAGCGACCTGGA
>CAYOKH010000146.1:0-1948 GCA_964404505.1 uncultured Azoarcus sp.
GAAGGGATGCCCGCGAAGCCGGTCGGGCACGACATGGTGAAGATGGAGGACAAGCCCGGGGGCTGCTGTGGATAACCCCCGCACGTTGCAGGCGATTGGAAAGGGAAAATGAACATGGTCATGAAGACGAAAAAGCATAAGCTCACGGACAAACCGTTGTCGCCTGATCTTCTGCGCAAGATGAACGCCTATTGGCGGGCAGCCAACTATCTGTCGGTCGGCCAGATTTATCTGTACGATAATCCGCTGCTCAAGAAACCATTGACGCTGGAGCACGTAAAACCGCGGTTGCTGGGGCACTGGGGCACCACGCCGGGCTTGAACTTCATTTATGTCCACCTCAACCGGATCATCCGGCAATATGACCTGGACATGATCTATGTCACCGGCCCCGGGCATGGCGGACCGGGCCTGGTGGCCAACACGTACCTGGAGGGCACGTACAGCGAACTGTATCCGGACATTTCCCGGGACGAACAGGGCATGAAGAAATTGTTCACGCAGTTTTCCTTTCCCGGCGGCATCCCCAGTCACGTCGCTCCGGAAACCCCGGGTTCCATCAACGAAGGCGGCGAACTCGGCTATTCGCTGTCGCACGCGTATGGCGCGGCGTTCGACAATCCCGACTTGCTGGTCGCCTGTGTCGTGGGCGATGGCGAGGCGGAAACCGGCCCGCTGGCGACCAGCTGGCACTCGAACAAATTCCTCAATCCGGTGCACGACGGCGCCGTACTTCCCATCCTGCACTTGAACGGCTACAAGATCGCCGGCCCCACGGTGCTCGCCCGCATTTCCCGCGACGAGCTTGAAGCGCTCTTCCGTGGCTACGGTTACACCCCGTATTTCGTCGAGGGCGACGACCCGAGCGAGATGCACCACCTCATGGCGGCCACGCTCGACACGATCGTGGCCGACATTCAACACATCCAGCGAGATGCCAGGAAGAACGGGTTCAAGCAACGACCGCGATGGCCGATGATCATCCTGCGCTCGCCGAAGGGCTGGACGGGGCCTGACGTGGTCGACGGCGAACCGGTCGAAGGGACATTTCGCGCGCACCAGGTCCCGGTTGCGCAGTTGGCGACCAAGCCCAGGCACCTGAAAATCCTCGAACAGTGGATGAAGAGTTACCGCCCCCGGGAATTATTCGACAAGAACGGCAGACTCCTTGCCGAACTGGCTGAACTGGCGCCGAAGGGCGAGCGGCGAATGGGAGCGAATCCTCACGCCAATGGCGGGCTGCTGCTCCGGGATCTGAACATGCCGGACTTCCGCGACTACGCGGTCAAGCTGGCGAAGCCCGGCGTCGTGGAAGCCGAAGCGACGAGCGTGCAGGGTCAGTTCATCCGCGACGTGTTCAAGCTCAACGCCGACGCACGCAACTTCCGCGTTTTCAGCCCGGACGAAACCGTTTCGAACCGCTGGAGCGCCGTGCTGGAGGTGACGAACCGCTGCTCCACGGCGGAAATCCTCCCCACGGACGATCACGTCGCGGCCGATGGCCGGGTGATGGAGATGTTGAGCGAGCATCAGTGCGAAGGGTGGCTCGAAGGGTACCTGCTGACCGGCCGACACGGCTTTTTCTCCTGTTACGAAGCGTTCATTCACATCATCGATTCGATGTTCAACCAGCACGCCAAGTGGCTGGATGTGACCCGCCGGATTCCGTGGCGGCGGCCCATCGCTTCCCTGAACTACCTGCTGTCCTCGCACGTGTGGCGTCAGGATCACAACGGCTTCACACACCAGGACCCCGGCTTCATCGACCTGGTGGCGAACAAGAATGCGGACATCATCCGCGTGTATCTGCCGCCGGACGCCAATACCCTGCTGGCGGTGACCGATCACTGCCTGCGCAGCCGTCACTACGTCAATGTCATCGTTGCCGGCAAGCAGCCGTCGCCGCAATGGCTTGACATGGAGTCAGCGGTCAAACACTGCACCGCCG
>CAYOKH010000147.1:0-1920 GCA_964404505.1 uncultured Azoarcus sp.
GAACGCGCCCTGGCCGCCGCCGACCATGCCGAGCCGCAGCCGGCGCGAGGTCACGCCATCCCCCTTGCCTTCGATTGCCATGATCGCCTCCCTCATTTTCAAGCCAGATCGGCCACGATCTTGTTATACCCTGCCGGCGACCGTCTAGTCGCGTCGATACGTGGCTGGCACATCAGGCTGAGGTGGAGGCCGCGGTACAGCGAAGCATGAGTGGCCGAGCGATCGTCGCGTACGGGCCATGGCTGCCGGCCGAGGTGTTGCAGGCGCTCGAAGAAGGGCGGCTCATGTTCTTCTGCGGAGCAGGCATCTCGATGAGCAGCGAACCATGGGGTCTGCCGAGCTTCACCAAGCTCACACAACTCGCGTACGAGCGCTGCAACCAGCCGATGGTAGGCAGCAAACCAGCGGATGTCGCTGCGCAAGATGCAGTTTGTCGAGAGCAGTACGACAAGGCGCTCGAGATACTTGAGACGCGCGAAGGCCATCGAGGCCAGATGCGTCGAGAGATCGCGAAGATCCTCACGAGCATGGAAGGTCTGGAGCAGCCGAGAGCATGCGATGAGCGGCTGGCTCGGCACCGCGCACTCCTGGACCTCGCGGCACTTCAGACCGCGGGCGACACAGGCATCAAAGGTTATCGCCTAGTCACCACAAACTTCGACAACCGCTTTCAGCTTGCTGGTCTCGATCTTTCACTGAACGAAGACGGCCCGCGCCTGCGGCCGCCAAACCACGAGAAGTCAAGCGCTCTCGTGCATCTGCACGGCCGCATAGTCAACGACCGCGAGCACAGCGATCTCGTTTTGACCACGCGCGACTTCGGGAACGCTTACTTACGGCACGGCTGGGCCGCCCGATTCGTGGTCGAGATGTTTCGCGAGTTCACTGTCCTGTTCATCGGCTACAGTCTGTCAGACCCGGTGATGCGCTACCTCATGGACGTCTTCGCTACCGAGACTGGCGAGCACCGTCAGTTTCGCCCCGCGTTCGCCATGGTGCCGTATGACGGCCGCCAGTGCGACGACCGAGAGCGGAATGAAAAGCTCTGGGGGGCGAAGCGCGTCACACCCGTTCTATATGATGCGTATCACGATCCGGAGCGTCCATACAGCCTGCTCGACGACACACTCGTCGCATGGGCGGCTGAGCGTCGCCTGGGGCTAGCCGGCCGGCTCAAGGTTGCAATCGACGCGACGAGAGATGAGTTCCGGCCCGGAACCGATGACGCCGATCCGTTGAACCCGCTGGCTTCGGTCGTTTGGGCACTGAACACGGCCGAGGGCGAGATCGGCCGGCGGTTTGCCGACCACGAGCCGTCACCTCACATCAGCTGGTTCGGCCCGATCGTCAGCAGGCTTCAGCGGCGACCAACAAGTTCGGTGCAGATCAACGAGGGGATTGCAGGCACGATTGCAAAGCCATCTCGTGCTGCCGCAAATCCTGTTGCCTATACTCTATCACGTTGGGCGTGCAGGCATTTAGGCAGTGAGGTGTTTACCAAATGGGCTAGCACTTCCCCGGAGCCGTTGTTTCCAGAGTTGCGGGACGCCATTCAACGCACCTTACAGCACAGCTCAGTCAACGAACCTTTCATGCGTTTCTGGCAGCTTGCTCTTCGAGCAGAGGAAGAAAATAGCAACATTGAATACGTGTGGCTCAGGCGGTCGGCTCGGACGCGTGCCGAGCGGAGCGCGGCCATGCTGGCTGAGTTGAAACCGCGGCTCCGCGGGCCTGGACCCAACCACCGAAGTTGGTTCACGTCGCTTCTGGGTGAGAGCGATGTGGAATCGAGCGCCGCGAACTCCGTAGCGGACCTAGGCCGGTTTGAGGTCGTCCATGCCGGTGACTATGGATTCCACGCGAACGACCTGCACGAGAAGGTGGTCGAGAAGGGAGGTGCACCTCCAGCTGAGCTGCTAG
>CAYOKH010000148.1:0-1885 GCA_964404505.1 uncultured Azoarcus sp.
TCGCCGAGCGCATCGATGCCCGGCTGTGGGATGAGGACTGGCGGATCATGTCGCTCCCAGGGCGGCTCGAGACGCAACGTGCGCTGGTGCTCGACTATCGCAGCCATTTCGCGCGGTTCGGGGAAATCGCCGATTATCTCGATCGCTGGCAGCCCCCGGCACTGATGCTATGGGGGCGGCACGATGTCTTCTTCGACCTCGACGAAACCCTTTCCTGGATGAAGGCGCTCCCGCGCATGGAGGCGCACATCCTCGACGGCCCGCATTTCCTGCTCGAGACCCATCCGGCCGAATGCGCCGCGTTGATTAGCGCTTTCGTCAGGCGCGTGGAGGGGCTGTACTCACTGGAGGCGATTGACACCATCGGTTGACGGGGCACGTAGTCAGAGTGAAGGTTCGCTTCGCCCGCCGAGCCGGGGGTTCGAGCCGCATTCCTGCCACGCAGTTCCAGGAGTTCGATGAACCAGTACGACAGCAACGCACCGTATCCGCATTCGCGGTCGACGCAGGAGGATCTGGAGGAATATCGCGAGCGCGTCCTGGAAGCGCTGGGCACCCATTTCGCCCAGGGTGACGTGTCCGACGAGGATCTCGATGGCCGCATGTCCGTGGCGGTACGCGCGGCAACACGCGATTCACTGGATGAGGTCCTCGTGGCCCTGCCGCCCCTGCAGCGCGCGTACGACGGTGAGCATTACGAGATGGATGGGCAGGTGGTCGCGTCTTTCGACGTTCCTCCTCGGGGTGTGGTCGCCGCAATTGTGGGAGGCGCCGAGCGAAAGGGACGATGGCTGCTCCCGCGGCACCTGAAGGTGTGGGCGGTCCTGGGCGGCGTGGAGATCGATCTGCGGCAGGCCCGCATGTCGGCCGGCGTCACCGAGATCGAGGTGACTGCCATCATGGGCTCCGTGGAGATCTACCTCCCGCCGAACGTCACGGTGGAGTCCACCGGGATGGCATTCGCCGGCGGGTTCGGTGCGACCACGGGCGATGCCGAGGAACTCGATCCCGGACGGCCGGTGATTCGCCTCACCGGGATGGCAGCCTTCGGCGGCGTCGAGGCCAGGGTGAAGCACGTCGATCCCAAGAAGCTGGCGAAGTTCCAGAAGAAGTTGGCGAAGAAGCGAAGGGACTGATCGAGCGGGGCAGGATTCTGGTCTGGGGTGGCCGCGTTTGCCTCGGTCGTCGCCTATGATGTAGTGCAGATCCTGCAAATCGTGGGCGCCCTTCGCTTCCCAGGCGCTTCCGAAGCCGTTCGACTTCTCGACCAGACACCTCAGCTTGCAGATTGCGGCCGCGGCTCATCCGCGCGACCGTTATGCCACTCACCACCTGCACGTGAAGATGTTGGAGTCACGGTGAACAATGGGGCGTAGAGAGTGGCTGGGACTTGGTGGCTGGCTCGTCGTGTGCTACGGCGTTGCGGCGGTCGCCGGTCAGTTCACGGCAGCTGCCTGGTACGACCAGCTGGCCAAGCCGGACTGGACACCTCCGGATTGGTTGTTCAGTCCGGTGTGGACACTTCTCTATGGACTGATGGCAATTGCCGCGTGAGTGGTTTGGAAAGAGAAGGGGCTTGGCGGTGCGCGACTCGCACTGGGACTCTTCGGATTCCAGCTCGCGCTGAATCTGGCGTGGTCGTGGCTATTCTTCGGTCTGCAGGAGATCGGCCTCGCCCTTGTCGACATAGGTGCGCTTTGGGCGGCAATTCTCGCAACGATCGTCGCGTTCTGGCGTCATAGCCCGATGGCCGGAGGTCTTCTCATACCGTATCTGCTCTGGGTTGCCTTTGCGGCTGCGCTCAACTTCGCGATCTGGCGGCTCAACTGACATCGTGCGCAACATGGCGAACAGCGCTGCCGCCCCGAACAGCACGAGAGCGAGC
>CAYOKH010000149.1:0-1884 GCA_964404505.1 uncultured Azoarcus sp.
GCGATGGCCGCGCTGAAGGCTGCGAGCCGTACGGCTGGCGCCTGATCGCGAGCCATGTCCTGAGCTCCGTGTCTTCGATCCGGTATTCGCCACGCCGCCGGGTTGCGCCGATGTAGCCCTTCTTGGTGAGTTGTCTGATTACGTTCTGCACCTGGTCGCTGGTGACCACTTTCTTCCCGATCTCCTTGCCGAGCCGTGCGAGCTGGTCTGCCACGAAGTCCGTGTACGACCGGTCCAGATCCGGCAGTTCCTGGCGGTCGAAGCTTTGGTAGAAGGCAGCGCTCTGCTCGATCCACTGCTAGCGGGTGCTGCATCCAAGCCCTTCTGGCTTGAATCAGGTTACCGATGGTGGATACGATGATGAAAGAATGCGATTTCTAGAGTCTGATGGACCTGTACTTGCCCGAATGTGCCGGAGCTTGGCTATGAGCGAGCCTGTATTGGATTTTGGGTTAGCGAAAATCGGACAGATTGCCGTTCCGGTTACGGACGTAGAGCGAGCCATCCGCTTCTACCGTGACACCTTGGGAATGCGGTTCTTATTTCAGGCGCCACCTGGGCTCGGCTTTTTTGATCTGAGTGGCATCCGCTTGATGCTTGATGGTCCTGCCAGAGCTCAGGCTGGAAACAGCTCTGTCATCTACTACAAAGTCGATGATCTTCAGTCAGCGTTCGAGACGCTGTCCAAGCGAGGTGTCCAGTTTGAAACAGATCCACGCCTGATTGCGGAGATGCCGGATCATGATCTCTGGATGGCGTTTCTACGAGATCCGGACGAGAACCTCATCGCGTTGATGTGTGAGATAAGAAGATAACGTCCAGAATGCCGCCCAGGTCGCCCAACTGAGCGCTGGAGGGGCCGCGCCAAGGAGTGTTCGATGACTGGACTGCTAAAGATGGAGTCTGGGATAAAGTGCTTTCTTTCAGCGTCACAGCTTCCGCGCGCCGCTCAACGCAAATGTTAGACGGCCGCGAATCCGACCAGGCCAGGCCAGTGTCCCACGGTGCTTCGGATGCAACGGCGGTAGCCCGCGACCTGCTTGACGCGTGGAACTCGCGCGATTTTGGGCGCTTTGCAGGCCTCTTGCATGCGGACGTCCAGTGGTACGACCCAGCGATGCCGCAGCCACCTGCGAGCGGTCGCGCTGCCGTCCGGGCCTTTGCCGAATCCATCCTTCGGGCGTTTCCAGATTTCCGGTATGAAATCCTGGAGCCGATCTGTGCCGCTCCCGACGGAACCCGTTGCGCCATACCCTGGCGGATCACGGCAACTCATCTGGCGCCGCTTGTGCCGCCCGGGTTCGCCCCGACTGGCCACCGATTGAGACAGGAAGGCATTGATCTCATCGATGTGCGGGATGGCCGCGTTATCCGCGTTCTTACATGTTTTGACGCTCTCGCTGCGGCTGGGCAACTTCTTGCGGTAACGGTGCGGCCCACTCCCGGAACGATGGGCGAACGTCTACTCGTACTTTGCCAACGAATCATGGCGGCGCGCGCGCGCCGTCTAGCGAGGAGTCGAGGCTGACGGTGCTTGCCGCCGAAGCGACTGGCTGGCACGCAGCCGGCGCTAGGCCGCTTCGCTCCGATATTCCTTGATCTGCTCCGCCACCATCCGGCGGATCAGCTCGAGCGCGCCGTTCTCCGCCAGTTCGCACGACGGGCGGCGCCGCAGCAACGGCCAGCGCTCGCCCTCGAGCACTTGCTCGAGATAGAACAGGTTGCGCTCCATGGCGACCGTGTAGGGGTTGCGCCCGTCGAACACGGCGTCCATGTAGCGGTACACGCCCTCGAAGGATTTTTCGAGGCGCGGATGGCACACCTGCCGGAAGAACGCCGGGGTCTGGCGCAGCAGGTCGAGCCCGGAGCGGTAGCGGGTGATCA
>CAYOKH010000150.1:0-1830 GCA_964404505.1 uncultured Azoarcus sp.
GTTTCGCAAGCAAGTGCCGGACAGCTGGCTTGAGCTGCAATTGCGTGAGGGCAGGAACCGCCAGGTGCGGCGCATGACGGCCGCCGTCGGCTATCCGACGCTGCGGCTGGTGCGTTCCGCCGTGGGCCCTTTTACGCTCGATGGCATGGCGCCCGGCGACTGGCGTGAAATTGCGGTGCCCGCGGGGCTGCTCAACGACCGCGCAACTCCGCGATCCGCATCGCGAGTTCGAGTGCCTGCTCGTAATTCAGGCGCGGGTCCACCTGCGAAAGGTAGGCCCGAGCCAGGTCGGTCTCGGTAAGGCCGCGCGCGCCGCCGATGCATTCGGTGACATCGTCGCCGGTCAGTTCGAAGTGCACTCCCCCGAGGTAGCTGCCCATTTCCTCATGAATCCGGAATGCCTGTTCCACTTCCGACAGGATCCGATCGAAGCTGCGTGTCTTGATGCCGCTGGCCGTCGACTCGGTGTTGCCGTGCATGGGATCGCACACCCACAAGACAGTTGCCCCGCTCGCCCTGACCGCCTCGATCATCGGCGGGAGGTGCGAGGCGATCTGCGACGCCCCGAAACGATGTATCAGGCTGAGGCGCCCCGGCTCGTTATGCGGATTGAGCGTCTCGATCAGCGCCTGAAGCCACTCCGCGCTCATGCCTGTGCCGACCTTGACGGAGATCGGGTTGGCGATGCCACGGAAATACTCCACGTGAGCGCCATCGACCTGGGCGGTGCGCATGCCGATCCAGGGATAGTGCGTCGATAGGTTGTACCAGCGGCCACGGCGCTCGATGAAGCGCGTCTGCGCCTGTTCATAGAGCAGGTGCAGGCCCTCGTGCGAAGCAAAGAAGTCGATGCGCCGCGTCCGGTGCACCGGTTGGCCCGAAATGAACTCGAAAAAGTCCATCGAGTCGGTGATGCTCCTGACAATGCGCTTGTAGGCCTTCTCGAATGGCGTGGACTGCGCGAACCCGATGTCCCAGTACTCGGGGTGATGCAGGTCCGCGAAACCGCCTTCCGCCAGCGCCCGCACGAAGTTCAGGGTCAGCGCCGCCCGCTGGTACCCGACCAGCATGAGTTCCGGGTCCGGCGTACGGTCGCCGAGGGTGAACCCGTTCCGGTTCACCAGGTCACCGCGATAGCTGGGAAGCGTCTCGCCCGCGCGGGTCTCCTGGTCCGCCGAGCGGGGCTTCGCGTACTGCCCGGCCATCCGTCCGACCCGGATGACCGGTTTCTTGAGGCTGTGGAGCAACACTACGCTGACCTGCAAGAGGATCTTGAGCTTGCGCGCGATCTGGTCCGAATTGCAGTCCGCAAAGTTTTCCGCACAGTCGCCACCCTGCAACAGGAAGGCCTCACCGCGCTGGGCGCGCGCGATCTGCTGCTGCAGGGCCTCCACTTCCCAGGAAACGACCAGGGGCGGGAGCGTACTCAGGCGCGCCACCACCGACGCGACAGCGTCGGCGTCGGGGTACATGGGCTGCTGGCCAGCCACCTTGGTCTGCCAGCTCGCGGGATGCCAATCGAGATGCGCGGGTCTCGCGGTCATGAACCCATCCTACCGCGCAATGCCGCAGTGCAAAAGCATCGCCCTGCCGAGACCCGCTGGCGCCGTGTCCACGGAGCCGCGATAATGCATGGTCAGCCGCGAGCCCGCTCCCCTGGAGGCCGGGCTCGCCGTACATGCGGACCCGGTTTCGCGCCGGTCCCGGCCGAATGGAGCATCCTTATGCATCGAGTTCTCGTTCTCGGGGCCGGCAAGATCGGAGCCCTGATCTCTGGCCTGTTGGGCGAATCCGGCGATTACCGGGTGGATCTCGCCGACGTCGAAGCGG
>CAYOKH010000151.1:0-1780 GCA_964404505.1 uncultured Azoarcus sp.
GGGCAGATCGACAGGAAATCGATCACGTTCCGCTCGATGGTGCCGACCAACGACGACTGGCGGCGGTCCTGGAAGCCGATCCTTCGCGCCACCGGCTTCGGTTCGTTCTTCGGCGCGCTGCCGGGCACCGGCGGCGTGATCGCCTCGTTCATGGCCTATGCCTTCGAAAAGAAGATTTCGAAGGAGCCGGAGCGCTTCGGCAAGGGCGCGATCGAGGGCGTCGTCGCGCCGGAGGCCGCCAACAACGCCGCTGACCAGACCGCGTTCATCCCGACCCTGACGCTGGGCATCCCGGGCAACGTCATCATGGCGCTGATGATCGGCGCGCTGACGATCCACGGCATCGTGCCCGGCCCGCAGTTCATGGTGCAGAAGCCCGACATGTTCTGGGGCCTGATCATGAGCTTCTGGATCGGCAACGTGCTGCTGCTGGTCCTGAACATTCCGTTGATCGGTCTTTGGATCCGTCTGCTCGCCGTGCCGTATCACCTGCTGTATCCGGCGATCCTGATGTTCGTCTGCATCGGCGTGTACAGCGTCAACAACAGCACCTTCGACGTGCTGATGGTGA
The DNA here is from genome assembly GCA_964404505.1 of uncultured Azoarcus sp. Taxonomy (GTDB): domain Bacteria; phylum Pseudomonadota; class Gammaproteobacteria; order Burkholderiales; family Rhodocyclaceae; genus DAOMNN01. Next base: position 572 of record CAYOKH010000151.1, read on the forward strand.
TGGGCTTCGGCGCGCTCGGCTACGGCATGCGGCTTCTGGACCTGCAGCCGGCGCCGATGCTGCTCGGCTTCGTGCTCGGCCCGCTGATGGAAGAGAACCTGCGCCGCACGCTCTTGATCTCGCGCGGCGATTTCATGGTGTTCCTGGAGCGTCCGATCAGCGCGGTCATCACGATCATGACGGCCTCGCTCCTGGCCTATGCGTTCTACGACGGTCTGCGCAAGAAGCCCGTGAAAGAGACCGTGGAAGCCACGTCGTCCTGACCGCTCGCCGCGGACTCATCGCGCCACGCCGGAGTGCTTCGGGCAGAGGCAGTCCGGCGTCGCCATTTCCGCACAATCTCTAATCTTACTGCGTCACGAAATACCGGTGTGGTCGCCTTCGGATTTGTGCGGCACAGCAGGGACATCGCGAGAGCGTCCTGATGAGTGCAACGATCAGTCGCCGGCGCATGGTCGCGATCGAGTTTGGGATGTGTCGTTCAGGCCGCAATGGCGGAACCTCTGGGTCGATAATTGTCGGGTACGGCAGGTTGCGGGAACAAGGTGACGGAACGAGGTCCACAGGGGGGAATCGTCTCCCTCTCGGAGACCAAGAAACCGTAGGCCGCGATGCACAGCGTGGCGTGGTGATGGAAGCCGCGCCATCCGCGTCCTTCGAAATGCCCGAGCCCGACCTCCTGCTTGAGTTCCTGATAGTCGCGCTCGATGCGCCAGCGCAGTTTGGTCATGTCCACCAGCGAGCGGAAAGTCGTGTCCTGTGGAAGCGTCGAGAGCCAGTATTTGGTCGGCGCATCCTCACCCTTTGGCCACTCGATCAGCAGCCATTCCAGCGGCCGGCTCTCGGTGAGATTGTAGTCGCGATGCGCGACCCGAACCCGTACGCGCGCAAAGCGCGAGGACAGCCGCTCGGCCGCACCTTCCCGCCATTCGATCCTGCGCCAGGCCCGCTTGGGCAAGCCGAGCGCGAGTTGCTTGACCGAGATCGGCTGATGCTTGTCGTCCCGGCGAATAAGCTTCGGATGGCGGCCACGGCCCGACCACGTCTTCGGCGGCAGCGGCCCGGTGCCGGGTGGCCATACGGTGGTCTGCGGCATGATGCCGGCGACATAGCACAGTGCCTGCGCGCCGATGCCGGCGCGCAGGTCCGTGTTACAGCCATAACCCGCATCCATCAGCACCACGCCACGGGGAAGGCCGGCCGCGCAGG
>CAYOKH010000152.1:0-1753 GCA_964404505.1 uncultured Azoarcus sp.
GCGAGCGGGGTGCCGGCGTGGCGGGCTACGCGCATCGATCCGGCGAGGGTGCTGGGGGAGGAGTAGGGAGCGGGGTGCGGGTCACGAGAAGCGTCGGGCATGGGGCAGGGGCATGGGGCTACTTTCGGTCCCGACGGCTACGATGCCAATCTGCGAAAATCAGTCCGCAGATTGTCCAGCCTGCAGCGCTCGCGCGAACGCTTCCGCCCGTTTCGCGCTGCAAACCGACCAATCTGCCGAACGAGCCCGCCAGATTGGTCAGCCTGCAGCGCCCGCGCGGCGATTTCCGCCCGATTCGCGCTGCACACCGACCAATCTGCCGTACGAACCTGCCAGATTGGTCAGCCTGCAGCGGCCGGTGCCGTGATGCTACGGACGTCGTGGCAGCCGGCGGATGACGGGAGCACGGAGCATGCGCCGAGCATTGGTTGCCATGATGTTCGCGCTGGGCTGCATGATTTTCGGCTGCGATGGCAGGCCGCACCCGTCAGACGCCCGAACCGTCATCGATTCCGCGGGGGTGGACATCGTCTATTTGCCGTGGCCGCCGCCTGCGGAACCGGCCTCGGCAGGAGTTGGCCCTGCCCCCTTGACGGTCATCGGAGCGGCCGTTGCAGAACAGTCGTCGGAGCTGTATCGGGTAGTAGGGGCCGTTCGACTGTCTGATGAGCGGATCGTTGTTGCAAATGCCGGAACCAATGAGCTGCGGATCTTCGGATCAGACGGGCAGCTCCTGAACACGGTTGGCCGAAGCGGTGAAGGGCCGGCAGAGTTCCGAAGCATTTCCTCCATGGTGCGGCTCAGCGGCGACACGATCGCCGTTTACGATGCCAGACTTCAGAGGGTCAGTGTCTTCGACCACTCCGGTGCGTTCATAGGAACGCATGCGATCCTGGGTGCCGCACTCCCGTACGTAATCGGCGTCGGAGGCAAACAAACGCTGATCGCGTGGCAATTTGCCGGAACGTCCGAGGAGCGCCCGGGCGTATACAGCGTCCCTGCGGAATTCGGCCACATCGATTTGCCATCCGGCCGGTTCTCCTCGATCGGGTCCTTCCGTTCTTCGGAGGAGGCGCGCGTCTGGTACCGGGGTGCTTTTGCTCGCGCCTTTCGGCCGCTGGGAAGCACCAGCGACGTGGCTGCGGGCCAGGGATTGATCTTCGTGTTGTCGTCGACCGACAGCAGGTCGATTTACGTGTACGAGCTGCGGGAGGGTTTGAAGCGCATCCTGCGCATCCCGGCGCCCGCGCAGCGGATGAGCGCCGCAATCGTGGATCGTTGGGTCGACAGCTGGGTGGCGGCATTCGGCACAGGATCAGAGGAATTGGAGCGCTGGTGGCGGGCTGGATTTGACGAATCGGGACCACCTGCCGAAGTCCCGCTTTTCCGCTCGCTCGTTGCTGATCGAGAAGGCAACGTGTGCGCCCAGCACTACCCGACCGACTGGGTCGATGCCGTGCTGTTCTCATGTTTCACACCCGAAGGCCGTTTTATGCGGCACATCCGACTGCCGCCTGGCGTGCGTCGGCCCAGCGGACCTCATCCTCATCTGGATCCCCGCCTTGAAATCGGAAGTGATTACGTCCTCGGCGTTTGGGAAACGGCTCTTGGTACTGAACAGGTCCGCCTGTATGCAATCGCCGACGTTGCTACGTCAGGCCAGTGACAAACAGCAGGCCGGGACCTCGGGCGCGGCGGACTGCGCCGGGGCGCCGCCTGCGCCGAGATCCCGCTGTCTGCTCCCGAGGCTATA
>CAYOKH010000153.1:0-1741 GCA_964404505.1 uncultured Azoarcus sp.
TGGCGATCCAGATGATCATCAACCGCGAGTGGGGCCTGGCGAAGAACGAGAACCCGAACCAGGGCAGCTTCATCGTCGACGAACTCACGGAACTCGTTGAGGAAGCGGTGTTGAAGGAGTTCGAGTCGATCAGCGAGCGCGGCGGCGTGCTCGGTGCGATGGAACTTGGCTACCAGCGCGGCAAGATCCAGGAAGAGTCACTGCACTACGAACACCTGAAGCACACTGGCGAGTACCCGATCGTCGGCGTCAACACCTTCCGCAACCCGCACGGCGACCCGGTGCCGACGACCCTCCAACTCGCGCGCTCGACCGAGGAGGAAAAGCAGGGCCAGTTGAAGCGCCTGCAGGACTTCCAGAAGCGCCACGCAAAGGATGCGCCGAAGATGCTGAAGCGGCTGCAGCAGGCGGTCATCAGGAACGACAACGTGTTTGCGGTGCTGATGGATGCCGTTCGGGTCTGCTCGTTGGGGCAGATTACGAACGCGCTGTTCGAGGTGGGGGGGCAGTATCGGCGCAGTATGTAGTTGCGAGCTATGGGGCAATGCTGATATGCGCGAGGTGGGAGGGGGATGCGCTAGACGACCTTCTTGAGGAGTTTGATGAGGCTATTGAAGTTGCGGAGAGCGGGCCAGATCGTGATGACTTCGACGAACGGGTGGGCACGCTTGTTGAGCGAGGTGCTGACTTCGACATTGACGGCCTCCGGCTTGTTGGACCGGGGAACTGAATGACGCGCTGAAGAAAATGACATGTATCCGCTGCCGCAGCAGCCCGGCCTCTGTAACCGCTGCGATTTAGTGACGAGACCGTGACACCAGCGGTGCCGCCCGGACAAATTTGTTGGCCGCAGCCTCTTCCAGCATCCACCGGCCCATCGCGCGGTACGAGACCGGCATCCAGGAGTTGAGCGCGCCGGCCCAACCGGGCGAGGCGACCGGACGTTCGTCCTCGCCGCGTGAGTTCAGGCCGCCGCGCACAAGCGTCCATCGCAGTGATGAAAGTGCTCCGCGGCCCAGTGCATCCCCGGTCCCGCGGCCAGCCGTGCCGGGCAGACTTAAAAGGAAGCGCATCAACAAGCTCGCAGGCTAGCCCGGCAACGAGGTGAGCAGCGTATTGATCACGACGATCCGGTCAACGCCTGCCGCCAACATCGCCTGCTCCAATGTCTCCGTGTTCGCGGAGAGCAATGCCGAAGAATCGCGGCTCGTCGATGTGACACCCAGAGCGGTGAGCACCGCGTCGGCCCCAGCAAGCGCCGCCGTCAGGGCGTGGCGGTCAGCAAGAGAGGGGACCACAGCGACGCGCGATCCCGACGGGACGTCGGTGATTCGTTCCGGGCGCGAGCGGACGATGGCGGTGAACCCGACTCGTTCTCCCCGGCATACGCTGAGGATGCCTTGACCGAGCCCGCCGGCAGTGCCGAAGACCGCCACGTGAGACGGGAGCGGGCGCGATCGGTCTGCAGTGTTTGTGGTCATCAAAGTAGGAAATCTCTGACCGCCGCGTTCCGTTTCATGCAGACCCAACTGTCCGGCGCTCATTTGATCGGACCACTGAGCGTCTTGAGGAATGCGACCAGGTCGCGAGCCTCCTCCTCCGTGAGCCGAATCGGCTTGCGCTCGGCGTGACCCTTTCCTGCATGCGCCAACTCGGAGTGGCCGACCGCCGCGGCGGGTGAACGCGCATAGTGCGCGACGACTTCTTCGAGGGACGCGAGCTGGCCCGCGTGCATGTACGG
>CAYOKH010000154.1:0-1717 GCA_964404505.1 uncultured Azoarcus sp.
GGCCGCGCGTTCGGCGGCGAGGCGCGCGACTTCGAGCGCGATTTCGGCGGCGGCGTTGCCCTCTGGCCGGAAGATGTGGCGCGACTTGAGGAAGGTCGGAATGGCCTCCATCGGCGTGTCTTCGAGCACCACCGGCAGCACGATGCCCGGCGGGCTCGCCCACTGGTCGCGGGCGATGCGCAGTTCGGTGCGGGTGTAGCGCCCCTCGGCGACCGAATCGGGCGTGATCAGGAACAGGAACAGATCGCAGGCGAGGATCTCGGACTGGATCTTCGGGCTGAAGGGCTTGCCGGGATCGAGACGGCTCTTGTCGAAGAAGACCTGGTGGCCCGCATTCTTGAGCTCGTGAAAGAGACTCTCGGCCACGTCGTGGCGGGATGACGGATAGGAGAGGAAGATCCGCAGGGGCTCCACCATTGCAGTCTAGACGACCGCGATGATTGCGCACGGCATATGCGACAGGCCGATCGATGCAGGGCCGGGAGGTCATCTCCGTCCCCATCCCGCAACTCAACGGACGATCGACAATCCCAGGCGCACCTGCCGGGTCCAGGATCAGTCGTCACTGCAGAAATGAGCGCGGAGGTGTCTGAAACGCCTATACGCCACGCTTATTCGGCTGATTCATCCTGAGCGCTCCGCTCAACCGGCCCTTGCGATTCCGACCCCGATGAGTATGAAAAAGCCAATGCCGACGACCGCAAGGATGATCTTGCCGATTGTGAACTTCATCAGCACGCCGGAGAGCATCCCGCAAATGATGAAGCCGAAGAACGCAGCCCCGGACCAATGCAAGCCCCACGGCTGCAGGACGCCGCCGACAAATGCGCCGATGAGTCCGAACAGCCAGACGACAGGATGGGTCGCTTCGCCCCCGCTCTGACCGCCCGTCTCGCTCCTGCGGGCCCGGTCGCGTGCAGCATCCTCGTTCTGACGTGCAATCAGCCCATCAACGGCGCCGGGCCTGGACATGTCGGCAATGCCCGTGGCTTTGGCGTTGTAATAGTCATTCATGGACATGGCAGTTCCTTTCCAAGGGTTGCATTCCAAAGGCAATATAAACATAGGCAATATAAAGCTTCCTGTCGATGGTCGGGGGCGCTCCCTTAGCGGTGCGCCCCCCGAAGCGCTGAGGCTGCAGGCAATGCTCCGAACTACCTGGATCCGGGAGTTTACCGGTTATGGGCAGCCCTGCCGTGAGCCTCAGCGGACGATCGACAATCCCAAGCGCACCTGCGGTTTCTTGCGCACGTCGTACTCGAGCAGGGTCTGCCCGTGACCGCTGAATACCTGGAGATGAACGAAGCTGCCGGTACGGGCGAACAGCGGCGCACGCAGCGGGTAGGACAGATCGAACTGCGCGCTGCCTCCGGCCGTGCCATGCCTGAGGCGCGTATTCAGCATCCACGCGTTTTCACGTCCATAGCGAAAATTCCAGTCCGCATAACCGCGAAAGCGGTGGACGTCGCGGTTGTCGCTCTTGTCCAGATAGACACGGAATTTCGGCGCGAACGTCAACGTCCGGCCGTCGGCGAAATTGGTCTGCCAGACGGGCTGGGCGAACAGCGCGTCGATACTGCGCGAACCGTCGCCATCGCGCCCGCATCCGGCGCCAAGTGCCAGGGTCCCGAAAGAGACGACCGCCAACCACGGCCCTGAAGAATCGGACGAGATCGTCGCAGGTCGAGTTCATGTCGGAGATCGAGGCCAGGAAGCT
>CAYOKH010000155.1:0-1701 GCA_964404505.1 uncultured Azoarcus sp.
CTGCCAAGCAGATATTCGACTATTGCGCCAAGCAATCCTGCCACCTTCCCGGACCCCCTGCCGTCACGCCCTGCATTCCGTTTCAGTACGTGCGCGACGGCTGCTACGCACGGGCGCACAAGATGCGGTGGATCATCACCAACAAGTATCGTTATTGCTGCGAGAAGGTGTTCAGTTTTGCGGTCACGGGCAACGACCGCCTTGCGGTGAAGGCCGACAAATGGGGAGGCTGCTGCGTAACCTGGTGGTACCACGTTGCTCCTCTTGTCCGTGTGAGGGTGGCAAACCTCTTCACGCTGGCGCTCGTAATCGACCCCAGCATGTTCGACAAACCTGTCCTCCTGAGCACATGGCTCAGCGCCCAGGAGAACAAGACGTGCCACGCAAGCGCCAAGGTGTCGCTGTTCACGATCCAACCCGGATCGGCCTATACCCCTGCGAATGGCTCGGGAACGGCGTTCACCACCGATCCGGCTTATACCGCTACCGATCAGACGCTCATCGACTACAAGAATCTGGTTACGTGTTGAGGGAAGGCACCCAGCATGGTCGAGTTTGATCCGGCAGAGCCGGGCGGTCCCGTCGTACGCGAGATGGCGGTAGCGCGTGTGAGCGAACCGACAGGCGCGGATCACGCGGAGGTAACGTTCCTGGAGTCGGCGCGGTTTTACCGACTCCCGAAGTCGAACCATCAGTACTCCACCTATGTCAGGCTGCTGAAAGACGCCCAGGTCGCGCACCGCCGCGTCGGGATTCGACTCGGATCCATCGATAGTGATGTGATTGACTCGGTGGAAGCCGACTTGGGCTAGCTTTCCGGCGAACTCGATTAGGACTTTGTTCTTAAGCTTTGATCGCCGATCATCGTGATTAGCACCAGGTTACGGAGGGTAGGCTCATGGCACTGCGCATAACCTTCGATGTGTTCAGCGGCCGGCCGAATCCGGCGGTCGTGGTGGAAGGGCAAGAGGAGAAGGAGATACTTGCGCGGCTGGCGGCACCTCGCCAACGCGGAGTGCGGGCACGGCCCGTACCGGAGTCTACGCTCGGCTACCGCGGTCTGATCATCGAAAGAGTCGAAGAGCCGAGCGCCAAGCGCACGGCCCGTGCACCGCGTGCACTGGCTCGCGGCATCGGCCCCGCGGCGCGCGTGGCGGGCGGTGTCGTGCGCTCCGGACGAACCGCGTTCCCGGCCCGCGACCCTAATCTCGAAGACTTCATTTGCGGATCAACGGGCCCGATACGGTTGACGGGCCTGGGGACCGAGTTTGCCGCGCACGTGCGCGAGGACCTGCAGCGTTATCGCCACCTGCTCGAGCATCTCAAGTGGCCACCCATCATTCGCTGGCCCATTCGCGTCAGGTGCCTCTGCGCGCCGCTATGGGAGCCAACCTGGTGGAATGACGCAGGCCAGGTGCAGTACAACAACAACTGCTACAACTACGGCACGAACTATCGCAGTGACACGTACGCGCAACCCGGCCTCGCGAACGGCGCGATGTACTCAAGCATCACTTGCGCCCAGGTGCGCGCCGGAGCGATTGCCGACGCGCTCATCAACTCACCGAGCGCCAACAACAAATGTCCCAAGGAAGGCCACCTCGTGGCCCTCGTCGTCGGTCCGCATTGGGACTTCCATTGGTACCGCAAGGGACGCAATGGCCTGTGGACGCACAAGCCTGGCGGGACACCGGCAACGAA
>CAYOKH010000156.1:0-1694 GCA_964404505.1 uncultured Azoarcus sp.
GTGCCCTGCGGAAAGTGCCCGTCGAAAGACAGAGCGAAGAAGAACTCCTGTGGCACTCCCTCAAGCACAAGCTTCGGCATGCTCTTGAACCCGAACTTCCTGTAGTACTCGGGATGTCCAACAAGACAACATCCTTGGGCATTCATCTCCTTCAGTTGGGACAGTCCTGCCTGCACCAGTGCTTTGCCGATGCCCTGCCGCTGGTATTCCGGCAACACAGAAACAGGCCCCAGGCCGTACCAGTCTCGAGTGCCGTCGGAAATGGTTACGGGAGAGAAAGCGATATGTCCGATTACGCTGCCATCAACTTCTGCGATTAGCGATACGGTAAGAGCCTTGGCGGTGCGCAGCGCCGTGATAATGAACTGCTCAGTGTGATTGCTGATTTCCAGAGTCTTGAACGCGGCCGCTGTCACCTCGGCTATCGCGCTCACATCGGCATCAGATTCGTTCCTGAGCTTGACGTTCTGATTCATGGGTTTCTTCTTTCTACGGTGCTGGGTAGCGTAAGTTGCGGTAGATGGCTAACGCTCCGGTTCAGCGGGCGGGCCCCGCAGCGGACCTTCCGCTGCACCCGATTGATGGGCGCCATGCGGGCATTGTCACAGTTGCACCCGCTTGAGGAGCTGAGCGTTGATCGCCACGACCACGGTGCTCGCAGACATCAATACCGCGCCCAGGGCCGGAGTGAGAAGGATACCCCACGCGGCAAGCACGCCAGCGGCCAGGGGAATGGCAAAGATGTTGTAACCCGCCGCCCACCAGAGATTCTGGAGCATCTTTCGGTAGGTCGCGCGGGACAACTCGACGATCTTCGGGATGTCGCGCGGGTCGGACCGTACCAGCACGATGTGACCGGCCTCCACTGCGACATCGGTACCGGCGCCGATCGCGATTCCGATATCGGCGGTGGCCAGGGCCGGGGCATCGTTCACGCCGTCCCCCACCATCGCGACTTTCTTTCCCTGATCCTGCAGCTCGCGTACCTTGGCGGCCTTGTCCTCGGGCAGGACCTGCGCGAACACGGTGTCGATGTCCAGTTCAGCGGCGACGGCATCCGCGACTGACTGTGCATCACCGGTGAGCATGGCCACCTCGATTCCCCGAGCGTGCAGCGCGCGGATTGCCTCGCGGCTCTCCTCGCGGATGGCGTCGGCCACGGTGAAGACCGCCTGGGCCTTGCTGTCCCTGAGCAGATAAATGGCAGCCTGTCCGCGACCGGCGGCCGCGTCGGCGGCCTTGCGAAGCGTATCTGACACCTGCGCGTTCTCTGCCTTGAGGAGCGCGGGACCGCCCATGTGATACTCGACGCCCCCGACCGATGCAGCGACACCCTTCCCGGTCACGGCCCGGAATCCGTCCGCTGGCGGCACTTCGAGCTTGCGTTCCACCGCCGTCTTCAGAATGCCACGTGCGATCGGGTGTTCGGATTCCGACTCCACTCCGGCCGCGATCCGGAGCATGTTCTCCTCGGACTCCCCCTCGGCCACCGACATCTCTACCACCCGGAACTCTCCCAACGTGAGCGTTCCGGTCTTGTCGAAAATCACGGTATCCAGGTTTCTGGCTTCTTCCAGCCCGCGCCGATCCCGCACGAGCAGGCCGTTCCGCGCACCCAGGGTCGTGGAGATGGCGACGACCAGCGGCACGGCCAAGCCGAGGGCGTGTGGACAGGCGATCACCAGGACCGTCAC
>CAYOKH010000157.1:0-1691 GCA_964404505.1 uncultured Azoarcus sp.
GCTCGAGAAGCAGTCGCTCCTTGTCCGGCTGCGGAAAGGCCTTGCCCTGATTCCATCGTGAGACTGCTTCAGGGCGGAGACCGAGCACATTTGCCACGTCTACGCTCTTCAGTCCTCCCTTGGCACGGATGGACTCGAGCTTCCGGGCGACCGCGCTGCTCATGTTCTCCCCCATTCCTTCGCGTTATTGTTGCTGCTGGGCCGGTCCAACTTCGCTTTCACGAACGGCTCGTCGCGGCGGTACCGACGCGAACGAGCGCGGCGGATTGGATTCGTAGTAGCGTCCGAACGTGACCCGTAGAGCATCCAACCATTTCCGCTTCTCACGGGTTTTCTTCGCCATCGCATCGTCCGACCAGTTGATGTTCGCCGCAGCCAAGGCCTGATCCGTTCTCGGGCGAAGATGCTGTTCAAGGAAGGTGGGGACGCGCAAAGACTCCGGCGTCCGTCCCAGCTCTGCCACGTCTCCCATGCGCTGATACAGGAAGTGTCGAGCCGGGTTCTCCAGCATGTCCTGGACACCACGCCGGCAGCAGTGATGGTTCCGGCAGCCAAAAAGCCCGCGGGCGCGCGTCGTGCTCTCGAGCAATAAGCGCGCCTCGTCCGCCTTTAACAAAAGGTCCAGCTCGCGAACATACACTCGCTTGGCAATCGACCATCCGTTGCCGGGCTGTCGCTCCTTCTTCCAATGCGAAGCATCAAAGCGCTCCTGCATCGTCACGCCGTGCGCGATCCCGCTCACCGCGCCGAAAGCAAGCAACCCAAGCCCCACGAGGCCACCGACGTGATCGCCGACCACAGGTACGCCCAGTTCGTGGAAATCGGCGGCGGCATCGATGTAGGTGCAGGCGGCCGTGGGCGAGCTGGAGGTCCCAAATCCATCGATTTTTGGCCAGAGAGCCGAGGCTGAGATCCCGCGCAAAGTCTCGATCAGCAAGTGTCGCTGCGCGCGACTCCTGAATACGCGGTAGGGTATGGCGAGAGAGTAGATTAACTCGATCCGGGCTCCGCCGCTGCGATCCAGATGAGCTCTCAGCCACTCGGCGGCCTCGACATCGCGAGCAAGCCAAGGATCGGTTGCATCCTGCAAGAGATGGGTCGGCGCTAGAATCTGAGTGAACCCGTGTTCGATCGCGAAGTCTCCCAGTCGGGCCATGCGTTCCCGGCCGGACCGGCCCTCGAAATCATCGAGCCGATGAGGTCGGTCCAATCCCCATGGAAGCGCTCCGATCGCTTCCGTGTATCCCCCGATCGTCGCCGCCGCCTGGGTCTTCGGATCAAGAATCGCGTCCAGCCGATGCTCGACGATGTGCTCCCGAAGCTCTCTATGCCGATCAGTGTATATCGCATCGACGACCACACCGTGACACCTGAGGTCTCCCGCCGAAAGCAGGTTCAGAAGCTCCTTGTGGTCGTTACGGCCCACGCGCACATACAATCCCAAGGGTTCCGACGCGGGGCGCACAGCGCGGGGGCGCGGAAGATAGGTCACGTTATCCATCGGATGCTCCCATATCGATGCCGTCATATATCATTGACGTTAGCGTTGCGCAATGGATTGCGTCATCGAATGCGTTATTGTTTGCGATTGGCGATGCGCCGGCGGCTGCCATAGGTCGTGCCGGGCTATCCGGATCGCATCCTGCCCAGGGACGAGGAGTGCGCGAAGGAGCTGAAGAAGCGCACGCTCA
>CAYOKH010000158.1:0-1679 GCA_964404505.1 uncultured Azoarcus sp.
ACGCTGGCGGCAGACGAGGACGATGCTGGACGCGAGGGCGTTGGTGCCGGAGCCAATCATGCGGTTGCTCAGTTCCGTGCGCATTGGCCACGTGCCGGTGATGGCAAACCCGGCTTTGATGACGGCGGCGAGAAAGGTTGAAGCTGTCCCCGTTTGATGGCGTCCATCAAACGGGGACAGCTTCAAATGGTCTGGAGGCCTATCTCAAGCGCATCTGCGTCGAACTCGCGTGCTATGCCTGCAGGATCGTTATCCAACCTCGGGAGGTATATCCTGCGAGTATGGTCAGGATCGAACCAGGCAAGATGATCCATGACGCCCGCCAACTCCGGCGCCAGGACGATCGCAGCGTACTCGGGCGCGTCCGGCCACCCAGTCGAAGCCCCGGGTGTGCCGATGAAGCCCAGCATATGCAGGGCCTCGAGCAACACCGGCATGTCACGCAAAAATCCAGTCAGGCGGTAGAAGTAATGCAGGCGTTGTACGGTCCAGACCGCCGGTCCCGTTTGCGGCTGTTGTCTGACGGGCAGTTCGACCGGGGGTAACCCCAACTGCTGGAGTACGTCGATGCACAGCAGGCCTGGATCTTCGAACTGTGCTCCGTTGCGGCCCTCGACGTAATTGACGACGGACGTGCCGAGAATGAAACTGCCGCGAAGCCCAGCGCCGATCTTCTGGATGCCAGCGAGCACACAGTGAAGTCCGGCAAGATCTCGCATCCGGTGAGTTGGGATGGGAAGCCAGATGTCACGCGTCGGCCCGTCGGGGTAATACCACGCACTCGGCACATCTTCCGCTGTCGGCACCACGCGTACGTTCATGCGGTTTCCGATCCAGTCCTGCAGGGCGTTGTCGAGCGGCACGTGCGAACCGAGGCCGACGATCTGGAGGACCTCGAGCAGCGTCGAGGCATGGCAAGCAGAGCGTATCCGCGCACCCAGGAAGGTCTGGTCGATGACAAGTTGCTGGCCATCGAACGTAAGTACGCCACCCATCTCGAACGCACCACGATAGCGCGCTGTCCAGCCCACACCCGATGATTGAAAGGACGACTCATCGAGGTCACCAAAAAATAGCCGCTCAGGCAGATCAGCGGCGCACCGGATTTGGTCGAGTGCAGTCGCGGGGCTGAGCACCCGATCAGTAAGTAGAGGGGGCAGCACCAACTGCGACGGCAAAGAATCGAGAGGCCTACTCATATCGCCCTCCCGAAGAAGAACAACCAGTCGGCGATATCGAGTTCAAGCCGCTGGTCGGCCTGGGCGCACAACACTTGGTGCCATCCGTCGTATTCGTCACGCCGGGCGGTATGCCACTCGAGCTTCTCAAGACACTCCTCGAGGTCTTTCTGCAGGTCGTTACGTACCATCACCTGTGCGCCGCGGTGCCAATCACGCGACTTGGGATTGCTGAAGCCAGCGGCGATCTTCTCGTCGATCTCGAGCCCTTCGGCCCGGATCGTGTTCATGACTTCGTGCTTCTTTTCCCGCCAAAAGGTGAGGCGCTCTTCATGGAACCGCAGCTTCTGTTGCGCCGCCTCGGCCAGTTCATCGGCACGGTAGTCGAACTTCCATTCTTCGCGAATCATGATGCTGTTCTCCTCTTTAGCGGCTTTGCCGATGTGGCGGGGGCCGCAAGCTGGACTCAAATCCCCCCGGCCCGTGAGGTGGGCCAGTCCG
>CAYOKH010000159.1:0-1639 GCA_964404505.1 uncultured Azoarcus sp.
ATCTCGTCCTCGAAACAGGTCTTGATCCGCAACCAGAGTTCCCGGTCGGTGGCGCGCTTTTCAAGGCGATTGCGCAGCAGCTCGGTGGTGGTGGCCACGTAACGATCGTACAAGTCGATTCTTTCCGTAGCGTCGACCCGTCCCGCAACCCAGTCGCGCGTTTCGAAACGCAGCCGAGCCCGGCGCGTGACCTCGCGAAACTCGGCGTTGTAGTCGCCGAATGCATCGAAAATGGCCCTGGCGCAATCGCGCGCCAGGGCCGAATCGGGCACCCGATCAGGCATCGTGCCGATGATTCAGCCGAAGTTGCCGATCAGGGCGTCTGCAAACTCGCTGCATTTCACTTCCCTGGCTCCATCCATCAGGCGCGCGAAATCATAGGTGACGGTCTTGCTGCCGATCGTGCGATCCATTGCGCCGATGATGCGATCCGCAGCCTCGAGCCAGCCCAGGTGCCTTAGCATCATTTCCCCGGACAGGATCAGGCTGCCCGGATTGACCTTGTCGAGATTGGCGTATTTCGGCGCCGTGCCGTGTGTTGCCTCGAATACGGCATGCCCCGTCACCGAGTTGATATTGCCGCCCGGCGCGATGCCGATGCCTCCCACCTGCGCCGCCAGCGCATCGGAGAGATAGTCGCCGTTCAGGTTCAAGGTCGCGATCACGTCGAACTCGGACGGGCGAGTAAGCACCTGCTGCAAGGTGATGTCGGCGATCGCATCCTTGATCAGTACCTTGCCGCCCGCAAGCGCCTGCTTCTGTTCCGCATTCGCCGCCGCCTCGCCCTGCTCATCGCGCGTCCGCTCCCACTGGTCCCAGGTATAGGTGTGGTCGCTGAACTCGCTCTCCGCCAGGCCGTAGCCCCACTTGCGAAATGCGCCCTCCGTGAACTTCATGATGTTGCCCTTGTGGACGAAGGTCACGCTCTTGCGGCCATTGTCCAGGGCGTACTGGATCGCGGCGCGCACCAGCCGCTCTGTGCCCTCGCGGGACACCGGCTTGATGCCGATGCCGCTCGAATCCGGGAAGCGGATCTTGCGGAACTCGTCCGGGAAATGCTCACGAAACAGGTCGAGGAATCGCTTCCCCGAAGCGGAACCCTGCTCAAACTCGATGCCCGCGTAGATGTCTTCGGTATTCTCGCGGAATATCACCATGTCCACGTCCTCCGGCTTCTTGACCGGGGAGGGAACGCCCTTGAACCAGCGGACCGGACGCAGACAGACGTAGAGGTCCAGGAGCTGACGGAGCGCCACGTTCAGGCTCCGGATACCGCCGCCAATGGGCGTGGTCAGCGGACCCTTTATCGACACGAGATACTCGCGGCAGGCCTGCACCGTCTCGTCCGGCAGCCAGGAATTGAACAGGTCATTCGATTTCTGGCCGGCGTAGATCTCCATCCAGTGGATGCGTTTCTTGCCGCCATAGGCCTTGGCCACGGCTGCGTCGAGCACGCGGACTGTCGCGCGCCAGATATCGGGACCCGTGCCGTCTCCCTCGATGAACGGAATGATCGGGTTATCCGGTACTTTCAGTACGCCATTGTCGATCGTAATCTTGGCGCCGCCCTCTGGGACGACGATCTTCGCTGCAGACATGCTGGGACTCCTTCGCTGGGAGCGGCCTTCTGCGGGCCGCG
>CAYOKH010000160.1:0-1546 GCA_964404505.1 uncultured Azoarcus sp.
CGAGATCGACAAGATCTCGCGCAAGTCGGACAACCCGTCAATCACGCGAGACGTTTCGGGAGAGGGTGTGCAGCAGGCTCTGTTGAAGCTCGTCGAGGGTACCACCGCGTCAATTCCGCCACAGGGCGGACGCAAACACCCGAACCAGGACTTCATCCAGGTCGACACCACCAACATCCTGTTCATATGCGGCGGTGCGTTCGACGGACTCGAGAAGGTCATTCGGGAACGGACGGAGAAGGCCGGTATCGGCTTCGGTGCCGAGGTCAAGAGTCGCAGCAGCAAGAGTATCTCGGAATCCTTTCGCCAGGTCGAACCGGAGGATCTGGTCAAGTTCGGCCTGATTCCCGAATTCGTCGGTCGTCTCCCGGTGGTTGCCACGCTGCAGGAACTCGATGAGGAAGCGCTGATCCGCATTCTGATCGAACCCAAGAATGCACTCGTGAAGCAGTACCAGAAACTGTTCTCGATGGAGGGCGTGGAGCTGGAGATTCGTCCTGCGGCACTGCACGCCGTCGCCCGCAAGGCAATCGGACGAAAAACCGGAGCACGCGGTTTGCGATCCATCCTGGAGGCCGCACTGCTCGACATAATGTACGACCTCCCGGCACTCGAAGGCGTCGAGAAGGTCGTCGTCGACGAAGGAACCATAGAGGACGGTGCCCAGCCGCTGCTGATGTATGCGGATCAACAAAAGGTATCCGGTTCGAACTGAACGAATCTGAGCGCAGCTTGATTTACACGGTCGAATCCCCACATACCTCAACATATTCCTTCGAGGTAGAAAAAAATCATGTCAAGCCCGCTTGAACTCCCCAACGAGCAGATCGAGCTTCCGTTGCTGCCATTGCGCGACGTGGTCGTGTTCCCGCACATGGTCATTCCGCTCTTCGTCGGCCGCCCGAAATCCATCCGGGCGCTCGAGCACGCGATGGAATCCGACAAAAGCATCCTGCTCATTGCGCAGAAATCCGCCGCGAAGGATGAACCCGGTGCGGACGATCTTTATGGCGTCGGTTGCGTCGCCAACATTCTGCAGATGCTCAAGTTGCCCGACGGCACGATCAAGGTCCTGGTCGAAGGGGTTCAGCGTGCCAGGGTGGACTCGGTCGAGGACATGCCCAACCTGTTCGTGGCCAAGGTCACGCCGATACCGGTGCCCGAAGGTGAGGACAATGAGGTCGAGGCCATGCGCCGCGCGATCATTGCCCAGTTCGACCAGTACGTGAAACTGAACAAGAAGATCCCGCCGGAAATACTTGCCTCCTTGTCCGGGATCGAGGATGCGGGGCGTCTGGCTGACACGATCGCCGCACACCTGCCGCTCAAGCTCGAGCAGAAGCAGGAAGTCCTGGAGATGTTCGGGCCGTCCGAGCGGCTCGAGAAGCTGCTCTCGCAGATGGAAACCGAGCTGGACATCCTTCAGGTCGAAAAGCGCATCCGTGGGCGCGTCAAGCGCCAGATGGAAAAGAGCCAGCGCGAGTATTACCTCAACGAGCAGGTCAAGGCCATCCAGAAGGAACTCGGTGAGGGCGAAGAGGGCGCC
>CAYOKH010000161.1:0-1525 GCA_964404505.1 uncultured Azoarcus sp.
CACAGCAACGGGCTCAGCCCGATCTTCATCGGAACCGACTTCGCCAAGGTGCTGGCCGAGATCGGCCTGACCGCCTATGTCGGACCTCCGGGCGGTTTCGTCGTGCAGTTCACCAACGGGCTGGTGGCGTACCTGTCCGGCGACACCGGCATAACCGCCGAGCAGGAAGTCGTCGTGAATCGTCACTACGCGGCCAATCTCGCCGTCATCAACATCGGCGGAACCTTCACCACCGGTCCGACCGAGGCGGCCTACGTCATCAACGACCTGGTCAAGCCCGCTGCGGTCATAGCTTCGCATGCAAACGAAGAGGCCACCAAGAACGGGGAGTTGCTGCCCGGGACCAAGACGGACACGTTCCGCAACGCCGTCAAGGTGCCCGTGCACATCCCGCTCAGCGGCAGGACGATGGAGTTCGACGGCAACGGGAGTTGCGTGGCCGGGTGCTGACATCCGCAGCGCAGGCTGCGAACGCAGGACTTCGTCACCTTGCAGCGCGGCCGGACAGAGCGGTCACACGGGGCCCGTGTATTCCCCCCGCGCCGGATAGTCGTTCGGAATCGTGAAGTCCAGGCTGCCGAGCAGATCGTTCAGGTTTGGGCGGGCAAAGGGCATGGTCTGCACGGCACCGTAGTAGAGCGTCCCTTCCGGACGCACCAGAAACGTTCCGGGCTCGGCAAAGCGGGCGGGCTCCTCGACCCCGATCGAGGTCTTGCCCCGCCCCTCGGAAACGTAGAGGCCCCATTCGCGCGCCTTTGCAAGATCGACTCCGAAGCCGACTCGCAGATTCACCGCGCGAATCTTGTCGGCCATCGCGGCGGCACGTTCGCGTCCATCGCCGGACAGGGCGATGACGCCGACCCCGCGCTTGTCGAATTCGGGCACGAGCCGTTCGAGCTCGATCAGGTACTTCGCGCAGATCGGACAGTGCAGCCCGCGGTAGAACGCGAGCAAGGTGAAATTGCGTGGCTTTTCGGCGGCCAGATCGAAGGGTCCATGGGCAAGCGTATCGACGGCGAGGGACGGCACGGGTTGGCGGGGCAGCAGCATCTGTATCTCCAATGGGTTGAGGCGTACTTGCAGTCTGACGCACTATCTGCAATCATTCGTTCAATTTCGATAGCCGATCGTACACAATGAACCCGATACCGCGACTCGACCGCCTGTCCGCCCTGCTGGAGGGGCTTGCGCCTGCGGTCTCGGTGCATCACGCCGGAGATGCCACCACGGTCACGCACGTTCCGGCGTCGGAGAGCGATCAGCTGCATCTTCATCTGCTCACCGCCGGGCACATCGTCCTGGAACTCGACGACGGACGGCGCATCCCCCTCGCCGCCCCGGCGATCGCGGTGGTGCGCGCCGACTGGCCGCACCGCCTGGTACCGTCCGGCTCGGCCGGATCGCCAGGGCTGTTCTGCGCAAGCGCGCGCTTCGACGGCCCGGCCGCAGGCCTGCTGCTGCAGGCGTTCGAGCAACCCCTGCCGCTCGCGCTGGATGCAGGCGGCAGCGAGCTCGACCTGATCGT